>NZ_KV836077.1:7043-147155 GCF_001838215.1 Corynebacterium sp. HMSC061H03
GGGGGGGGGGGCAGTGGCGAACTAGCCGGAAAATAGTCCGGCTTTCGACCCGGCTTTATCGAACTGTTAGATAAAAAATCTTCGGTGTCGAAACTGCTGGCTGCTGTAAAAAAGAACATTTGCTAACCACGAGAAGGCTCTGGGAATTGTCAGTTGACACTGGCATCCCAGAGTCATTTTTGTATCGTAGGCCTCACCGCGTGGTCCAACGACAGAAGTCCAAACGACAGAAGGCGTGTGGTTTTCATGCAAAACACAGGACACCGAGTACAACGACTGGCAAGTTCCGCCGTACTTTCCGGCGCGATGGTTTTCTCCGCAGTAGGTGGAGCCGTTGCAGCTCCCGCGGCTCAGGCGGAACCGGCCCCAGTGCCGGCACCGGCTCCGGCGAAGGCAGATAGCTGTACCCCGAACCCGGCAGCACCTGAAATCCAGGAGGCCCTGGATAAGGTCAACAGGGAGCGTCCGAACAACCATGATGGGTGGAAGTACACTGGCACCTCCAACTTCAGCCCGTGTAGCGATTTGAGCTTTGCTCTCGCAGATCAGGCCAAGCAGGGCAACGCTCAGTCCTCCACTGTGCTGTTGATGTTCCACAAGGGTGAGTTCATTGGTACGGACTCTGACCGGCCTCAGCACATCAACAAGGTGACGCCGACCCCTGATGGTAAGAACATCTCGGTCATCTACCACGACTGGGAGGCCCAGGAGGCCGCAGGTGCGCCGAACGCTGATGCGGCCAAGTTCACCTCTAATGTTCACTTCTTCTGGAACGGCGATCACGTCGTCCACGAGGGCAAGATTCCCGGCGGGGCGAAGCCCGCTTCCTAAGGACTCCCGAGAATTTTCGAGAGCTTTCGAGAATTCTTGGACACTCCCGGGGTCTCTTGAGTTTTCCCAAGTAAACTCAATTCAGAGTCGGACATGAGTAAGTAATGCTCCGCCGTAGCTAAGTGCTTGAGAAAACTTGAGAGAACAGAAGAGGTTCCAGCCATGAGTGGTCGTTCAGTTCGTCGCGGGTCGATGCTGGTTAGCGCGGCGGTCGCAGGTGTAGTGGCTTTGTCCGGTTGCTCCACTGATGAGACCGCAGCACCGACCTCTGCCCCTCAGGTAGATGAAGAAACGACCACCATCACTACGACCACCACTGTCGAGGATGACGGTGAAAGTGCAGATACCCCCAATCCGGATGTCGATGATAACGACACCGATGGGGGTTCTTCTGCTCCAACCCAGGAAGAGGCTTTCGAAGAAGCGGTTGCCGACCTGAACTCAATGGAAGGTGGCAATGGCAGCGGTTGGACAGTCACGGACAATACGAACTGGGATACCACCAGCGAATTGACCTTTGCCTCAGCAGTACAGAATGAAATTACCCACTCAACTACCTCTGGTGCAGTGCTGCTGTTTCATAAGGGCGAGTACGTGGGTACCGCCGGTGGTCCGCAGACAATCAACTCGGTCGAAGGCGATGGCAAAACTGTGACCGTCAATTTCTTCGATGTCAATAAAATGATTAAAGACGGCGGTGCCTTCGCCTTTAAAGACCAGTACAACGCTCCCGTTACGTACTCCTGGGATGGGGCAGAGGTTGCTCAAGAAGGCGAGATTCCAAAGGCAGAGGGGAATTGATCTATAGCCCGTGCTCTCCGGATGCGAGTGCTGTCAGACCGTTTTACAGTAGTGGCGCACCACACAGATTTCACACCGATTTCTGTGTTTCGTAAACCTCCGACGCTAGGTTGCCGATACTGTGTTGTCGGTACTACGCCGTCGCTATGAACTCGCTAACATAAGCCGCTAATACTAAGCCCAAAGAGGAAAAACACCGGCCATGCCTTCTTACAACTCATCTGACTCCATCCTTGACGAACGGACCAAGCAGAGCGAGCAGCCTCAGAATTCACGCGTCCACGGCACGCGCCGCGCAATCGCGGCCATCGCTATGGGCGCGTTTGCTATTTCTCCTATTGCAGCCTGCAGCAATGATGCAGACAACGACGCGGCATCGTCGTCAAGCAGTGCAAGCGCGGTCAGCACTACGTCGAGCGAAGAGAAGACCTTTGAAAAGCAGCAGGTTGCTGAGCTGAATGCGGCCGCGAATGTGCGGCCGGCTGCGATGGCTAAGCTGCCGGAGGGTTTTGATCTGCAGTCGCACCGTGGTGGTCGCGGTGAGTGGACGGAGGAGTCCAAGCAGGCGATGATCAACTCGTTGGAGCTGGGCGTTACGACGTTGGAGCTGGACATCGTCCTGACGAAGGATGGCGTGCCTATGGTCTGGCACGATCCGGAGATCCAAGACGATAAGTGCTCGGACACCGAGCCAGTGACGGAGGGGGATCCGCAGTACCCGTACGTCGGCAAGCTCGTGCATGATCTCACCTATGAGCAGGTACAAACCCTGGTCTGTGACAAGAAGCTCGAGGACTTCCCGGATGCGGAGCCAATCAAGGGCAATAGGATGATGACCCTGCCGGAGCTGTTCGAGCTGACTAAGGACAACCAGGACATCCACTTCAACATTGAGACCAAGATTGAGGGCGAAAAGCGCGCTGACTCGGCAGAACCGCAGGAGTTCGTCGATGTGATTCTCGACGAGATTGACCGCGCGGGTGTGGCTAATCGTGTGATGATTCAGTCCTTCGATTGGCGCTCGCTGCCGCTGGTCGCGGAACGGAACCCGGAGATTCCGCTGGTCATGCTGTGGGACGAGACCACCTGGAAGAAGGATTCTCCTTGGATTGGCGATGTCAATTACGACGAGGTCAATGGCGACATCATCGAGGCCGCCAAGCAGCTCGGCGTGCAGGTGCTCTCGCCGACGCACAGCATTCCTTACGGCAAGACACCGTCAGATGCTGACTACCACCCGGTCGCCACGCCGGAGCTAATCTCCCGTGCGCATGAGGCCGGCATGAAGGTGGTGCCGTGGACCGTAAATGAAAAGGAGACCATGCGCGAGCAAATTGCCGCTGGTGTCGACGGCATCATCACCGACTACCCGACGCGACTGCGCGAGGTCTTGGCCGAGCTGAAAATGCCGCTGCCGGAGTCCGCTCCGGTGGGTGATGCAGCGATGTCGACGAACTAGTAAACCCGGCCAGCACCAGCGGAAACTCGTCTGTATCCCTGTTTTGCCCATGTTTAGCTCTGCGGGCCGAGCATGTTTCGTGTCACACTTGACCTTATGACGCGTTTGAAAGTGCTTGCCGACGTTGACACGGGTATCGATGACAGTCTTGCTCTCGTCTACCTCGCGGGGTTGCATACCGCAGGCGAGATCGAGCTGGTGGGTGTGACCTGCGCAGGTGGTAACACCACTGCGGCATGGTCCGCTCGCAACACCAAGTACATGTTGAATCTCTGCGGTTGTCCGGAGGTTCCGGTTGTCAGCGGTTTCGAGGGGCCCGCTGACCGTGAACTGACCACCACGCCTGAGACTCATGGCCCGTACGGGCTGGGCTACAACCTGGCACCACCGGCCGTCATCTACGAGCCGGGGCGCGGAGGGGCGGCGGATCCGCTGGCGCTGTGGCGACGAGTCATCGAGCAGGCACGGTCGACGGGGGAGAAGGTGCACCTGCTGGTCACTGGCCCTATGACCACCTACGTGGCCGCTTTGAAGAAATACCCAGAACTCATGCGGGAGCTCGACGGCCTGACCATTATGGGCGGTGCTGTGGACTACCACGGTAACGTCACCGAGTTTGCGGAATGGAACTTCTGGGTCGACCCCACCGCGGTCACCGAGGTGTTCGGCACCGCAGGTGCTGTGGCCGTCGAGCGCCCGGAGGATGCCGTGCGCAGCATCGCCACCGCCGCAGGCGCGCCGGTGCCGACGCTGGTTCCGCTCAATGTCACCGAGACCATCACCATTAGTGATACTGAGATTGAATCCTGGCGAGATGCCGGTATGAACTCGGAGCTGCTGCGTGTTCTGCGCCGCTCGCTGAAGTTCTACTTTGAGTTCCACCAGGGAGTTGGAGTCGGTTACAAGGCGCAGGTTCATGACCTCTTCGCTGCGATGGTGGCCGTCGGTGCGGTGACAGGGGAAGTGGAGAAGATGCGTCTCGTGGGCGTCGATAAGCGAACCTTTGCAGCTGAGCCAGCACGCCGCGGCCAGGTGGTGGAGGATTCAGCCGGAGCGGTGGCGAATGTTGTCCTGGCCGCTGACCGTGAGGTGGCGCTGGCTGAGTTCCAGCGGGTGTTCCCGCGCTAGGTTCCCGCCCGTGCCCGCCGCGGTGAATCAGCTCGCTGTCGTATGCTGGAGGCAATCAATTTAACAGCTGCTGGTTGCGCAGCGTATGTGCCGTAGACGAAAGCGAATTTATCTCGATGTTCACCCCTGAAGCCACCGGAACCCCGTACCAGCCGGGAGCAACGCGAGTTCTGCTGCTCGGCTCTGGCGAGCTCGGCAAGGAGGTGACCATTGCTTTCCAGCGTCTTGGCGTTGAGGTGCACGCTGCCGATCGCTACGAGCATGCACCGGCACACCAGGTAGCTCACCACGCCTACGTGTTGAATATGTCGGACCCTAGCGCACTGCGGGACCTGATTCTCCAGGTCAAGCCACACTTCATCGTCCCTGAGATTGAGGCTCTGGCAACCGAGGTGCTGGCAGAGGTCGAGGAAGATGAGACGCTGGACGTCACCGTTATTCCGACCGCACGGGCGACTCAGCTGACCATGAACCGAGAAGGTATTCGCCGCCTGGCTGCGGAAGAGGTGGGACTGCCGACTTCCCGCTATCACTTCGCCTCCAGCTTTGATGAGTTCACCGCAGCTGTTGATGAGATTGGCTTCCCATGCGTGGTCAAGCCGGTCATGAGTTCCTCGGGCAAGGGACAGTCCACGCTGCGTTCGCCGGAGGATGTCCAGGCCGCGTGGGATTACGCCATGAGTGGCGGTCGCGTTGAGTCCGGTCGCGTCATCGTGGAGGGCTTCGTTGATTTCGACTATGAGATCACGCTGCTGACCGTGCGCTCCGTTGATCCGGAGACTGGCGAGGGGGCAACGTGGTTCTGTGAGCCCATCGGCCACCGTCAGCAGGATGGTGACTACGTTGAGTCCTGGCAGCCGGCAGCCATGAGCGAAAACGCCCTGGACAATGCGCGCTCTGTCGCCGCGCGCATCACCAACGCGCTGGGCGGTCGCGGTATCTTCGGCGTCGAGCTGTTTGTCCGCGGCGATGAAGTGTGGTTCTCCGAGGTCAGCCCGCGCCCGCATGACACCGGCATGGTCACCATGGGTACGCAGCGTTTCTCCGAGTTCGAGCTGCACGCGCGCGCAGTGCTGGGGCTGCCTATCGACGTCACGCTGGTGTCCCCGGGAGCTTCCGCTGTAGTCTACGGCGGTGCTGACATCGAGCAGCCGGGCTACACCGGCCTAGCTGAGGCCATGGCTATTCCGGAGACAGACATTCGTATCTTTGGTAAGCCGTTTGCCGGTCCGCGTCGCCGCATGGGTGTTGCTGTTTCGACCGCAGATTCTGTCGACGCTGCTCGTGAGCGTGCATCGGAGGCGGCATCAAAGATTAAGGTCGTCGAACTGGGGTAGTTCGACGACCTAGTGTGCGCTGCTGGTGTTGCTTGGGAAAGGAACGCTGCAGCGCACTTTTTTGTGCCCGCTGTGGTGCGTAAGCTACTTGATCTACTTGGACTTCTGTACCGGTGGCTCGGCCGACCAGGGGAAGACGATCCAGTCATCGGTGTGCTTCCAGACGTAGTCCGGTGCAATCTCCGAGCGGGACTTGCCGTAGAGCACAGCGGAACGGACTTCAGCGCCGTGCTTCTTGAGTAGGTCGAGCACCAGATGCAGCGTGCGACCGGAGTCAGCCACATCGTCGACGACCAGCAGGCGGCGGTTGGAAATCGATTCGATGTCCAGCAGCGGCTCCAGCAGAACCGGATCCGGCAGGGTCTCCGCCACGTCGGTGTAGAACTCGACGTTGATGGCGTCAGAGAGCTTGACGCCCATGGTGTAGCTGAGTGCGCCTGCTGGCAGCAGGCCACCGCGGGCCACGGCGATAATAATCTCCGGGTCGAAGTCCGAGTCGACAATCTGCTGTGCCAGTTCACGGGAGGCGACGCCGAAGCCTTCCCAGGTCAGAACTTCCTTGACGTCCAGGTTGGATGAGTCTGCATGATAAGCCATGTATTAACTCTAATCCGAAAATCGACTGACGTGCATAATCAACTGTCCGGTTAGACCCGATGCGCTAGCTCGCGACGGTCTCCACAACAGCTTCGTGCACAGCTTCGGCCACGTCATCGGCATCTGGCTGCTTTGCGACGACCGTGGAGGCCGCAACCATGTCAGCCCACTCGACCAGCTTCTTGCGCTCGCGGCCTTCGGCTTCGCCCGCGGTACGCTCGGCGGAGTCGAGTGCGTGCCAGCCCTCCCAGGTGGTGACCTGGAGGCCCTTGTCGGCCAGGAACTCGTCGACGTCGTTATGCGTGGGCTTTGCAGGTGCGGCCAGGCGACCTGCCTCCCAGTCGGCGATGAGGTTGCCGACAGTTTCATTGGCGTCGCCCTTGGTGTTACCGATTAGGCCGACCGGGCCACGGCGAATCCAGCCGGTGGTGTACAGGCCCTGGATGTGGTTGCCGTCGACGTCGTCAAGCACGCGGCCGCCGGCATCTGGGATGGTGTGCGTGCCGGTGTCGAACGGTACGCCGGTGACTGCGTCGGAGCGGTAGCCGACTGCGCGGTAGACCGCACCGACCGGCCATTCGGTGAACTTGCCGGTGCCGCGGACGCCACCCTCGCCGTCGAGTTCGGTGCGTTCGGTGCGGATAGCGCTGACGTGCTGTACTCCATCTTCACCGGTCTCGCCGATGATTTCGACCGGGGACTCGAAGAAGTGGATGAAGAGCTTGTGCGGGGCGCCCTTGGGCTCGCGGATGGCGTAGTTCTCCAGAATCGTACAGACCTGATCGGTGATCTTGGACTCGCGACGGGACGTTTCGGAGGCGGCATCGTACTGGATGTCCTCCGGATTCACGACAACCTCAATGGTGTCAGAGTGGTCCAGTTCCTTCAGCTCCAGTGGAGTGAACTTTGCCTGAGCCGGACCGCGACGGCCAAAGACATGGACTTCGCGGGCGGCATTCTTTGCCAGGCCGTCGTAGACGTTGTCGGCGATTTCGGTGACGTGCAGCTCATCGGCAGTCTTGGCGAGAATACGGGCGACGTCGAGACCCACGTTACCGACGCCGACCACAGCGACCGACTCAGCGGAGAGCTCCCAATCGCGGGCGAACTCCGGGTGGGAGTCGTAGAAACCTACGAACTCACCGGCGCCGTAGTGCTCCGGCAGGTCCGAGCCCGGGATGTTCAGATCGCGGTCGCCGGTCGCGCCAGTGGCGAAGATGATGGCGTCGTAGAACTGGCGCAGTTCATCAACGCTGACCTGCTTGCCGACGTCCACGTTGCCCAGCAGTCGAACCTGCGGCTTGTCCAGCACTCGGTGGAGGGACTTAATGATGCCCTTGATTCGCGGGTGGTCTGGCGCAACACCGTAGCGGATGAGGCCGAACGGCACTGGAAGGCGCTCGTAGAGGTCGATGGCGACATCGCGGCCGGACTTCATCAGCGCGTCGGAGGCGTAGATGCCGGCCGGGCCCGAGCCAACCACGGCTACACGCAGTGGCGTGGTGGAGTTGGCGAGATCGGGCAGTGAGGAAGCGGCCGTGTTCTGGGCTGCAGTCTGGTCGTTGGTCATTGGGTGGAATCCTTTTTCTACGTTTTCTTTGTCGCGATTGCTTATCGTAGACCAACCGGTCTATGCTTGCTGAAACAGAATATAGACAAACTGGTCTACAAAAAGCAAACACAATACACCGCAAGAATCACTGCTTTGGCTTGAGAGGGTTTTGCTGCGCATCGCTTCTGCTGAACGAGGTCTAAAAGAGCTTGTCGTGCGGACGTCGTGGCAACGGCAGGCTCTGGTTGGGTAAGCGGGGAAGGGCTTGTCATGGAAAAACTCATAGTCTTCGTGCTAATCGGCCTTGGCGCGCAATTAGTCGACGGCACTCTGGGGATGGCTTTCGGTGTCACCGCTACTTCGCTGTTTATTGTCGCTGGTAGTAGTGCTGCCACTGCGTCGGCGGTGGTTCACGTAGCAGAGGTGGGTACGACACTGGCCTCCGGTATTTCACACTGGCGATTCGGCAATGTCGACTGGCGACGCGCGCTGAGTCTTGGTGTGCCGGGTGCTATCGGTGCCTTTATTGGTGCGACCTTTTTGGCGAATCTCGACGGTGATGCCGCGACGCCTGTGACCTCGACAATCTTGCTTTTCCTCGGTCTGTGGGTGATTATCCGCTTCGCCTTTTTGGCCAGTGTTAAGCGCAAGAAGAAGGCCTGGGGGGCGAAGAAGCTCGCTCCGCTGGGGCTCTTTGGTGGCCTGCTTGATTCCACTGGAGGCGGTGGTTGGGGGCCTGTTACCACCTCAACTTTGCTCGGCGCTGAGGCTGACCAGCCGCGCAAGATTATCGGTACTGTCTCTGCGGCGGAATTTCTCGTTGCCTCGGCGGCTGTACTGGGCTTTTTGCCCAAGCTGCGGGAGGAATTTACCCAGCATGCCGCACCGGTAATTGGTTTGTTGTGCGGTGGTGTGATTGCGGCACCCTTGGCTGCGTACCTGGTGGGGCGCATTAATCCGCGGCTACTTGGGATTGCGATCGGCGGCGTGTTGGTGGGGCTGAATATTCGCACTCTGTTTTCGTCGCTGGTTTCTGGGGGCGTACTGACGACAGTGCTGCTCGTGTGGGCTTTTGTTGTCGTTGTGCTGGTGCTGTGGGCGCGTTCGCACGACACTCTTCCGGGGCTGCGTCAGCGGGTCCAACTTGAGCCGACTTCTCAGTCTCCCTCGGCTGATGTGTCTAGTTCTGGATCTCCATCACCCGCTTCGGTTGATGCCGGGGCCGAGGATGCTTCTGAAGGTGTCAAAGTGGGTACGAAAAACGGTGTCCGCGTGGGCGAAGCAGGGGTTCGCTAGGTGTCCGAGCGTGTCCCGGCTTGCACTATCCAGACTGGTCGGTCTAATGTTGCCTGCAATACAACGTAGACCAAACGGTCTATAAAGATTAGAAACTGATTCGGTCAACGAGAACAAAACGAAAGTGATTCGGTAGATTCCCCATGAGCTCTCCTACGAAAACCGCCGAGCGTCCAGCGTCCGCAGCGGCTACCCGACGTAAGAAGCGCGCACCGAAGCCACAGGGGCAGTGGCTTATCGACGGCCGCGAGCCACTTAACGACGACGAGCGCATTAAGAAAGAAGATGCTGGCATCGCCGTTAAGCAGCGTGTTATCGACATCTACTCCAAGCAGGGGTTTGACTCCATCCCCGCGGAGGACCTAGCGCCTCGCTTTAAGTGGATTGGCCTCTACACCCAGCGCAAGCAGGGGCTTAGCGGTGAGCACACCGGCGTGAAGACCAACGCCGAGCTGCAGGACAAGTACTTTATGCTCCGCGTCCGCCTCGACGGTGGCCAGACCACCACCGAGGGCATTCGCACCATCGGCGAGATTTCCCGCGACTTCGCCCGCGACACTGCGGACTTCTCCGACCGCCAGAACGTCCAGCTGCACTGGATTCGCGTCGAAGATATGCCGGAGATCTGGGAGCGCCTTGAGCGAGTTGGTCTCGACACCAACTTTGGCTGCGGCGACGTTCCCCGCGTTATTCTAGGCAGCCCGGTTGCCGGTGTTGCGGCCGATGAAATTGTCGACGGCACCAACGCCATCCGCCGCATCAAGGAGGAGTACCTCTCCGGCGACGAGTTCTCCAACCTACCGCGTAAGTTTAAGTCGGCAGTTTCCGGTTCCCCGCGTCTCGATGTCACCCACGAGGTCCAGGACGTTGCCTTCGTCGGTGTCAATCATCCAGAGCACGGCCCCGGTTTCGACGTTTGGGTCGGTGGTGGTCTCTCCACCAACCCGATGCTCGCCCAGCGTCTCGGCGCCTGGATCCCAGAGGACGAGGTTCCCGAGGTATGGGCGGGCGTGTGCCGCATCTTCCGGGACTACGGCTACCGTCGCCTGCGCAATCGTGCGCGTCTGAAGTTCCTCGTTGCCGAATGGGGCGCGGAGAAGTTCCGCCAGGTACTCGAAGACGACTACCTCAACCGCAAGCTTATCGACGGCCCCGCACCCGAACCTTTCGAGGGCGACCGTGACCACATCGGCGTGCACAAGCAGGCCGACGGTCTCAACTACGTCGGTGTTAAGCCCGCTGTTGGCCGTGTTCCGGGCTCTGACCTGGTCAAACTCGCCGACATCGCCGAGCGCCACGGTGTTTCCCGCGTCCGCACCACCGTGATGAAGGAGCTCATTCTCCTCGACGTCGCCGACGACCAGGTCGACTCCCTGCTCGCAGAACTCGACGAAATTGGCCTGTCTGCCAAGCCCTCAGCTTTCCGACGGGGCATCCTGGCCTGCACCGGCCTAGAGTTCTGCAAGCTCGCACTTGTCACCACGCGCCAGCGCGCAATTGATTTGGTGGGCGACTTGGAGGAACGCCTCGGTGACCTCGACGTCCCAATCACCATTGCGCTCAATGGCTGCCCGAATGCCTGCGCCCGCACGCAGATTGCCGACATCGGACTCAAGGGGCAGATTGTCACCGACGACGAGGGCAACCGTGTCGAGGGTTTCCAGGTTCACCTCGGTGGTTCGCTGGGGCTCGATGCCAACTTCGGCCGCAAGGTTCGCGGACACAAGGTCACCTCGGCAGAACTGGGTGACTACATCGAGCGCGTCGTCAATCACTTCAAGGAACAGCGCCACGAGGGTGAACAGTTCCGCGAGTGGATTGTCCGCGCTGATGAGGAGGACCTGAAGTGAGTGAATCTCCCAATGGGGTTCGGTCGCAGGGGCCGTCGTCAAGCGAAAAAGACGAGACGCCAGCGCGACTGGGAATCGGTGGCCGAAGCGCACACCCCAATCCGAACCGGGGTGCGGTGATGCATTGCCCTTACTGCGGCGGTGATGATCTGTGGCCCGACCTGGAAACCGATTACGCCTGGCAATGCCGCGAATGCTGCCGGGTATTCACAGTGAAACTGCACGGACATATCGATAGAAAGGTGGCGTCATGAGCACGGGACTGAAAACCGCTGAGGTCATTAAGACTCAGGAGGCGCTCGCGCGTGAAGACGCGCTGGACAACCCGGAAACTGCTCGCCGTCTGATTGAGCTCGCACTGGAGTGGGGCTCCAAGCTGGAGACCGCCACTGCTGGGGAAGTATTGGAATGGGGTGCGGAGCACCTGCACACGCCACTGGCTGTGACCCTGTCGATGCAGGACACAGTGTTGGCGGAACTGGCTGCTCGGCACGCGCCGGAGGCAGATCTGATTTTCCTGGATACCGGTTACCACTTCCCGGAGACCCTCGACGTGGCAGAGCAGGTCGCACAGCGTTACGACAACCGACTGCTGTCGATTGAGCCGAAGCGCACCCGCGCCGAGCAGGACGCCGAAGAGGGCGTTGATCTGTACAAGACCGACCCGACGCGTTGCTGCGCATTGCGGAAGGTCGAGCCGCTGTCTGCCGTGAAGCGCCCCTACGAGGGCTGGGTCACAGGTCTGAAGCGCGTCGACGCGCCGACCCGCGCACACACGCCGGTACTGGAGATCGACAAGACTGGTCGCATCAAGCTCAACCCGTTGGCCACCTGGACAGATGAGGATGTTGCCCAGTACATCGAGGACAACGACCTCATTGTGCATCCGCTGACGCAACAGGGGTTCCCGTCGATTGGCTGCGCGACATGCACCGCGCGAGTGGCAGAGGGCGCGGATCCGCGCTCGGGTCGCTGGGCGGGCTCCGAGAAGACTGAGTGCGGATTGCACCTCTAGTTCGAGCGGCTAGCAGACAGCTACTTGCCGCCAGCCACTAGCCGCCCGCCGATAACCGATATCAGCTAAAACAGCGCAGTTACAACAGCCAACACAGCCCCAACAGAAAGAACCCCCATGACTAGCTCAACCACCGTTTCCGTACAAAACCGCCTCGACCCGCGGCTTGCCGAGCTGGAAGCCGAGGCCATCGACATTATTCGCCAGACCGCCGGTCAGTTCGAGCGTCCGGCACTACTTTTCTCCGGCGGAAAGGATTCCGTCGTCGTGCTCGAGCTGGCCAAGCGCGCTTTCGCACCGGCGGGTATCCCGCTGGAGCTGCTCCACGTCGACACCGGCCACAACTTCCCCGAAGTTATTGAATTCCGCGACAAGATTGCCGCTCAGCCGGGCATCAAGCTGCACGTAGCCAAGGTCCAAGACTGGATCGACAGCGGCGTGCTCACCGAGCGTGCCGACGGCACCCGCAACCCCTTGCAGACCGTACCGCTGGTGGAGACCATTGCCAACCGCGGTTACGATGCCGTTCTCGGTGGCGCCCGCCGCGATGAGGAGAAGGCCCGCGCAAAGGAGCGCGTGTTCTCCGTTCGCGACTCCTTCGGCGGTTGGGATCCACGCCGTCAGCGCCCTGAGCTGTGGGGCCTCTACAACGGTCGCCACGCCGCCGGAGAGAACGTCCGCGTTTTCCCAATCTCGAACTGGACCGAGGCCGACGTCTGGGCCTACATCGAAGCCCGTGACATCGAACTGCCGCCCATCTACTTCTCCCATGAGCGTGAGGTGTTCAACCGCGGCGGTATGTGGCTGGCACCGGGCGAGTGGGGTGGACCCCGCGACGGCGAGACCCTCGAGGTTCGCACTGTCCGCTACCGCACTGTCGGTGACATGAGCTGCACCGGCGCTGTCGAATCGACTGCCACCACTATTGCGGAGGTCATGGAGGAACTTCGCACATCCAAGCTCACCGAGCGCGGCGCTACCCGCGCAGATGACAAGTTGTCCGAATCCTCCATGGAAGACCGCAAGAAGGAAGGTTACTTCTGATGAGCCAGCCAAATTCCCCAGCTACCCTGATTACCGCTGACCGCGCCACTCGCGCTCGTCGCACTCTTCGCCTGTGCACCGCTGGCTCCGTGGACGACGGTAAGTCCACCTTCGTCGGTCGCCTGCTGCACGACACGAAGAATATCCTCGCTGACCAGTACGAGGCCGTCGTCGCCTCCTCACAGGCGCGCGGTCAGGAAAACCCGGACCTGTCGCTGCTGGTCGACGGTCTGCGGGCCGAGCGTGAGCAGGGCATCACCATCGATGTCGCCTACCGCTACTTCGCCACCGACGTCCGCTCCTTCATCCTCGCCGACTGCCCAGGTCACGAGCAGTACACCCGAAACACCGTCACCGGTATGTCCACCGCCGAGGCCGTCGTTTTGCTTATCGACGCGCGCAACGGCGTCGTGACGCAGACCAAGCGTCACGCAACGGTGGCCGGTCTGCTGGGCGTTCGCCACGTGATTTTCGCAGTCAACAAGATTGACCTACTGGACTACAGCGAAGAGGCCTTCCGCGCCATTGAGTCGGATGTGGCAGCACTAGCAGAGCGCCTGGGTCTGCAGAACACCTTCGTTGTTCCAGTGTCGGCTCTGGTCGGCGACAACATTGTCGATTCTTCTGAGCACACTCCGTGGTACGAGGGGCCGACCGTGCTGGAGCTGCTGGAAAACCTCAACATCGGTGCCGACCTGGAAACCGATGCCGAGGCTGACCTGCGCCTGCCCATCGACTATGTCATTCGCGATCACGCCACTGAATACCGTGGTTACGCCGGCCGTATCGCCGCAGGTAGCGTGCGTGTGGGCGATGTTGTCTCCGTAGACGCCAACCGTCAGGCTACGGTCACGAAGATCACCGTGGCAGCTGAGGATGTCACTGAGGCCGTGGCCGGCCAGTCGGTGGCCATCAGCCTGGATGCCGAGTTCGACCTCGCCCGTGGCGACCTCATCAGTGGCACGCGCCCGGAAGACGTGCGCCGTTTCTCCGCCGTGGCCGTCCACCTTGCAGACAAGCCGTTGGCAGTCGGTCGCGTCGTAGAGGTGCGCTATGGTGCCGCACTGGTGCGTGGTCGTATCGCTTCCGTCGATGCGCTCATCGATATCGAAACCGGTGAGCCCACCGGTGTGGCTGATCAGCTTGCAGTCAACGACGTCGCGGAGATCACCGTCGAGGTCGCACAGCCGCTGCCGGTCGATGCCTACCGCGTCGGTGGCCGTGTCGGTGCATTCCTGCTCATCGAGCCGGGCACCGGTGACACCCTCACCGCAGGCCTCGTGCGTGGTGCTGCCCAGTAGAGCTGCCAGGTAGAGAAACCAGAAAGCACAGCTAGCGAGCCTGAGGAGACCATCGATGACCGCACTGATTCTGCTTGCGCACGGTTCTCGGCACTCAGAGACCAAACCGGTGCTCGAAGACGTGGTCGCGCTCGTGCGCGAGAAGATGCCGCTCACCCGCCTGGATGCGCCCTCTCAGATTCGCCTCGCCTGGTTGGACCTCGACAAGCCCTCACTGGATACCGTCTGTGCCGAGCTCGCCGCTGCCGGCGAGACTCAGGCACTGGCCGTACCGCTCCTGTTCACCGATGCGTTCCACTCGCGAGTCGACGTTCCCGAACAGGTTCGACTCTGCGATCGGCATGGTGTTGACATCACAGTGGCTGAAGGACTCGGGCTTGGCGACGGCACGAAGCGCGCCGTCGTAAAGCGAATCATCGAAGCGGCGGAGAATGCATCTTTTTCCTGGCCGGTCGATGCGCTGGTGATGGGGGTCGGCTCCTCTGATGAGGATGCCAATGCGGCGGTGCACCAGTTTGCGGCAAATCTTGGCGGGATGCTGCCGGGACATGTGAGCGCGGCATTCGTGGTCGGTCCTGAGAAAATCAAGGGAGCCGATGCTGTGGCCGCGGCGCAGGAGCGCGCGGCCAAGCGCGGACGCGGACTCGTAGTGGTGCCGCTGTTTACCGCGCCGGGCCTACTGTGGGATCGAGTCATCGATGCGGGCGCTGCCGACGGTGCTGGTCAGGTGGCTTTTGGTGAGCCATTGGTCGAGCTGTTGGCGCCGATTGTGTGCTGCCGCTGGGACTCGCGCGCCGCGTACACGGACGTGAAGGTAGTGGCGTAGCCGACGCTTTTTATCCGTCCTAGTTACTCGCCGTTACTCGCCCTTGGAGTGGGTGACCATCTCATCCCACTCGACGTACTTCTTGCGTTCGCGGCCCTCGGCCTCGCCGGCGGTGCGTTCGGCAGCATCGAGCTTGTGCCAACCTTCCCAGTCCAGGTAGTCGATGCCTTTGGACTCCAGCAGCTCGTTGACAGCGGACAACTCCGGCTTCGACGGGTTGAATTTCTTGCCCTCAGCGGCATCGGCCAGGAGATTGGCCACGGCCTCGTTGGCATCGCCCTTGGTATTACCAATCAGGCCGACCGGTCCGCGGCGAACCCAACCGGTGGTGTAGAGGCCAGTGATGGCCTCAGCTGCTTCATCCTCGGTGTTGTCGGATTCGATGACTCGACCACCGACGTTGGAAATGACATTCTTCACGTTGTCGAACGGGATACCCGGCAGCGCATCAGAGCGGTAGCCCACGGCGGAGTAGACAGCGCCGACCTTCCAGTCGGTGGTCTCGCCGGTCGGCCGCAGCCCGCCAGCACCGTCGTATTCCATGCGCTGAGTGCGCAAGCCTGTCACATGCTGCTCGCCGTCGGTACCCTCCTCGCTGAGGATTTCCACTGGCGACTCGAAGAAGTGAATGTAGAGCTTGTGCGGTGCGTTCTTCGGCTCACGGATGGCGTAGTTCTCCAGGATGGTGCAGACCTGGTCAGTGATCTTGGAGTTGCGACGCATAATCTCGGATGCGGAGTCGTAATCAATATCGCGCGGATCGACAACGACCTCGACGTTCGGTGAGTAGTCGAGTTCCTTGAGCTCCAGCGGAGTGAACTTTGCCTGTGCCGGGCCGCGGCGGCCGAAGACGTGGACTTCCTTGGCCTTATTTGTCTTCAGAACCTCGTAGACATTGTCCGGAATCTCTGTGACGTGCAGTTCCTCACCGGTCTTCGCCAGGATTCGGGAGACATCCAGCGCGACGTTGCCGACACCGACGACGGCCACGGACTCCGCCGAAAGGTCCCAGGTGCGCTCAAAGAGTGGATTGCCGTCATAGAAGCCCACGAATTCGCCTGCGCCGAAGTGCTCCGGCAGGTCCGCTCCCGGCGTTGGCAGTGCGCGGTCGCCGACGGCACCGGTGGCGAAGATGACGGCGTCGTAATGCTCCTTTAATTCGTCGAGTGTGATGTCCTTGCCGAACTCAACGTTGGAAAATAGGCGCAGCTCCGGCTTTTCCATCACGCGGTGCAAGGCCATGATGATGCCCTTGATGCGTGGGTGGTCGGGGGCGACGCCGTAGCGGATTAGACCGAATGGAGCCGGCATCTTTTCAAACAGATCGACTTCCACGTCAGTACTGGATTTCATCAGTGCATCGGAAGCATAAACACCGGCCGGGCCAGAGCCAATTACGGCAACGCGGAGCGGGCGATTCATGAAGTGTGTCCTTCTTTCTCTAATGCTTTACGACGGTCACGAGGCCGCGGCATAAGTAGCTGCCAGCGGTGACCTCGTGGGGAAAGGAGTTATTGGTGAGCTATCGGTTTATTCGACATTCCCAATGGTAGCGCCCCCAATCGTAGCGATAACTTACGAAAAATCGAGAGGTGAGCATCACATCATCGGTGAGATGCTTTTGAAGGCATACAAAACTAAATGTGACCTTAGTCACGTCTAATGTGGGAATTTGGGCTAGTTCACTAGAAAAACCGCATAAAAGCCGCGATTATGCGGGAAAATTGTTGGAATCTGTGGGGAAAAGTGTGGCTACCAGGGGTAACCAAAGAGGTTTGAGTCCGCCGTGAGATGTAAGGTGACTCACAATAAGATGAAAATAATGATTTGGGACTCAGCGGGATTAGATTCAGCAGGATTAGAAGCTCAGCATGGTCTTGAGCCTCCGGCAGTCCAACGGCTCGAGCCAAGTCAACGTTTAAATAAGTCAACGATTAAGCGCAGTGCGAGAAAGGAACGTCGGTGAGCGATAAGAACGCCCAAGCGTCCACCAACAACTCCGCAGTCCTGATTACTTCAGTGGACCGCGCAGACAATCTGCAAGATGTCATTACGGCATTGTCTGAGGCACTGGGTGGGGCACGTTGCCTCCACACTGTCGGTGGGGCGCACGGCGCCACCGTGGATCAGGTTGTTGTGGATCCGGAATCCGCGCTTGACACCATCGTCAGTGCTGTTGAGGCTGATCGCGCTGCTAACGAGGGGGCGGCTGTTCTGACCGGCTCCGGCAACCTCGATTTTGACTTCCGCATTGCCACCGTCGCCGGCGCCGGTGTCATCGTTGTCGCTGGTGGCGAGGGCTGCCACACAGAGGCCGCAAAGGCTCGCGTTCGTTTGGCTCTCAGCAGTGCAGCTCAGCGTCACAGCGAGGTACTCGCAGTTGTCCTTACAGGGGAGGAGGCAGCTGAGGCTGCTAAGACTCTCGAGCTCGACGTTCCCGTTGTTGCCGTTGACGATGCTGAGGGGCTGCGCAAGGTCGTAAGCCGCGAGGTCACCGCAGTGATGACTCCACAGCGTTTCCAGTGGTGGCTGTTGCAGCGCGCCAAGGCTGATAAGCGTCACATTGTGCTGCCAGAGGGGGACGATGACCGCATTCTTGAGGCCGCTGATTACCTCCTGCGCGAGGACATCTGTGAGCTCACTATCCTCGGCGACCCGGATGCGATGAAGGCACGCGCCGCCGAACTGGGTTTTGACATCGACGCCGCCCATCTCTGGAACCCGCAGACCTCCGAATATGTTGAGCAGTTCGCGGAACAGTTCGCAGAGATGCGCAAGGCCAAGGGGGTCACGCTGGAGCAGGCCCGTGAGACGATGCAGGACATCTCCTACTTCGCGACGATGATGATTCACAACGGGCTTGTCGACGGCATGGTGTCCGGTGCAGCCCACACAACTGCGCACACCATTCGTCCGTCCTTGCAAATCATTAAGACCAAGCCGTCGGCTTCCACGGTGTCATCACTGTTCCTCATGGTTATGGACAACTCGCTGTGGGGTTTTGCGGACTGTGCGGTGCTGCCGAAGCCGGCTCCGGAACAGCTGGGTGAAATCGCGGTGGTATCCGCCGAGACTGCAGCTTCCTTCGGCATCGATGCCCGCGTCGCCATGCTGAGCTACTCCACTGGAGTATCCGGCACAGGTGAGGATGTGGACCGTGTGAAGGCGGGCCTGGCCAAGGCCAAGGAGCTGGCTCCGGAGCTCGCTGTCGATGGTCCGCTGCAGTTCGATGCTGCTATTGACCCGTCTGTGGCTGCGAAGAAGATGCCGGATTCCTCCGTTGCGGGTAAGGCAACTGTTTTCGTGTTCCCGGATCTGGACGCCGGTAACATCGGTTACAAGATTGCCCAGCGCTGTGGTGGTGCATTGGCAATCGGCCCGATTCTGCAGGGCTTGAACAAGCCGGTCAACGACCTTTCCCGTGGCGCCACGGTGCCGGACATCATCAACACGGTTGCAATTACCGCTATTCAGGCTGGAGGAAACTAATTATTATGTCCCGTCACGTACTTGTTTTGAACTCCGGTTCCTCCTCTATCAAGTTTCAGCTGGTAGACCCGGAGAAGGACTCCACGCAGCCGCCGTATGTCTCCGGTCTGGTGGAGCGCATTGGTGAAGAAGACGGCATTATTAATCTGAAGTTCTCCGGACAGAAGATTGAAATCACCGAGCCTATCGCTGACCACGCCAGTGGTCTTGACCGCGCGTTCGAGCTGATGGATGAGCACGGTGTTGGTCCGGAGTCGGTGGATATTGCGGCCGTCGGTCACCGCGTCGTTCACGGTGGTCGCCTGTTCTCTGGACCGGAGCTGATTACCGACGAGATCGTGGGCATGATCCGCGACCTTATTCCGCTGGCGCCGCTGCACAACCCGGCCAATATCGTAGGTATCGAAGAGTCTCGCAAGCTGCTTCCCGACGTGCCGCACGTCGCCGTCTTCGACACTGGTTTCTTCCACACCATGCCGCCAGCTGCTGCTCTGTACCCGCTAAATGCAGAGGTCGCATCGAAGTTTGATATCCGTCGTTACGGCTTCCACGGCACCTCGCATGAGTTTGTTTCCAAGCAGGTGCCGGACCTTCTGAATAAGCCGGCAGAGGAAATCAACCAGATTACGCTGCACCTGGGTAACGGTGCGTCGTGTGCGGCTATCCGAGGTGGCCAGGCGGTGGATACCTCGATGGGGCTGACTCCGCTGGCTGGTCTGATGATGGGCACTCGTACCGGTGACATTGACCCGGGCGTCATCTTCCACCTCTACCGCAACGGCATGAGCATCGATGAGATCGACAATCTGTGCAACCGCCAGTCCGGTTTGAAGGGCGTCTCTGGTGTCAATGACTTCCGAGTCCTGCAGGAGCGCATGGATGACCACGACCCGGATGCTTGGGCTGCATACCAGATGTATGTTCACCAGCTGCGCCGCTACATCGGCTCGTACATGCTGATTCTCGGCCGCCTCGATGCCATCACCTTCACCGCAGGTGTCGGTGAGAACCACGTCGGTATTCGCCGTGATTCTATGGCTGAGCTTGAGAACTTTGGTATCAAAATTGATGACGAGCTCAACTCCCAGCCGAATGACGGCCCGCGTCTGATTTCGGCGGAGGACTCGAAGGTCAAGGTCTTCGTGGTGCCGACCAACGAGGAACTGGCCATTGCCCGCTACGCAATGAGCTTCGTGGAGTAGGTTTTTGGACAGGAGCCCTGACGAGTAGGCAGGGGCTCCTGTAACCCTCCGTAATCGACGGCTTCTAGATGCCCCATCTGTTGAATCCGCAGCTGTGACCCAACAAAAATGAGCTCGCTCCCACTGCCTTCCAAACTGGAAGAACCTAGTGGGGCGAGCTCATTTTCACCGCCGGGGAAACTGCGCCTATGCCTCAACAGGCTCAGTCACCCGGTCATCGTTTCAACGCATCAGCGCAGCTAACTACCAGATGTAGACGCCGTCGCCGACCTGCAGGGTATCGAAGTACTTCACAGCATCATCGTGGTTCAGGTGGATGCAGCCGTGGGACATCTGATTAACAGAGCCCTCGTGGAAAGCTTCGCCGTCGTTGGTGAAGTACACCGAGAACGGCATCGGACCGTTGTAAGGACGGGACCACTCGTCGCGGACCTTGCGGGTAACGCTCAGGTGGCCACGGGTGGTTTCGTAACCCGGCATACCGGAGGACATTGGCACCGGACCGTAGGTGATGTTGCCATTTTCCTGCAGCCAGGTTTTCTGGTTAGCCAGGTCAACGCATGCGCGGGCGCTCGGCGGGCACGGGTTGTTTGGCTCTGGGCGTGGTTCAGGGCGTGGCTTCTGCTCTGGCTGTGGAGCAGGGGCAGGCGCCGGCTCAGGCTGCGACGGCTCGTCCTGGCCCCCCAGCAAACCGAAAATCTCGTTGACGACGCGGGTGGCTTCGGCCTTCTGTGCGGCTGACAATGGCAGGCTGTCGATGGCGTTCAGCAGCTGAGTTTTGACCTTGTCCGCCACCTGCTTGTTGTTTTCAGCGAACTTGAAGTTTTCATTAATCAGAGCGACGACCGAATCCGGCAGCTTCACCGAAGAGGAATCCAGTACCTCAGAGAGCTCAGGGGCAAGGTCGCCCGAATTCAGAGTCGGGATCTCCGGCAGCTTGAGGTCCCGAACACTTTGGCTAAGCGACTGCAGGTCTGGAGAAACCGGCAGGGCAACGGCAGTGCCGGCCCCAATACCAAAGGCGGTGGTGAGGGCTGCAGCGCTGATAATGACGCGCTTAGCGCTGCGGAGAGAGGATTTCGAAGAGGCAAACATAGAGGATATCTTAAACCACGAAAGGCAATTCTCTCTTTATTCACCAATTCTGGGGTGGCGCTCACGCCCACAACAGCATGTTTGACCAGGTTCGGTAAGGAGCTGTTAGAGAGCTAACGCCAAGTCCGTGGCCGGATGAGATTTGCGATATCCACCAAGTTGTAGCGGTGTCGCGGAAACTGCGAAGAGCGTGCCAGCATCCGTAAGTCTTTTTCCAATCCTTCACGCAGGCCGGCCACGGTAAAGGGCGCATCGAAAAGACCATTGGAGCTAGCTGCATGGTCGAGGTTCGAGCTGCGCAACCAGTTCAGCGCGGACGCCATCACGGCGATGCGCAGCTGTGGCATGCGCGGTTCATTCGTCGGCAGCTCCACCAGACGACGCGCAGCACGGCGAATTCTCGATTCAGTTAACTCGGAGGGCATCCCGGAGGTGAGCATCAGAATCGTCGTCAAACGTGCCATGCGATGGTGACGGGAGTTACCGGGTACGCGGTCAAGCTGGGAGATAGCCATTTCGTGTTGGCGCTCAGAGGCCAGCTGACGAGCTAGCCCGAAGGCGGAGGATACCGTCGTCGGGTTGGCCGCCCACACGACGGCGTAGAGACGCAGGGTGTTGAAGCGAATCGTCTGAGGTGACAGGGACTCGCTGGCCCAGGCGGGGGAGAAGATTTCGGGCGTATCGGCAGCGACATTATCCAGCGCGCTGCTCAAGTTCGCGGCGGCGCGGGCGACAGCGGGCTCGAGGAGAGATGCGTTGGCGATGCCCAAGCGCTGTTGAATCAACTCGAGAGTCGCTGCCAGCGCCAACTTCGGGGCGGGCTCGCCGGGCAGCATCGTCAGCACGTGGTGGAACGAGGCGAGGGCATCGTTGAATTGGTCGAGAAGTAAATAAGTCACGCCCTCGTACCAGTGATAACGCCAATCGCGCTGCAAGCGTTCAGAGACATCGCGGAGGCTGTCGCGGGCCTCATCAATTAATCCGAGGTCCAGTTTTGCACGCACGATGCCCAGTGGAATTTCCACCGAAGAACCATACTCGGGTTCGGACAGAGCATTGGTCAGTGCCTCGATAAGTTCGTTGGGCTCCGTAAATGACGAGGCACTCAAGATGCGCGCACCCGGATCTGTCGGGTTAATCAGTGGTACAGGCAGCGCGAAGGTCACTTCTTGCGGAGTGATTTCCACGCCGCGGGTGATGCCGTCGACAAGCTGATCGGTGCGGAACACCAGGTGCTTGGTGCCGTACGTGGAACGCTGCGGCGAGAAATTCGACACCGCCTGCGGGAATTGCACGCCGTCGCGCACCGCCAGAATCTCGCGCAATACGCCGATGAGCTGCACACTCATCTCTTCGGCAGAACCGAAGCGAGCCTCCGGGTTCTCGTGGCAAGCGCGTAGTAGGAAGCGGTAGAGCGAGTAAAAACGGCGGAATAGAGGCTCTTCGACAGGTGAGGGTAGCCCCGGGTCGTAGACGCCGTTGGTCGCCGGCAACTTCAGAATCAGGGAGGCTAGCGTGCGGCCGACTGTGTAGATATCACTGGCAATTGTCGGTCCCGTCGTGGCAATCTCCGGCGCCTGGAAACCGGGCGTGCCGTAGATATGGCCGTAGGCGCCGATGCCGGTGACCGCGCCAACGTCGATAAGCGTGACGTGGTCTTCGCTGAGCAGCACGTTGTCCGGCTTCAAATCGTTGTAGACAACGCCGCGGGAGTGCAGGTAATCCAGCGCGGGGAGCAGCTCCAGGATGTAGCCAATCGCTAGGTCACAGGGCATGACGCCGTCTGGGTAGCTCCGTCGCTGCTTGCGTAACGACGGGCCGCCGACGTACTCCATCACAATGAAGCCAGTGGCGCTGTTGGCGTCCGTCTCATCGATGAAGTTGATAATCTTCACAATTCCCGGATGCGAGATTTCCGCGAGGAACTCGCGTTCCGCCTGGACTACGGCGAAATCCTTCTCGTTTTTCGCTGCCATCATGCCCTTGAGTACGACCCAGCGATCCGAGACATTGTGGTCAATCGCCAGATAAATCCAGCCGAGCCCGCCGTGGGCAATTGGGCCTACAATCTCGTACTGATCCGCCACGATATCGCCGGCTTTCAGGCTCGGCGCCGGCTTATTCGTCGCTCGAATCTTCTCATCACTCATTACTGCATCGCGCGGATCCTGCGTTGTGATGTACGGCAGGTGTACCATGCCGTCGGCGACAGTGCGTCCGCGGTGTGCATTCGATCGCCTCCGGCGGAAGTCCTCCAACGCTTTCCGGTGCGAGGCCATCGACGGATCTGGTGTCTGGGCGCCGGGTTGGCTCGTCGCGCTTGACGACGAGCTCCCGCGCCCCAACAATTCGGCGATATCGAACTCTTCGTCATCGTCATCATCGTCCGCAAAAGGGTCGAAGGCGACAGCGGCAGTGCCGGGCTCTTGTTCGTCGTCTTCATCGGCGAATGGGTCGAAGGCGACGGCCTGAGTGGCAGCTGCCTCTGCCTCTGCGTGAGCATCCTCCTGGGGCTCCGGCGTGTACTGGGGATGCTGGGCTTGCTCGGATTGCTGGGCTTGTTCGGAGAACTGGTTTTCGTCGCTCATCGGTTATCCACCTCGCCTTCTGGAGCAGCTTCCGGTGTGGGGGAGATTCCAAGTATGTCTTCGTCGTCGCTGTACTGTGGCGATGGCTGTGTACCGCTTGGCAGGAAGGGGCCGAACCAAGTGTCGTAGAGGGACTGCCAGGTGCCATCGCTGGCCATACGCTCCAGGGTCGCGTTGATTTGGCGAACTAGGCCTGGGTTCCCCTTGGATACACCGGCCGCGTAGCTTTCCTCGTTCAAGCCCCGCTGGACAATGGCGGTAGCCGGATCTTGGTCGTTGATACCAGCGAGGATGGTGTCATCGGCAACGACGATCTCTGCCTGGCTGTTTTGAAGTGAAATGAGGCAATCCGACCAGTTACCGACCAACAGCAGCGTATTGTTCGGCGAGAGCCGTCGAATCAAATCCTCGGTAGTGGATCCCCGGGAGACACAGATGCGACCGTCCTCGACGTCCTCGGGGGAAGCATCGCCACCCGGCGAAGAGACTAGAACTCCAGCTCGTGCTGTCAGATACGGTGTGGAGAACAGCACCCTTTCGCGCCGGGCATCGGTGACCGTCATAGTGCGCAAAACGACATCGACAGTGCCGTCTTCGAGTGCGGCAGTGCGTTCGTTGCTGTCGACGAACCGAAACTCGACAGCATCGGGATTGTCAAAGATGTCCCGGGCAATCTCTTGTGCCAGGGATACTTCAAACCCCGAGAGCTCTCCGGTGCTGAAGTCGCGGAAGCTGAGCAGGTTCAATGATTGGTCAACACCAACGATGATGCGGCCGCGCTGGTAAATCTCCGGGATTCGCTCTTCCGGTGTTTGGTCATCGGGGGCGAGCGTGGACAGATCTGGGGCGTTGGCTTCTGCCGCAGGCTTCCTCGAGGAGGCTTTGTCGTAGAACGCGCCCGGTGGCAGGGGGAAGTCACCGGTGGCCTCCAGGATTGTGCGCGAGTAGGGATCGTCGGCAAGCGAATCGGTCGCACAGGCACTGACGGTGAGCCCGGCGATGGCGAGTGCACCAAGGACGGCCCTGCGCCGCCAACCGGCGAGACTGTGGAGCGACGGGGAGAACGAAACAATCATAGGTACTCCAGAAGCCGGTGTCGGAAGCCGAAAACAACCAGAACTGCCGCGATGACGGTCAGCGTAACCGTGGCGAGGGACAGTGCCGCGATAGCGCGACGGGATTGGTCGAGGTTCTCACGGGCGGTCAGGCGGGACTCGGCGATGGAATTCTGTAGCGACTCATCGACCTGGTTGAACGCAGTCGCCGACGAGCTGGCATTATCCACATCGGTCGCGATGCGAACCGCACCGGCGTAGTCGCCTGAACTCAAGTGCTCCATCATCAGGTTGTGGCCGGACTCCCAGCTGTAGATACCGTGGATGGCGGCTCTGACATCGTCGTCCGGCGCGTTGGCGTCCACTCTTTCCAGCTCGCCGACCAGGGTGCGCACCGACTGCGAGAAGGACTCCGCATCCGCGGGCTGACGGCGCACTAAGCCGAGGGTTTCGCTGGCGCGTAGCTGCTGGGCATCAATGCGTACTTGGGTTAGGGCATGAACGTCCGGACGCTGCTCTCCGAAGAGGGAGTTAGACTGCCACGGCTGAGTGGTGGCGATTCCCACACCGACAAGTGCGATGGCCATCAGCATGGTTGCACCAAACAGGCCGACGTTGAATAGTCGACCGGTGCGGCGAGTCAGCCACCACTGTGTGATTAGCAGCATCAAAATTGCCGCTGCCAGGCCTGACATCGGGAAAAGAGGTGGTTTCGATAGTTCGCGCTGCTCCTCATTAGTGGTGGTACTGGTGCGTTCGTAGAGCGATTTTGCAGCTGGCAGAATCTGGACCTGCATCAAGTTTGAGGCAGAGGCGAGGTACGCGACACTGACGGGGTTGCCCTGGCGCGCATTCGCGCGAGCTGTCTCGACCATGCCGGTGTAGACCGGCAACAGTCGCTGTACAGTCGCGACATCCTTCATCTCTGGATCATCGACGTTTTCAATGCCCGTAGCTGCGCGGGTAGCGGACATGGATGCTTGTGCGATGACATCGTCGAAGTTGCTGACCAAGTCCTGGCTGCTGTTGAGCGTGCCGCGGGAAAAAGCGGTGTTGGCCGACGCATCGGCAATCGTCAGCGAGGCATAGAGATTCTGCGAGGCATTGGCCATCGGCTCGCTCAGCTGCGAAATGCGGGTGAGCTGCTGCTGGCGTTGCGAGGTTGTTTGCCACATGGATAGGCCGGCGGCCAGGATTGCGACGATGAGGATGAGGGCGACTATGGTCAATCGGCCCGGCGACGTTATCAAAAATGACGCTGACCGGCGCACATACGTGGCCGACGGGCCGAGCTTGTCGTAGAGGCGCTCACCGAGAAAACGTGTCAATCTCCGGTTGCGCGGGCCAATCTCCAGGGCATCCACGCGCAAGTCTGTATCGCGCGGAGAGTCTGCCAGGGCTGTTGGGGTTGCGGCCGTTGATGGTGCCGCGCTCTCGGGAGCCGGGGTGGAGACGGGAGTATCTTTCGATTCCTTTGCCGCCTGAGCCGCAGTGTGTGTGTCTAAGCTTTCGCCACCGGGAGTGGTGCGACCGCTGAAACGAGTTCGGCGTGGAGCGCGATTCTTGCGGTGGAATGGGTTTCGGCTTTTGTCGTGGGCGCGGGAATGAGGCGCACTTGAAGTGGTTTCACCCATGTGCACGTGTCCTTCCGACGTGACCGAAGTCGCCTGCGGCAATCTCTCCGCTCAGAGCAACGTTAGTTCCTTGCAAATCTTAGTCGCTCGGGCTTGTGACGGAAAACACAAGGGTATCTGGCGTAGGGTGGAGACATGCTTCAGGATGGAAATGGTTGGGCGGCCGGCCCCAACGGTACGCGCTGCTGGGGACGCTTCGGAGCTGCAGGGCTGCTGATTGTGAGCCCTCAGCGCACGGTGCTTATGCAGTATCGAGCTGACTGGACATCGTTCCCCCTAACGTGGGGTGTTCCTGGTGGGGCTTGTGATTCTCATGAGACTCCTGAGGCGACCGCGCTGCGTGAAACGGCTGAGGAAACTGGGCTGCTGGAGCATCAGCTTCGCATCCTCGACACGCAGGTCACCACCGGCCCCTTCCCGGCCGATCCGGGCCGCCCCGAGCTCGCCGGCGGCTGGAAGTACCACACGGTTTACGCACTAGCTGCCGAAGAGCTGGAGACGAATCCGAACGAAGAGTCCCTGGAGCTGCGCTGGATTCCGCTTGACGACGTCGATAGCCTCGATCTGCTGCCGCCTTTCGTGGAATCGTGGCCCCGGGTGCGCGCGCACCTCGAGAAATTGCTGGAGGCCCTTGACTAGGTAGCTAAGGCCTGAGGTTTACACCGCCCATTGAGGCTGCACGCTGAGATTGGCACACCAAAGCCGCTCCCCGGCGCGACTTTTAAGTCGGGAGAGCGGCTTGTCTACTTGTTGCTTACTTGGAGTCGGCAACTGCTGCTGCGCCAGCAGCCAGCGCGGTGACGGTCAGGACGGACGGCCATGCGCCAATCTTCTTAGCCAGCGGGTGTGAGAGGCCGAAAGCGCCGAGGTAGGCGGCCACCAGACCAGTGGCTCCCAGGGCGCCGGTCTTTGCGTTCCAGGTGCGTGCTGCATATGCGCCGGCGGCGCCCAAGATGACGCCACCGAGCGGGCGAATGCCTGTTTCGCGAGCGGTGAGCCAGCCGCCGATGAGGCCGGTGGCCACCAATGGAGCGGTCTTTACGTCTTTTGCCTTCTTCAAAGTAATAGCCATGAGCATCATCGTACCTAGTAAGAAGGGTTTAGCGGCGCGCTTTTAGAACGGCTCCTGGCGGCGCTGGTGCTCCTCAACATAGCTTTCCGAGTGTTCCGCCAGCTTCAGCAGCGAAGGCAGTGCCTTAATTAGCGCACGCACGTCCTTTTGCGACATCGTCCGCACAATTTCGTACACCAGCGCACCCCAGTGGTCGATAAGCTGCTCCAGCAGGGTCTCGCCATCGCTGGAGACATAGAGGTTCTGCGCACGGCGATCCTTTGCATTGTTCTCGCGTTCAATTAGCCCGTTGTCGAGTAGACGGCGGACTGTTGCCGAAACGTTGGACGGGCGCAGGAAACGCAGGCGTGCAATGTCGGATACGCCGCAGCCCGGGTGGGTCGAAATAAAGTGCAGTACTTCCATTTCCGACTGGGAAATGTCCATCCTGGCATTCGGGCGCTCACCGAGGCGGCGAGTCGACGCAAGGAAGTCATACAGGCCGATGGAAATCTTCTGCACGCTTTCGCGCAGGGATTCATCGGACTCAGTTGAGTCATCCGCGGTGGGGAAGCCGCTCGCTGGCTCCGGGGTGGTGGTGCGCTGAGGGGAGCGTGCAGAAGTCATGATCTTCCTTCCCGACGTAATGAATTGATGTTCTGAATAAACACCTTATATCGTCGAAATAACTTTCTGTGGTGAAAATTTGTAGATTGAACAAAAAGTTAGGCTCATAAGTGTTGTGCGGGTGCTTTATCGCCCATTTCTGCCCCTGATTTTAGGGGCTGGCAGCAAGAACTCCGCTTTACGACGGCCCCAGCGACACCCCCTAGAAGGAACTAGGCCTACGCGGTTTTCCGCCGCGTTTATCTACACTTCGTAATCCACAATCACCGGAGCATGGTCGGATGCGCCTTTGCCCTGACGCTCTTCGATGTCGATGAATCCGGCGGACGCCTTTGCCGCGAGGGCGGGGGAGGCGAGCTGGAAGTCGATGCGCATGCCCTCATCTTTGAAAAAGCGGCCAGCTTTGTAATCCCAGTAGGTCCACTGGTTTGGGGTGAATTGGCGAGTTACCTCCTTCATGCCCGCCTGCTCCAGCGCATAGAAGGCTGCGCGTTCAGGTGGTGTGACATGTGTTTTCCCCGCGAAGGCCGCCATTGACCAGACATCGCCGTCGGTCGGGGCGATGTTGAAGTCGCCGCCCATCATGAAGGTGGCCTCCGGGTCGTCGTCAAGCGTGGCGATGATGTGCTGACGGAGCCGCTCCAAAAATTCGAGCTTGTACTCGAAGTGCGGGTCGGTGATGTCGCGGCCGTTCGGGATGTAGAGGCTGTGGACGCGCACGCCACCGCAGGTAGCAGCGATATGGCGGGCCTCCAATGCGGGAGTTGCGTCGGGGTCCTTGTTGAAACCGGGCTGACCGGGGAACCCTGCCTGGATGTCCTCAAGGCCGACGCGGGAGATGATGGCAACGCCATTCCACTGATTCAGGCCGTGGTGGGCGACTTGGTATCCCAGCTCTTCAAAAGCAGCGGTGGGGAATTGGTCGTCCCTGCACTTGGTTTCCTGGACGGCCAGGACATCAATGTTATTCCGGCGCAGCATTTCCACAATTCGGTCGAGGCGGGTTCGAGCCGAATTGACGTTCCAGACACAGATTCGCATATCAACGATTGTAAAAGGGGATTGTAAAAGGGGAACGAAACGGCGGCCTCATGCGTTGAATAAAGCAGTGACGAAATAGGCGGACAAAAGCGGACTAGGTGGGCGGAAGCCCGGTAGGAAAGGGAGTTTCGAGGTTGGCTAACTGGGACGATCGCCGTTACGGCGGCGAGTACAGTCCGGCGGATTACCTGAGTAGTAGTGGCAGGAATGCTTATCGGGAGCACGACGCATATGCGGCGTACGGTGCGGCAATGCCGTATCAGGAAGTGCCATATCCGGTAGCAAACATTCCGGTCGGCTACGAGAGCGGGTACCCCGCTAGCTACGGGGTGTCTTCCTTCGGTGAGCTCAGCACTAACCCCAAAGTTGCACCGCTGACCGCTCAAATGGCAGTACACCTGGGCTTCGACCCCAATCTGGCCAATGCCCCTGTGGTGCGTCGTGGTGGTGCGCTGCTGGTGGATTCTGTCATCTACACTGCGTTGATTGCCTCTATTGCAGTTCTCGCTAGCATCGCGGGGACATCCGACAGCGGCGTAATGGTGATGCTGATCAGCCTCTTCCTCGGTCCCGGTGGTTTTTACCTCTACCGCGTGGTGGGAGACTCCATCTTCGACGGTTCTCCGGGTAAGCACGCCATGGGCATGAAAATTGAAGGTGCACACGGGATGCCAGTTTCAGCCCGCGATGGTTTTGTGCGCAATGCCTGGATTCTGCCGTCGATGATTCCGGTCGCCGGTTGGTTTGTCTCTGCGGGCCTGGCTGGCTGGATTGCGATGGCTGCCTCACGCGATCCGCTGGGGAGAGGTCGTCATGAACTCTCGGTTCGCACTCGAGTGGTGGAAAAGCCGGAGACGCGCGAGCGGCAGCGCGGACAGCGCCGCATGGACAATCGCATGGGCAGCAAAGAGCAGCAGGGCAACCAGCTGAAGCGGACTAAACGGGTTAAGCGCGGGAAGTAGGGCGATTAGGGCGAGCAGGGCAGGGCCGAAACGTAAGCCCCCGGCCCCTAAGCCCCTGTCAACTCCGCATATCGGTGCCGGTGGTGCTCGGTAAAACCGAGCGTCCGGTACAGCGCAATGCCAGCCTCATTCGAGCCCAATACCTGCAGATATGCAGAATCTGCCCCGTGCTGCGCACCCCAGTGCATCATCTGAATTCCCAGTAGGGTGCCTAGCCCTCGGCGGCGCATATCGGCTGCGACTTCCACGGCAGAGAATCCGAGCCACACGCGGCCGTCCTCCGATTCGGTCAGCGTGCCGCGCGTAATTGCTACCGTGCGCATGCCCTCAGACGCACTGTCATCAGGGACTTGGAGCCGACCGAAACACATGCGGCCATCAATTTCATTGCGCAGGAACTGCAGCGCATGCTCGGGCAGTGTAGTGCCGCGGAAGTGGTAGAGCTCCAGCCAATCGTCGTCAGGCTGATCAGCGATGTCCACCTGCACGTCTGCCAACTCGGCGCTGTTCGGTTCAGTTGCCAATTCAGCGGGCGGCAAGTCCCCATCGAGGGAGCGCGTCATAACCACAATGTCCGGCCCGACCGTCCACTCCGGCCCTGCGACCAGTGCCTGTGCAGGCTTGGCGATCCGATCCGGAACCGCAATCCGCACCGGCAAATCATGGGAATCGTAAAACGACTTAATTTTCTCCAGCGGCACCGGCTGAGTGCTGGCTCCGGGCTCGAGCGGCAGTGCGGAGTTGGAACGCTCCGTGATGCCGTCGCCCGCACGCAGCAGCCAGCCCGACTCCACCACGTGCGCGATACCCGGGAAGGCCTTCGCTGTCGCAGTTTCCACGGCGCGAATATCCGAATTGCGCACCGGATGATCCGGCAGGGCCTTCACAATCAAAATGTGCTTATCGCTAAAGTCCACCGCTGCCACGGACTCGTCGGCACGCACGCCAGCACGAACCTGCGGTCGCACGACGAACGGATCCATGCTGAGCACGTGCCCAATGACGTCCGTAGTCTTCTTGCCGCTGGCCAGCGCCTCTTCATCGGTTAGCGCGCGCCGCACAATGACACGACGTCCCACCGCCACTTCACCGACACCCCAGCGGGAAATCGGGAGCTTCTGTGCTGCATTTTCGCTTGCCGACGACTCCAATTGCCTATCCGCCACGATCTAATCCTCGTGGCCGAACGGATCCGGATCCACGCCCGGCATCCAGGTCAGGCCGCCCTCGGTCCAACCGGCGCGCTTGATTTCCTTCTTGGCCATGCGCTTCCAACGACCGGTGAGGCAGTCGGTGTAGAGGAACCCATCCAGGTGGCCGACCTCGTGCTGCATGCAGCGGGCGAAGAATCCGGTGGCCTCGATGCGGACCTCTTCGCCGTTTTCATCCAGGCCAGTGACGACAGCCTTCTCCGCGCGGTTGGTGGGGAAGGACAGGCCGGGCACAGAGAGGCAACCCTCGTCATCGGAGCCGTCGTCGTTAGGCATGGTCTTCGGGATTTCACTGGTGGTCAGCACCGGATTGATGACGCAGCCGCGGTGCCAGACATCGTCGTCATCGGGGCAGTTGTAGACGAACAGCCGCTTGCCGACACCCACCTGGTTGGCAGCCAGCCCCACACCGTGGGCGCGGTCCATGGTTTCGTACATGTCCTCGATGAGCTCACGCAGCTCGGAGACATCCTCGGTCACCGGCTGGGTAGGAGTGTGGAGAACGGGGTCTCCGGCAATCACAATGGGACGGATAGTCATGTCGCTGATTCTACTCGGCGTCCATGTTTTCTAAATCGCCTGGTGATGTCCGAGTTGTGTCAGGGAGTTGTAGGTGGGGCGTAGGTGAGGTGGGGGGCTGGGCCTTACTATGTATCTTCACTAAGTATCTGCATAGGCAGTGTCGTGCAGAATAGAGGGTCAGCGCGAGTGAGAAGGAAAGCGGGGTGCGGAAAGTGGTGAGCAAGAAGCCCATAGGTGGCAGCCACGAACCTGAGGCCGAGCGGCGGCTTGACTCATCCGAACATCTCGGACTCGTGGGTGATACCAGCGGCATTGAACCCGTTTTGGCTCAGAAAATGCTGGATTTTGAGAAAGAATGGCTGAAAGTTGCCCGCCGCGGACCGCGTATGGCCGGTGCGCGGCAGGAGGCAATTCGGCGTCGCTTTGCCGAGGACTTTGGAAACAACACAATCCGCTACCACCAGGTACTTTCGCGACTTCTCGACTCTCCGGCAGCCGAAGCTGCCGAACCCGTGTTGGTTCATCGGCTGCGCGCCGTGCGGGACAACCAAGACGCGTAAGGTTCAAGCTTCACTTCACGGTTCGGCGGCAGAACATATAGGATGTGGGATGTGTCTGACCAACTAAACCCTCAGAATTCGCCGCGTCCGGGCCGTCATCGACTCGATGACGACTACGACGACTTCGATGAGTACAGCGATTACGCGGAGGCTCCGGCCGCTGGCGCAGTCGCTGCTGGTGCTACCGCTGCCGCCACTACCGGTGCTGGCTCGAGGGCTGCTGCTAGCAATTCCGCAGCTGCTGATGGTGCTGATGACGGCGACATCGGCGACGGTGCCGGTGATGGCCGCTACATGCGCGTTCTCGCTATCGTGCTGCTCGCTATCGGCGTGTGCCTGGTCGCCTACGGTGCCTACGCACTCAGCACGCGTGGCGACGATGCTGAGAACACCGGCCAGAATGACACCTCGGCATCCGCTCCGGCGGACTCTGGTGCGCCTGCTGACTCGGCCAACGGCAGTGATCCGGCAAAGGATGGTGCTGCTGGAGATGGTGACGGCGAGGTCCTGCCGCCGCCGGCAAACGAGCCAGGCAAACCGGTTCCTCCCGCGGAGAATCCGCCGGCACAGGATGAGGCCAACGAAGGGCCACAGATTGACCGCAAGACTGTCAAGGTCAGTGTCCTGAACAACTCTGAGGTCGTGGGCCTTGCCGATGACCTGTCCAAGCAGATGGGTGAGCAGGGCTGGGGTGCCGGCGAGACCGGCAACGCTCCTGAAGAGAAGATGGGTGTGTGGGAGAAGACCACCGTCTACTTCGACCCGAGGAACGAAGAGGAAAAGGCCGCTGCTGAGCAGATCGCGCACGACAACGGTTGGGAAGCCGCACCTCGCGATGACCGTCTCCGGGACGCTCCGGCGGGAATCGTCGTGGTCGCCACTGACCCGGCTCACTAGACTCCCGGCCCACCGGACTTCGGTCTCTCACTAAGGTCTGCGGCCTAGGCGTCAAGACCTGCCGCCGTGGTACGAAGCCCCCCCCATAGCTTCCCAAGCCCCGCGTAAGCCACACATTTCATGGCTTAGGCGGGGCTTTTGCATATTTTGCAGTCTCAAACAGATCACGGCTGAAAAAGGGGTACTAGTATTCTGCTAGTAGCCAGTGAGGTCTGTGAGGTTTTTATGTTCGCCGTAATGCGTCGTCGCGTTGCTGTCGCCACCGCGTTGGGTTGTGCTGCAACACTGTTGGTTTCCTGCTCAGGGGTTGAATCCAGCAGCAACAAGGACGGGAACGCGGACGCGTCGTCAAGCACTGCGCCAGTGAGCGTAGATCCGGCTGCACCGAAGCTGACCGAGCGAGTCAGCGCCTATAACTTCATCCGCACAAACGACGACGGATCAATGAAAATGCTGGCAACTGTCCAGGTCATGAGTGCCAAGGGGTGGATGGGTCTTTCCGACGAAAAAGGTCAGTTCACTACCTTGGATAAGGGTAAGTACACAGTGCAGGCGCGCGGTGCATCTGGCTGCAGTGGCATAGGCAGTCCCGCAGCTGAGGGGTTGGGTGTTATCGGTGAAGTGCACGTCGATGACAAACGGAATGCAGATGTCTGGAACGTGCCGTCCAAGGTGGACGAGGACAGTTTCACCACAGTTGCGCTTGTCGATTCCAACGGTGACCTTGCCTCCTGCGCAAAAACCGTCACCTGGACGGAGCCCACTGAGGAAAACGACTCCTAGTGTGAAAAAATAGCGGTATGACTGAGCAATTTTCCGGATCGGCGCAGCCATCTCTGGGAGTGGAATGGGAAGTGGCGTTCGTTGACCGACGAACGCGCGACACCGCCCCCGCTGCCGCCGAGGTGCTCGACATCATCGATGCGGAGCATCCCGGGCATGGGCTCCAGCGCGAGTTCCTCGCCAACACCGTGGAGCTCGTCACCGGTGTGCACATGAACGTGCCCGATGCCGTAGCGGAGCTCCAAAGCCAGCTGGATATGGTTCTCGACGCCGCTGACCGCGTTGGGGTGGATGTGTGGTCATCGGGCTCGCATCCGTTCGCCCGCGGTACTGCTCAGCAGGTCAGTGCCAAGGGGCACTACTCCGAAATTATCAACCGCACTCAGTGGTGGGGGAACCAGATGATTATCTGGGGAGTCCACGTCCACGTAGGCATTAAAGACTCCGAACGCGTTTGGCCGATCATTCAGGCTCTGGCAACGAAGCTGCCGCACATGTTGGCGCTGTCTGCCTCCTCACCGGCCTGGAACGGCGAGGATATGGGTTACGCTTCCAACCGAAGCCTGCTCTACCAGCAGCTTCCCACCGCGGGTCAGCCGCCGGCGATTTACACGTGGCCCGAGTGGGAGTCCTACATGCACGACCAGTCCCGCTCCGGCGTCATCAACCACACCGGCTCGATGCACTTGGACATCCGCCCGGCATCAAAGTACGGCACCATTGAGATTCGTGTCGCCGACGCCACCTCTAACCTGCAGGAACTCGCCGCTATCGTGGCATTGACGCACTGCCTGACGGTTTACTACGACCGCATGTGGGAGGCTGGCGAGGAACTACCGTCACTGCAGTCCTGGCACATCGCCGAAAACAAGTGGCGCGCCGCTCGTTACGGGATGGACGCGTTGGTCATCGTCAATCGCGATACCGACGAGCGGTGGGTTCGCGATGAACTCCGTGAGCTTGTGGTTCAGCTCGCCCCGCTTGCCGACGAACTGGGCTGCCGAGCCGAACTGGAATTCATCAACAACATCGTGGAAATGGGCGCGGCATACGAGCGTCAGCGCACTGTGGCGGATGCGGCCGGGGCGCTGCCTTCCATGGCTACCGAGGACGACGTACGAGCGAACGAAGAGCGCATTGGCCACACCCCGTGGCGGGCCGCTGTGGATCTTGCAGTGCAGGAACTGCGCGCCGGGCATCCGATAGCGCCTGCAGATTTCCACGAGCAGGTGAGCGACTAGCCGTCGTTAAGCGGTGTGTGCCTAGACAAAAATAGTGACTAGGCTTATAGCACTTTTGAGGTGCATAAACCTAGTCACTTTGTCATAAACTCAGCCAGTAACTTAAGGCCATTGTCCTCTCGTTATTCCCGGCTGTCATCGCGGGCCAGGCTGTCCTCGTCGACGAGCCTCTCCTTGAACGCCTCGTGGCCAACGCGGTTACTAACAATCGGCGATGTACCCAGAGCAAACAGGATAATCAGGGTCAACAGAGCCAAGTCACTGCTAGTAGTTGTGTGAGCTGACGCGTGCGTGGCGACGTGCACAAGCGAGCCCGACAGCGTCAAAATTAGCCCCAGTGTTTGTGGCTTGGAGGATGCGTGCATCCGACTGATGGTGTCGCGGAAGCGTATCAATCCCACGGACGCTGCAACGCACAGTAGCATTCCGGTGAGAATCAGTGTGATGGCGATAATGTCTGCCACGAGAATCATTTGGACTCTCCCTTCGCTGTTTTCGGAGCCGTTGTCGGTGTTGCCTTAGGCGCCGCTTTCTGTGCGGTTTTCTTTGTGGCGACCTTTCCGGCTGCTTTCGTCGCACCCTTCCGGGAGCTCTTTGCGGGCTGCTTTCCGTCATCCGGAACACGGAACTTGGCGACCGCCAGCGAAGACAGGAAACCGAGCAGCGCAATGATGAGCATTGGGTAGACCACCGAAGTGTCCAAGCTCCAGGCCATGAACGCAGCGAGCATGCCCTGCAGCATTGCAGTCGTCGACTCCAGCGCCACCAGGCGGTCCAGCGAGTTTGGACCGGCAATCATGTGCCCGAGGGTAATCATCACCGCAATGAAATAGCCTGCGGCAGCCACTCCGAGCAGAGTGTTAAAAACTTCCGGGTTCATCGGCTACTCCTTTCGCTGCTCTTCTCGCTGCTCTTGTCGCTGCTCACCTGGTTGTCACTTGGCACCGACTTGGTCGGTTGCTCGTTGACATCGCGGTTTTCAAACGCCCGAATAACCCGACGCTCGATTCGAGTCAGCTGGTTGATTTGCTCGGCTACCTTGCTCGTCGACGACGCGTCGAGAATGTGCATGGTCAGCGTCTTTTCCCGCTTGTCGATGTCCACGATGATTCCGCCCGGCTGCAAGTTAATCAGTGCCATTGCAGTCGTGAGCGAAATATCGTCATTGGTGCGCATAGGGACCTTGATGATGGCCGTCGGTGGTGGATCAGCTCGTCGGATGGCCAGCCAGGAGACACTGATTGAGGCCTTCACAAAGTCGATTGTCCAGGAACCGAACAGTCGCACCATGCCACCGAAGTTGATGTCCAGCGCGCTGTTTGGCGGGATAGGCATGGCGAGGTTGAGCAACGTGGCTACCAGGATTCCCGAAAGTACATTGGCAAATGTCACTTCGCCCCACAGCATGACCCAAATAATCAGCGTGAACAGGAACAGCAGGATTGAAATACGCGGTGGTCGTTTTGCGGCCACCTTGGCGCGAGCTTTACTCATGAGCTTTCACCTGCTCCTTCCAACGTGCTGGTGGCATGTTCGGTCACCGGGTCCGACTCCCACGGGCTCTTGGTGCGGCCTGGGTTCTTCAGCTGCTCCAGTCCCTTGTCATCGGCCGATTCGATACCGAGAACTGCCGCGCGGTAGTCATCAACATTCGCGACGTTGCTCGCCGCTTCGGTAGCCACATTAGACAGCGGTCCGGCCAGAAGAGTCACGCCCACAGAGGCAATCACCAGTAGGGCCGTCGGCATCACCATGCCGAGTGGCATCCGGCCGACGTCGTCACGTTCTGCGATAGCGACCATCTGCGTCCTTTCCCGGAGTGCAGCTGGTTGCGCCAGCACGGTGTCACCCTCGGGGGCATCGGAACGGTCACGCCAGAAGGCTTTCGACCAGACGAGAATCATGGTGTAGAGGGTCAGCAGGCTAGTGATAATCGAACCCGCAACCAGAATCCACGCGGTGGCGGAGCCGTCTTGGGCACCCGCCTCAATCAGCATGACCTTGCCCAGGAAGCCCGAGAACGGTGGGATACCACCGAGGTTGAGCGCGGGCACGAGGTATAGCAGCGCCAGCAGCGGCGAGGATTTGGCCAGGCCACCGAGACTGCGCAGGGAGGAGGAGCCCGCCTGGCGTTCGATAAGTCCGACCACCAGGAACAACGCCGTCTGCACCAGAATGTGGTGGACGATGTAGAAGATTGCGCCGCCGAGCCCCAGCGTATTGCCGACGGCAATACCGAAGATCATGTATCCGATGTGGGACACCAGCGTAAATGACAAGAGACGTTTGATGTCATTTTGGGCCATGGCGCCGAGAATGCCCATGAGCATTGTCGCTAGGCCGGCCCACATCAGGACGTCGTCAAGCCTGCCGTCGGGGAAGACGACACTGCGCGTGCGGATGATCGCGTAGACACCCACCTTCGTCAGCAGACCCGCGAAGACCGCGGTGACCATCGACGGTGCGGTGGGGTAGGAGTCTGGCAACCACGCCGACAGCGGGAACACCGCTGCCTTCACCGCGAAGGCGACGAGCAGCACGGCGAAGATCGCGGTGCGGGTGCCATCGGGGATGTCCTCCATACGCAGAGAAATATGCGCGAAGTTCACCGTGCCGACCGCTTGATAAACCAGGCCAATCGCCAGCAGGAACACCATCGAGGACAGCATGTTGACCATCACATACGACACGCCTGCGCGAGTGCGTGACGACGATGCCCCCAGCGTGAGCAGCACGTAGGAGGCTACGAGCAGAACCTCGAAACCGACATACATGTTGAACAGGTCGCCAGCCAGGAAGGCCATCGAGACGCCCATGTTGAGCAACATGTACGTCGGAACGAAGACGGAGATCGGCTCATCTTCGTCACCATCGCTAATACCCTGGCCGATGCCGAACCACATCACGGCAAAGAGGACCAGCTGAGAGACGGTAATCATCAGCACGGCGAGGTTGTCGGCCACGAGCGTGATGCCGATTGGTGCGTCCCAGCCGCCCACCTGGACCGTGTGGATGCCGTGCGCGTAGATGAGATACACCAGTGCGCTGGCGACTCCCAGCAGGCTGCCGAGTGAAAACAGCGCGATCGCCTGCTGTGCTTTGGGAAAACGTGCCAGCAGCAGAGCAATTGCGGCGGTGGCGGCGGGGACGATGATAGGAAGCGGGATTAGCGCCAGGATTAATTGCTCAGTCGTCATCGTCGTCACCTCCTGGGGTGTTGGATGGTGGGGTAACAGGCTTTTCGAAACAGACCGGACCGAAGTTATCTCCGGCCTCCGTGGGACGACCGGTGGTGGGGTCGTCGGACTTGTCGTGATCCGGAGCAGCCGACGGGTCGCTGGCGCGACGCAGTGCCAGACTGCGGTCTTCGTGGTCATCCTGCACGTGATCGCCGATGTGGTAGCGGTGCTGGCGATAGAGCAGGGCCAGCAGGAAGGCGGTCATGCCCATAGAGATAACAATCGCGGTGAGGATGAAGGCCTGAGGCAGCGAGTCGGCCTGGGCATCGCTGACTAGCGATTCTCTATCCCAGATCGGTGGTTGCCCTGGTGCACCAGAGCCAAGCAGGATGAGCAGGTTGATACCGTTGCCCATCAGCAACAGCCCCATGAGCATCCTGGTCAACGAACGATCGAGGAACAGGTACACCCCTGTGGCGATCAGCGTGCCGACAGTAGCTAGCAGAACAAAATTGAGAATCACTGGTGAGTGTCCTTTCCTTCGGTCCTAGCTGGGGCTGTCGGTTCTGAGGCCTCCGAGGTGGCTGTGTTGGCAGTGCCTGCGGGTTTAGTGCCGGCAGGTTTAACGCCTGCGGACTTAACACCTGCGGGCTTAGCCACCGCCAACTTGCTACGCAGCTGGCGGGACTGGCCGAGTGCGGCTCGATTCACACGACGTGAACGATCACGCTCAGCGCGAAGGTTTATCTGAGCATCGATGCCGCCGCCCAAACTGCGCAGGATGTAGACAATCGTGCCAACGACAATCATGTACACACCCAGGTCAAAGAGCATAGGGGAGACAACGGTGACGTCGCCGAGCAGCGGAATTTCCCGCGAGCCGTACCAGGAAGTCAGCGGAGCCCAACCCACGAACAGTGGCCATACGGCGCTAAGAGCCGACACCAGCAGACCGCCGCCGAGAAGCACCTCGGTAGGAATTGGCAGAGTTGCTGCCAGTTCACGATGCCCACCGATGAGATAACGCATGGTCAGTGCCAGCGCAGCCACGAGGCCACCTGCGAAGCCACCACCGACATCGTTGTGGCCGGCGAAGAAGAGGTAGATGGAAACCACCATCATGGCGGGGAAGAGCGCGCGCGATGCCACCAGCACCATGATTGGGTAGCGCAACCGCTCGGCTTCACCGGACTCATCGATGGTGTTCAACCAGCGGGTGTTGCGGCGAGCACGATTCCGCTGTGGCTTAATCTTTGAGCGCATGTGCATCGTGTGCGTGCGGAATACCAGCGAGGTAATCCCCAGCGCCACCATCACCAGCACGGTGATTTCACCGAAGGTATCCCAGGCGCGGATATCGACAAGAAGTACGTTGACCGCATTCTGGCCGTGCCCAATGTCGTGAGCCAGCGGCGGAATGTTGCCGGAGATTGGCTCAGTACGACGGGAGCCCATAGCGTAGGCGGCCAACACTGGGACAGTGACACCGACTGCGATGGCCAGCCATGCACGGTGTCGTATCCACCTCGGATTTGATGCCGGTGCCCGCAGCGAGAGCGTGCGCAGCACCAACACGAAAACAATCATTGAGACCGTCTCAACCAGCAGCTGCGTCAGAGCCAAATCAGGTGCACCGTACATGGCGAAGATAATGGCCAAGCCGTAGCCGGTCACACCTACCAGGATGACACCGGAGAGCCTGTTTTTCTGTTGGGTGGCGGCCAGAGCCGCGATGATCATAATCAACGCGACCGCGCCCTGCGGTGCAGAGTCCCACAGTTCCATTCGGAGCTCATCACGCTCACCGAGCAACAAGGCACCGATGGACAGCACGATGAGGGTCAGCAAAATGACCGCCTCATTCAACGGAAGGGAACCACGCTGGGTCGCAGCAGTGGCACGGAGAGAAAGACGGCGGGCCAAGTCCAGGATGCCGTCGTAAAGCGCATCGGCACTACCGAGAGCCGGCTGCTCAAACTGCAGCTGACGCACCAGTTTGCGCTGCCAGTGCATGATGCCACCTGTGATCAGAATTGTGGCTGTCAGCGCCAGGGGGAGGGTGAAGCCGTGCCAGAGAGCCAGGTGCGTTTCTGCTTCCGTATTCGGGAATGCGCTGGTGAGGTAGGGCGAGATAATCGAGTCGAGGACGCGCGGAATCAGACCGAAAACCAAACCTGCCAGCGCCAACAGCCAAGCCGGGCCAATCTGATCCCAGGTCGGGGAATCCATCTCGGCGACGGCGGGGGAAGTGCCACCGCCGCTGGCGTGCGTGCTGGGCTTGGTCGCAAACGCGGCACGTAGCAGGTAGAGCGAGTACGCCACGGTCAGAATCGAGCCTACGACCAGGCCAATAGTGGTGAACACCGCCGGCATACCGTGCAGTGGTTCAGCATTGAGCGTGGCCTCGAGCGCCGCTTCCTTCGCGACAAAGCCGAAGAACGGAGGCACACCCATCATCGAGGCGGCAGCGAGAATCGAAATCACCAGCAACTGTGGCGACTTCTTGCCCAGGCCAGAGAGCTTACGGATATCGCGCGTACCAGTCAGCCTGTCAATCGTTCCCGCCGTCATAAACAGAGTGGCCTTGAACATGGCGTGGCCGAGAGTCAGCGCCAGGGCCGCCAGCATCGTCGCACGCGTGCCTATCGACGCTACCGTGATGATGAATCCCAACTGGCTGACAGTGCCATACGCCATGATCAGCTTGAGATCCTTCTGGCGCAGAGCCATCCAGCCACCCATAATCATGGTCAAAAGGCCGAGCGGGATGATGATTGGTTGCCACGCGTTGGTGGCGTTGAAAGTTGGCGCAAGTCGGGCGACCAGGAACACACCGGCTTTGACCATCGCTGCCGAATGCAGGAAGGAAGAAACCGGGGTAGGAGCGGCCATTGCGCCGGGCAGCCAGAAGTGGAAGGGCGCGATAGCGGATTTAGAAAGTGCGCCGATGACCAGCAGGATTGCGGCGGTGGAGATTGCTGTGGAGTTCAGCTGCGATGTGGTCAGCGCGCCAGGTGCTGTGAGGTCGGAGAAGTTCCAGAACCCGGTGGTCACTCCCATCAGGACGATACCGACCAGCATGATCAGCCCGCCCAGTGTCGTGACCAGGAGCGCCTGGCCTGCTGCGCGACGGGAGGAAGCTCGCTCGGCATAGTAGCCCACCAGGAGGAAGGAAAGAACCGAGGTAATTTCCCAGAAGACAAACATCAGCATGATGTTGTCGCTGATGACCAGGCCGTACATAGCTGCGGCGAAGGCAACCATTTGGGCTGCGAAGGAGCCTATTCGGCGACGTTTTCCGGGCGGCGGATTGACGAAGTATCCGGAGCAATACACCAGTACGAGAAAGCCGATGGTCAAAACCAGTGTGCCGAAGAGCGATTCAATAGGACCTAATCGCAGGTTTACATCCAAGTGGATAATGGGCATCCACGAAAAATGCGTGACGGCGGGTTGCGTGAGTGCGGAAGTTTCCCCGTTGCCATTGTCTAGAGCTAAGCGAACGAGATGGGTGCCGGTGTAGATGGCACCGCCTGCCAGCGGGAGGCTGAGTACGAGGAACCCGCGGGTTCCGAGCCACTTAATCGTCCATGGTGCAAGCGCTGCCGTAACGAACAGGATGCACAGGAGAGAAGTCACTATTCCATAATGATTGGAACACGCCAGTTCATGCAACCCCGTTTTAGGGACTTAAGCATTTGAAGCGGTGTTAACCGAGTGTGTGAAAACGGTCAATTGTTTCTGGGAAAGTGAAAATTTGGGGGTGAGTTGTGGGGGGCGGAAGTTGGGCATTTTTTGGGGCTTGAGCGGCTGACTGCTCAAGCCCCAAATCAGTGCCATTACTGCCCCCCCCCAACACCACCCCACCCCAAAGGTCAATACATTGAACTTGGTGGTTCATTGAACTGACCACTATTCTTGGCTGCCATGAGTATTAGCGTCCAGAACTTGAGCGTGAGCTACGGCGCGAACACCGCGATTCGGAACATCAGCTTCACCCTCGACTCCCCCGGCATGCACGGCATCATCGGACCCAACGGCTCAGGCAAATCCACCCTCATGAAGGCGATGCTCCAGATCCTGGACAAACACAACGTCCACGGCACAGGCCCCACCGGCGCCCCTGCCGGCTACCCCGTCACCCTCGACGGCAAGGCCCCCGCCGAGCAGCGCCGCGCAATCGCTTATATCGAGCAGCGCTCTGACCTCGACCGCAACTTCCCCACCAGCGTCTTCGACACCGTCCTGATGGGCACTTACCCGCGCCTGGGTCTTTTCCACCGCCCCGGCAAGGCCGAACGCGAAGCAGCCACCCAGGCTCTCAAGGACGTCGACATGTGGGACTTTCGCCACCGCCACATCAGCGAACTCTCGGGCGGACAGTTCCAGCGCGTCCTCTTTGCCCGCGCCATCGTCCAGGACGCGGAGTACATCTTCCTGGACGAGCCCTTCGTCGGCATCGACGTCCCCAGCGAGAAGACGATCGTGACCCTGCTGCGGCAGATGGCGGACGCGGGCAAGCACGTCGTCGTCGTGCACCACGACATGAACACGGTGCGCGGCTACTACAACGACCTCATCGTCCTCAACGGCGAGCTCGTCGCGGCGGGTCCCACCGAGGAGGTCTTCGTCCCCGACGTGCTGCAGAAGGCCTTCGGCGCGCTCGTCATCCGCGAGCCGTCAGCACCAGCCCACCCCACGCCACGGCAGGCAGCCCTCCAGGAGGAGACAGCATGATCGCGGAGTTCCTCGACTCACTACTCAGCCACGGCTACCTGCAAAAAGCGCTGATCACCTCGGTGATCGTGGGCGTGGCCTGCGGCATCGTCGGCAGCTTCATCGTGCTGCGCGGCATGGCCCTGATCGGCGACGCCATCTCGCACGCCGTACTACCGGGGGTCGCGGCCTCCTACCTGCTCGGCACGAACCTCTTCCTCGGGGCGGTGGTCGCGGGTCTACTCGCCACACTGGCGATCGGGCTGATCAGCGAACGCTCCACTGTGAAGAACGATTCGGCGATCGGCATCGTCTTTTCCACCTTCTTCGCGATCGGCGTGCTGCTCATGGCGAAAGCGCAGACGGCGACGGATCTGACGGAGATCCTCTTCGGCAACGTCCTGACCGTTCAGGACGCCGACCGCAACCTCTCGATCGGTATTGCCGCTGCCGTGCTGATTCTCACGCTGGTCTTTTACAAGGAGCTCAAGCTCAGCACCTTCGACCCCGTCATGGCGCAGTCGGCTGGCGTGCCCGTGCGGGCAATCCACTACGGGCTGATGGTGGTGCTCACGCTGGTGACGGTCATTTCCCTGCAGACGGTGGGCGTGATCCTGGTGGTCTCCCTGCTGATCACTCCGGCGTCGGCGGCGTACCTGCTGACGAACCGGCTGGGAGTGATGATCGGGCTTTCAGTGGCGATCTCGGCGCTCAGCTCCGTAGTGGGGCTGTTCCTGAGCTATAGCTACAACGTGTCCTCCGGCGTGACGATCGTGCTGACCGCCAGCGCGCTGTTCCTGCTGGCTTTCCTCTTCGCGCCAGGCAAGGGACTGATTGCTCGCTCGCTGGGCAATAAGCCACTGGCCGCGCTGTTGGCCCTCCTGGTGGGCGGTGCCCTCGTGTTCGGGGCCGTGACCTTCTCGACGGAGGAGAAGGCAGACGGTGAGCAGCTGAACGTCGTCACCACCTTCACGCTGCTGGCGGACCTGGTGGAGGAGATCGGCGGCGAGGCGGTGGACGTCCATAACCTCGTGCCGACCGGCACGGACCCGCACGACTACGACCCCCTGCCCGCGGACCTGGATGCGACGAGCGACGCCGACCTGCTGTTCTACAACGGGCTGAACCTCGAGGGCGGTGAGCACGGCTGGCTCGCGAAACTGAAAAACACCGCGGGCCTGGACGATTCCCAGATGGTCGAGGCCACCAAGGGCGTGGAACCGAAGTACCTCAAGGACGAAAAGGGCAATCAGGAGATCAACCCGCACGCCTTCCTGGACCCGACCGTCGGCATCGCGATGGCCGAGAACGTGACCGCGGCGCTGGCCGAGGCCCTGCCCGAGCGTGCCGAGCACATCGAGGAGAAGGGGGCGGAGTACAAGGCCATGCTGGAGAGCATCGACGCCGACTACCGCGAGCAGATCGGTGCGCTGCCGAAGGAGGATCGTGTGCTCGTGGCCAGTGAACATGCCTTCCAATACATGGTCGACACCTACGGCATGGAGCAGCTGTATATCTGGCAGATCGACACGGATGAAAACGGCTCCCCCGCGCAGATCGGACACCTCGTGCGCCAGCTGAAGGACAAGCGCCCGAAGCACCTGTTCGTGGAGTCGAACGTGGATACGCGCCCCATGAAGACCGTCTCGAAGGAGGCCGGGATTCCGATCTTCGACGAGCCACTGCACTCCGATGAGCTCGGCAAGCCGGGCACGGTCGCGGGAACCTACGAGGATTTCCTGCGCAGCAACTTGAAGACCATGATCGCGGGGCTGAAGCGCTAAAACGCGAATGCTCGAGGCCCACATGCGTTGGGCTTCCCCGGTCGCATTCCCGTTACCTTGTGAGTGTCCCCGATAATGGGGATAGTCGCTGGTCCCGGTATGGCTTACCTGCCCTGTAGTTTCCATAATCCGGGGGGGTGTTGCCGCCGGGTGCCAGGACTTTCGATGACAGCTGATAGGGACACGGCCAGTTTTAAACTAGGTCTCTTTGTAACGTGGGTGCTTGCAACGAAGGTCATGACACCAGCGACTGGAACAACGCCATACCCATCTCGTTTTCTAGGAGCTCATCATGTCTCCGGAGCATTCCATCGACATATTCCTTGGGTTAGACGTCGGCAAATCTGAACACCACGCCTGCGCCTTAGACCGTGATGGCAACAAGGTCTTCGACAAACCGTTGCCTCAACTCGAATCCGAACTAGCAGGCGTTTTTCACCAGCTTCAGAAGCTTGGCACCGTGCTCGTGATCGTCGACCAACCCAACACCATCGGCGCACTACCGATTGCTGTAGCCCGGGACTGCGGTTGCGAAGTCGGATACCTGCCAGGTCTTGCGATGCGCAAAGCTGCAGATCTCTATCCGGGACGTGCAAAAACAGACAAACGCGACGCATTCATCATCGCCGACACCGCCCGCACAATGCCCCACACGCTACGTGCCGTCGACCGCAATGATGAGGTACTCTCCGTCCTAAAGATGCTGTCCGGCTTCGATGATGACATCGCCCGCGATTGCACTCGCACTGTCAATCGGCTTCGCAGTGTCCTCACCCAGATCTACCCCAGCCTGGAACGAGTTTTTGCTGGTAGCACCCTGACTCGCACGCCGATCCTGGAATTATTGATCCATTACAAGGGACCGCAGGGGCTAAAAAGAGCCGGATACCAACGAGTGTTGAACTGGATGATCAAGCGCACACGTAAAGACCCCACCCCGCTGGTAGACGACATTTTTACAGCGCTGAAAGCTCAAACAGTCACCGTGCCTGGAAGCGATGCCGCCGAGTTAGTAATTCCTCAACTGGCTGCAAACATCCAGGCCCTCAAAGAGCAACGAAACACCATTGCTGAGCAGGTTGAAGAGATGCTCGCTGATTTCCCTCTTTGTGAGGTCTTGATGAGTATGCCCGGAGTCGGCATCAAGACCGCAGCGCAGATCCTTCTTGCGATCGGTGATGGCTCCGACTTCGCTAGTGCTGGCCACTTAGCTGCTTATGCTGGAATAGCACCCGTGACTAGACGATCCGGTTCGTCGATCAGAGGTGAATTCCCGGCACGGTCAGGCAATAAACGACTGAAAAACGCCTTGTTCTACTCCGCATTCGCAGTTATCCGCAGCCACGAACCGTCACGGCGGTATTACGAACGCAAACGCGCTGAAGGAAAACGCCACAACGCAGCAGTCATCTGCCTGGCACGACGCCGATGCAATGTCATCTACGCGATGCTGAAAAACAAGGAGTTCTTCCGCGAAATCCCGCCACGCCCCGTCGCCGCATAAAGCCCCAAAGACGAAGCCGACCAGCACACGCTGGCCGGCTCCTAGGCACGCCTAAGAAACTACTCCCAAGACTGTGCTCGTCAACATCGGTCTGGCACTTGACAAAAACATAGGGACACCCCCCGTTTACTAAACGAGCAGCATCCGCGTCCTACCCATGCAGGCGGTTAGCAGCGCAGACCAAAGCGGAGAGCACGGAAGCCTCCGGAGTCTGGCCGAAGCCCATGGTCCACACATGGTCATTGTTGTGACCTGCATAGACAAAGGTAGCGGTAGCTTCGAAGATTTCGAACTGGTGGAATTCCACGATTTCCACGCGGTAACCTGCATCAGCCAGCAGATTAGTGCAAGCCGACACCGGCCCCATAGCGGTAATCTCCTGGGTGAAGGTGTGGGTGTGGTCGTCCTTGTCGGTCAGTGTTAAGTCAGCGTTGAAATTCCAGCGCCCCAGGGTGCCGCGGGTTGCCTCGAAATTCTTGATCTGAACCGGGCCGCTCGTGGGGGAGTAGGTGTCCTTGAACTTCTGCCAGTTCATGCCACGAGCTTCTTGCCTTAAGCCTCGAGGCAGGCGATGTCCGAATCGAGCCCTAAATGGATCGTCGGAATAAGTTCGCACATTGCCGTCGTCCTGGTGCTCCAACGAAGGGCGCTTGCCCGTGAACGTCGTCGAAGTGGACATGTTCTTCTGGGTGCGAGTGGGAAACATTCTTTTCTGGTCCTTTGCTTAGTTGCTTTTGCTGTGAGTGGCGGACCAACCAAGTGCTTTGAGAAGTTGCGGCCAGAGACCCCGTGTGGAGGGGTCAGTCCTGTCGGCCTCCACCGGGGTTCGTAGCCTTCGCTACTCGAATAAGAATGTTCTGCTGCATGGGTGGAACCTTACTACAGGTAAAAGATGTGACACAAGTCATTCAATCAATATCTTTGGTGGATTCTTTGCTGTCCCCGTTAAATCCCGTTGACAGAGGCCAGGAAAACCGCCTCGCCAATAGCGATGTCGCGAATCTCGTTCGGGTCGACCGATTCATCAGCCGAGTGGATGCGAGCCTGTGGCTCCTCCACGCCGTAAAGCGCGATGTCAGCACCTGGTACGGCGTCCAGCAGGGTGGCGCACAGCGGAATTGAGGCGCCCTCGCCCATGCTTGCGGTCTCCTTGCCATAGGCGGCCGACAGGCTGTCAGCGACCAGTTGCACAACCTTGCCCTCAACGTTGGCCCGGAACGGGTTAGCCAGCTCGTCGCGTTCGACCGTCACCTTCACGCCCCACGGAGCATGTGCGCGCAGGTGATTTTCCAGCGCGTCCTGCGCCTCAGCCGGATCAACGCCGCCTGGGATGCGGAAGTTAATGTGCGCCATGGCGGTCGACGAAATCGCGTTGACAGCATTGGTTGCCGGTGGGCAGTCGATGCCGGTCACAATCACCGACGGGCGCGCCCAGGTCAGATCGGAGACGGAAGTGTCCTCGTTGCTAATCAGGCCCACTCCATTGAGCACGCCGGCGTCAGCGCGGAAAGTCTCTGGCGAGTAGTCCAGGCCCTCCCACCGCTGCGAGCAGTCCAGTCCATCAATAGAAGTAAAGCCATTTTCATCGCGCAGGCTGTCGAGCATGCGAATCAGTGCCGCCAGCGCATCCGGGGCTGCGCCGCCGAACATGCCCGAGTGAACCGGCTGCTCCAGCGCATCGACGCGTACTTCCACATCGGCGGTGCCGCGCAGAGTGGTCACGAGCGTCGGCTGGCCAACCTCGGCATTGCCGACATCCGCAATGAGGATGACGTCGGCGTCGAAAAGCTCTGGCTGTGTGGCGATGAGGTTGTTCAGGCCCGCCGACCCGCGCTCCTCGGAGCCCTCCACGATGAGTTTGATGTTTGGCATGTCGACGTGGCCCGCAAGAGCGTCGTCGCGCAGCGCGCGCAGCGCAGCCAGGTGCATGACCACGTTGCCCTTGCAGTCGGCAGTACCGCGGCCGTACCAGCGACCGTCGCGCTCGTCGAGTGTCCACGGATCTGCGGTCCAAGCGGACTCGTCGCCCGCCGGCTGGACGTCGTAATGGGAGTAGAGCAGTACGGTCTTCGCGCTTTCCGACGACGCGGGGACGAAACCCGACAGTGCAATCGAGCCGTCGACGGTGTGGTGCGCCTTCAGTTCGATGCCCAGCTCTGCGTACATCTTGGTAACCGCCTGAGCTGCGTCAATGCAAGCCTGTTTGGTTTCTTCGGTGCCGTGTACGGAAGGGAAAGCCACCAGCTCGGTCAGCTGGGTGCGGATGGTCTCGCGTTGGCTGGAGATGTGGTCTCGCAGGGCGTCCGTGAGTTCCTTATTAATAATGCTCATGTGCGACAGTGTAGGCGCACAACCATGATGACGTTGGGAGTGGTATTGGCGTTGGGAGTTGCGGCGCTTAACCTTGCACTCGATGGGGTTGAGTGCTAAAAAAGTGAATTAGCACTTGCTCTAATTGAGTGCTAATAAAAACAACTTCACACCTTGTGTATGTGTGCGTTGTATGCGAGTTGCAGCAAACTGCAGCACATACTGCAGCGCAGGCTGAAACAAGTGTTGCAAAGTCGTTAAAAAGTACAGTGTTGACTCCGGTGATGGAGAGGGCGGCGCTTCCCTCGAATCACATGCCGTCGCGGGCGCCTGGGTCAACTTCCAATGTAAGTGCCACATAAATAGACGGAGGATTCTTCAAACCTCATGGCTAAGATGATTGCATTTGACGAGGAGGCCCGCCGCGGTCTCGAAACGGGTCTGAACACCCTGGCAGACGCTGTCAAGGTTACGCTGGGCCCGAAGGGTCGCAACGTAGTCCTCGAGCGCAAGTGGGGCGCACCGCTGATCACCAACGACGGTGTCTCCATTGCACGTGAAATCGAACTTGAGGATCCTTACGAGAAGATCGGCGCTGAGCTGGTCAAGGAAGTTGCCAAGAAGACCGACGATGTCGCTGGTGACGGTACTACTACCGCTACCGTTCTGGCTCAGGCTCTGGTTTCCGAGGGTCTGCGCAACGTTGCTGCTGGCTCCAACCCGATGGGCATCAAGCGCGGCATCGAGAAGGCTGTCACGGCTGTTACCGAGAAGCTCCTGGAGTCCGCTAAGGACATTGAGACCAAGGAGCAGATTGCTGCTACCGCTGGTATCTCCGCTGCTGACCCGGCTATCGGTGAGCTGATTGCCACCGCTATGGACAAGGTCGGCAAGGAAGGCGTCATTACCGTGGAAGAGGCCAACACCTTTGGTCTCGACCTGGAGCTGACCGAGGGTATGCGCTTCGACAAGGGCTACATCTCCGGTTACTTCGCCACTGACATGGAGCGCCAGGAGGCCGTTCTGGAGGATCCGTACATCCTCCTGGTTTCCGGCAAGATTTCCAACATCAAGGACCTGCTGCCGCTGCTGGAGAAGGTCATGCAGTCCGGCAAGCCGCTGCTGATCATTGCTGAGGACGTCGAGGGCGAGGCTCTGTCCACCCTGGTCGTCAACAAGATCCGCGGTACCTTCAAGTCTGTCGCTGTCAAGGCTCCGGGCTTCGGCGACCGTCGTAAGGCAATGCTGCAGGACATGGCTATCCTGACCGATGGCCAGGTCATCTCCGAGGAGGTCGGCCTGTCGCTCGAGACCGCTGACCTGCCGCTGCTGGGTCGCGCTCGCAAGGTGGTCGTCACCAAGGACGAGACCACTATCGTCGAGGGCGCTGGCGAGCAGTCCGCTATCGAGGGCCGCGTCAACCAGATCCGCGCTGAGATCGAGAACTCCGACTCCGACTACGACAAGGAGAAGCTGCAGGAGCGCCTGGCTAAGCTCGCCGGCGGTGTTGCAGTTATCAAGGCTGGCGCCGCAACTGAGGTCGAGCTCAAGGAGCGCAAGCACCGCATTGAGGATGCCGTCCGTAACGCAAAGGCTGCTGTGGAAGAGGGCATCGTCGCAGGTGGCGGTTCCGCACTGCTGCAGGTCTCGCACGTGCTTGACGACGAGCTGGGTCTGACCGGCGACGAGGCAACCGGTGTCCGCATCGTGCGTGCGGCTCTCGCAGCTCCGCTGCGCCAGATTGCTCTGAACGCTGGTTTCGAGGCCGGCGTCGTTACCGAGAAGGTTGCTTCCCTGCCGCAGGGTGAAGGCCTGAACGCTGCTACCGGCGAGTACATCGACCTGATGGAAGCTGGCATCAACGACCCGGTGAAGGTTACCCGCTCCGCACTGCAGAATGCCGCTTCCATTGCGGCTCTGTTCCTGACCACCGAGGCTGTTGTCGCTGACAAGCCGGAACCGGCTATGCCGGCAATGCCGGGTGGCGACGAGATGGGCGGCATGGGCTTCTAAAAGAGGTCCCGACTGCTTGAGTTAGCCTAAAAAGCGCCGCTGAGGGAAATCCTCAGCGGCGCTTTTTGCTGTGTAACTTGAGAAAGTTTTAAGTCCCCGAACCCACCCTCGTTGCATCAGACGCCTCAGCGCTTGGTAGTGAAAAATAACCGATGATCTGTACCCATGTACGCAATGACGAGGACTGTCTGTTATTAATCCTGCTGCCTCAGTACAGGTGAGATCTTTAGGTGTCCCTTTAAGGCCAGAGACAGGCCGTCGCGCTCGCCGACAATCTGGATGCAACTACCGACTTATCAAAATGTGAAATTCTTCTGGTTTCGCTACCGAACCCTGCCACTTTGCTATTCGGCCGGCTTATTCGCGGCCTCGATAAGCTCGGTTGACCAGTTCGCCTGCTGAATACGGGTATCCAAGTCCCGGTATTCCTTCGCCGCCTTGTCGGCTTTCTGGCGCAGCGACCGGATATCCACAGTGGCGACATAGCGAATCTCCGAAGCTGAGTATCGATCCCGCCGACCCGAGCCCTGATCGGCTGCGGAGGTGTAGAACCGCCGCCGTGTTAGCAGGTGGTCGCGCTTCGCAAGTGCGTCGCTAAGCGTTCCGTCCTCGAAGGCAGTAGCGGAATTCGTGGCATTAATCGAGCGCACCAGCCATTCGAAGCGCGCCATCAGACGCTCGGCTTCGGCAATAAGCGCTTGCGGATCTTCATCAGGCGTATCGCCTTCCTGCACCTGCGCCACCAGCGCGAGACGGCGATTAATCTCAGCCAGCCGGTCGGAAACTTCGGATCGTGCGGCAAGAGCCTCGGATAACAACATGGCATTTATTGTACGCGCAGTGCTTATCGACGGTCGCTGCGTGCAGTCCCACCCCCTCAATTTCGGTAAGACGGAACGTTAACTGCTGGGAAATTGCAGGTAAGGGCACCCGCATGGGGGACGTGTGGTAGAGAAATTCAGTAGGATAAGGGGTATGGCTGACAAGAATGAAGAGGAATTCCACATCGTCGATTTGGCGAAGACCGAAGGTTACGTCGTCGATGATTCTGATGAGGACGATCCGGTACTGGTCACTCCAGACGGTGAGCGGGTTGATACCTGGCGCGATGGCTACCCGTACGAGGAGCGCATGACGCGCAAGGAATACGAGTCTATTAAGAGGAAGCTGCAGATTGAGCTTCTGAAGTGGCAGAACTGGACCAAGGAAACTGGTCAGAAGCACATCATCCTCTTCGAAGGCCGTGACGCCGCTGGTAAGGGCGGTACCATTAAGCGCTTTAACGAGCACCTGAATCCGCGTGGTGCTCGAACTGTGGCTCTGGAAAAGCCGTCGCCGCGTGAGTCCACCTCGTGGTACTTCCAGCGCTATATTGAGCATTTTCCGTGCGCTGGCGAAATCGTCTTCTTCGACCGTTCTTGGTACAACCGTTCGGGCGTTGAGCGCGTGATGGGTTTCTGTACTGAGTCTCAGCATGCAGAGTTCCTGCGTGAGGTTCCGATGCTGGAGAACATGATTCTGGGCTCCGGTATTTCGCTGACCAAGCTGTGGTTCTCGGTGACCCAGAAGGAGCAGCGCACTCGCTTCGCTATTCGCCAGGTCGACCCGGTACGTCAGTGGAAGCTCTCTCCGATGGACCTCGCATCGCTGGACCGTTGGGGTGACTACACCCGCGCGAAGGAAGAGCAGTTCCGTTACACGGATACCGATGAGTCCCCGTGGATTACCATTAAGTCCAACGACAAGAAGCGTGCCCGCATCAACGCGATGCGTTATGTGCTGAGCAAGTTCGAGTACACGGAGAAGGACCACGAGCTGGTCGGTACTCCGGATCCGAAGATTGTTAAGCGTGGCCGCGACCAGATTGGTGACTAATTCGGTGGCTCGTAACTGACAAAATTCTTGTCTAGAGGTAACGCCCGCATGAGTGCTCAGGCACTCGGCGGGCGTTTTCTTATGGTTGGCAGCGGCGTGTGACGACGCCGGGGCGATGCCCTTATGGCTGGCAGCGCCGGGGCGATGCGAGTTAGTGACTGAGTTTATGTCAAAAACGGCCAGAAAATTGGCCCGAAAATGTCATAAACTAGGTCAGTTTCACATTTGCAGCCCGTCAGCTTTTAGTCCGTCAGGCCTTAGCCCGCCAAGTCAGTTTTTCGCCGCCAGCTGCAGCCGTTACCCCTCGATCAGCTCCTGCCCCCAGTAGGAATCCGGGGTAGTGCCAGGGGCGATCCAATACACAGCGGAGCCGATGTGACGGTTCCACTCATTGAGCAAATCGCCGCGATCCAAACGGGCCTGGATTGCGCTGAACTGGTTGTCCGGGTTCTTCTGGAATGCAACCCAGACCAGGCCAACGTTCGGTCCTTCGAACGGGAAGGCCGGCTCACCGGGTTGGTCTTCGTAGGCATAGGCGCGGCGACGCAGGGCGTCGTCAGGCTGACCATCCTGCTCACGGGAAAGCGCCAAGTGAGACTGGCGGTGGATGAGATACTCGCCCTGGTCGTCGACGGCATCCATGTCCTCTTCATCGAACTCGTCATTGCCGCCGGAAAGAGGAGCGCCGGTGTGGAAGTCACGACCGATAACGATGGCGCGTTCGTCGGTGCTGAGCTCATCCCAACTGTTCAAGTCGAGCGCAATACGGCGAACAACCATCACGCAGGAGTTGTTAATCGCCTTGTCCTTGGAGTCAATCCACACCTGTTCGGACCATTCCTCCGGAGTGGACGGGTTGACGGTGCCGTCAAGCTGGCCCAGCGGGTTGCGTGGGGTAGCGCCGTGAGGCTGCGAACCCCAGGCGTAGGAAAAGCCCTTCTGGAACCACTTCACGCGAGCCCACGGAGCCGCCTTCTTTTCCAGTAGACGGGACGCGGCCGAAACGGTGACGAGATCATCACCGCACAACTGCAGAGCGAAGTCAGACTGACCCCACTCAGGGCGGAGCATGTCATGCTGGAATGACGGGATATCGTGCAGACCAGCCGGCTTGCGCTCTGGTTTGCCGAGGACATCGAAGATGCGCTCACCGAAACCTGCGGTAATGGTCAGGTTTGCAGTGGCTGCAACCATTTCCGGTTCCAGATACCCCTCGATGTCCTGGCCTTGGGTGAGGCGGCGGGCAACGTCGGTAAGCGAGGAGAACAGTGCCTTCAGATCTGCTGCGTCGACGCCGTCCTTCAAATCGAATGCGACGAGGCGGAGATGTGCTTGGCCGGGCTGTTCAACGCCTGACTGGACCGGGCCATCGAACGGAATCTTGGCGCCCCTCAGGGAAGTTTCGGAAGCCTGTGTCAATCGAGGTCACTCCTTGAAAGCGGTGGAATGAATAGCTTTTATGACTACGAGCTTAATCGCATTGGCCCCAGCAGGAGAGCACTAAAGCGAAGGCTCGGGGAGGGGCTAAGTGAATGACATATTTGTATATTGCGATATACTTCACATCCACAGCCGCCTCGAAGGTGTTCATAAAGGAAAGTGCTGCATATCGCACGTTTTCCGCGCAAGGTGTGTTTTGAGCCTAGCGCGCATGAGGCCCTCGAGTTATGCAGGGGAATCCCGGTGCAAGTCCGGAACTGTCCCGCAACGGTAAGCATCACTGCCAGAGCTTTGGTTTATCCGACGAGTTGATAACCAATCTTGCAGTGATGACAAGTCCGAATGCCTGCCGGTTGTGCAATTTCATATCCGATGCTGATCACGACTGACGAGGAAATCACGAGATCATGGCAATTCACGCAACCCTCGCGGGCATTCCGCGGATAGGGCGTAATCGTGAGCTCAAAAAAGCTCTGGAAAACTACTGGCGCGACCCGGCGACCGGCGGCCTGTTGGCCGCGACGGCGCGCAACACTGTCAATAGCTACATTGGCGCAGCGTTGAAGGTAGGAATCGACTCGGTTCCGACAATTGGGCGCTCGTTCTACGACTCCATGCTGGATACATCGGCGCTGCTCGGAGTGCTTCCAGCTCGCTTTCAGGATGTCCCGAAAACGGACGGTTCCAACCTGCCGGAATGGATCAACCACTACTTCGCCACCGCTCGCGGTACGAAGACGCAACCGGCATCCGCAATGACCAAGTGGTTCGACACTAATTACCACTACATCGTTCCGGAGCTGTCAGCCGATACTGAATTTACCTCTGACCTCACTGACTGGTTGGATGATTCCTGCAGCTTGAACAATGGCGCCACAACGATGCTGCGCCCTCATTTGATTGGTCCTGTGACCTACTTGAGCCTGTCGCGTACCGACGATGGTTCGAACCCACTCGGCCTGCTGGAAAAGTTGACCGATGCGTACGCGGAAATCATCGCTCAACTGGGGGATAAGGGCTTTGAGTGGATTCAGCTCGATGAGCCAGTATTGGTCACTGACCTCGATGAAGTGACTCTTGCTAGGACTCGCCAGGTCTACGAGAAGTTGGCCGACGTGGCGGAGTCTGCGAATACCAAGTTGTGGGTGCAGACCTACTTTGGTGATGGTGATCAGGCGCTGGAAACCCTTTCTGGCACAGGCGTGCAGGCCATTGGTTGCGACCTGGTAGCAGGTAGCTCCGAGTTGCCGCATTGGACTGGCAAGGAACTGCTGGTTGCGGGCATTGTCGATGGTCGTAATGTGTGGCGCACCGACTTGGATGCAGCTCTGGCGACGCTGGAGAAGCTGGCAGCCCGAGGCCCCATCGCGGTGTCGACTAGCTGTTCGCTGCTACACGTGCCGTATTCCCTGACAGCGGAAGACCCGAGCGAAGAGGATGCCGAGGTGCTGCAGTGGCTGGCCTTCGGGGATGAGAAAATCGCCGAGGTGACCCTCTTGGCGAGAGCGCTTGATGCCAGGTTGAATGACCACCAACTCGATGCCGCGGATTTGAAGGCGTTGAGTGAGTCCCGGGCCGCACTGGCATCGAGGGCAGAGTCGAAGCGGATTGTTAAGCCTGAAGTTCGTGAAGCTTTGGCGGCAATCGAGGCCAGCGACCGGACTCGTTCCCCGTTTGCAGCTCGCCAGGCGGCTCAGGCTGAGGCCCTTAACCTGCCTCCGCTGCCGACCACCACAATCGGTTCCTTCCCGCAGACCAATAGTATTCGTCGTGCACGTGCGCAGCTGCGCACGGGAGAGCTGACCCCAGCTGACTACGAGTCGGCAATGCTCGCTGAAATTCGATCTGCCATTGAACAGCAGGAAGAACTGGGGCTCGATGTGCTGGTTCACGGTGAACCTGAGCGCAACGACATGGTGCAGTACTTCTCGGAGCAGCTGGACGGCTACCTTGCCACCACCAATGGCTGGGTCCAAAGCTATGGTTCCCGCTGCGTGCGGCCGCCGATTCTCTACGGTGATATCACCAGGCCAGAGCCGATGACGGTGCAGTGGTACAAGGCAGCGGCAGACATGACTGACCTTCCCGTCAAGGGAATGCTCACCGGGCCAGTGACTATGTTGGCATGGTCGTTTGTCCGTGATGACCAGCCAATCGGTGACACTGCGGATAATGTTGCGCTGGTTTTGCGCGATGAGATTGCAGATCTCGTGGCCGCTGGAGCGCAGATCGTACAGGTCGACGAGCCTGCCATTCGCGAGTTGTTGCCCCTGAATGAAGCGGACCAGCCCGCCTACCTGAAGTGGGCTGTGGGGTCCTTCCGCCTGGCTACCTCTGGCGTGACTGACGACATTCAGATTCACACGCATATGTGCTACTCGGACTTCAATGAGCTCATTGACACCGTCGATGAGCTCAACGCCGATGTCACGTCCATCGAAGCAGCTCGCAACGGGATGCAGGTGCTCGCAGCGCTGAAGGACGAGGGATACGTTCGCGGGATTGGTCCAGGCGTCTGGGACATCCACTCGCCCCGCGTGCCGACGGACAGTGAAGTCAACCAGCTCGTGGAAGATGCGCTCGAAAGCGTTGACCCCAACCTGCTGTGGATCAACCCGGACTGCGGGCTGAAGACCCGAGGTTGGGAAGAGGTTACGGCTTCACTGAAGGTATTAGTGGCCGCAGCTCAGCAGGCTCGGTTGCAGCTAGCAGAGTAGGTCGCAAACCAAAAAGCCGAAAAACAAATAGCGGGTTAAGTAGCAAAAGTGTGTCCGCTCGGCGCGTCGCCGGGTGGGCACACTTTTTGCTACTCAGCCCTACTTAGCCCCAATGTGAGTAGCTGACTGCGTTTATGGCTGGCGGCAGCGGGCCAATGTGAGTTACTGACTGCGTTTATAGCAAAAATTGCCCGAAAAATGGCTTGAAAGTGCTATAAACTTACACAGTTTCACATTTGCAGCCCGTTGTGCCAACAAAGCCCCTACACAAGCCGGGCTACTTCTTGGCCACCACCGGCTCAATTGGGTTACCTCGCCAGGAGGTGTGCGCAGGAACATGGTCACCGCGCATGACGAGAGAACCGGGCTCGACGCGGCAGCCGTCGTCAAGCACAGATGCCGGCAGTGCGACTGAGTGCGGTCCCAGCACGGAGCCGTGTCCGATGTGGACGGTGTCGAGCGTCATCACACGGTCGGTGAACAGGTGCGTCTGAACGACACAACCGCGGCCGACAGAGGCACCCCGCGCGATGGTGACCAGGTCGGTCTCGGGCAGCCAGTACGTCTCCAGCCACACGCCGTGGCCGACGTTCGCGCCGAGCAGACGCATCGCGCGTGCGATACCGCCGGTGGCCATCGCCGGGTTCAGGTACCACGGCGCGGCGACCATTTCGACGAATGCATCCTGCAGCTCGTTGAGCCAGACGAACTTGCTCCACAGCGGGTGATCACCGGGCTTGTGCTTGCCGACGCACACCCACTTGGCCACGACCGTGACCAACAGCCCCAGCACACCAACAATCAGCAGCACGGCAGGGGAGAGCAGCCACGCGACCACCAGGCCGAGCAGGGCAGCGTTGACGCCACCTGCAGTGACCAACTCCGCGGTGAACATGCCAATTCCCTGCAGACTAAACAGCGTGATTGTCGCCAGCATGAGAGAGACCATCGGTGCCAGGACGCGCAGCGTCTCCACAATGCCGCGGGCGACCTTCAATCCCGTAGTCGGACGGTAGGTCTGCGCCGACTCATCGCTGGAGACGGTGCCCACGCGGCGCATGCGCTCTGGCGGCGAACCCCACCAGTTGGAGCCGGACTTGGTTTTCTTCGGGGTAGAGGACAGCACGGCCACCAGCGAGTTCTTCGCCAGCTTGCGTTCTGGAAGCGTGATGCCGGAGTTGCCCAGGAAGGCGCGCTTGCCGATGCGGGAGTCGCCCACCAGCAGCCAACCACCGCCGAGCTCGTAGCTGCCGACCATGGTGTCGTCAGCCAAGAAGGACTCGTCCTTGACGTGCAAGAACTTCGGAATACCGATCGCGGTGGAGACTTCGCTGTCGTGACCAATTTGGGCGCCCAGTGCACGCAGCCAAAGAGGAGTCAGCATGGAGGCGTAGATGAAGAACAGGTCATGACGAGCAGCGTCCATCAGACGAATTGTCGCCCAGGACTGCCAACCCACGCGCGAACGCACCGGGAACACTCCCGGCTTCAGGCCGATGCTGAACAGGCGCACGAGAATCAGCGTCAGCAGGGCATACACCGCTACACCGACGAAGGTGGCGGGAATAGCCCACAGCACGGCGCTTCCCAGCGTTGGCCAGAGATTCGAGGTGGCTAGCTCGGTGGTGCCGTCGATAAGCCCCGTGCCCCAACCGATGACAGCAGCCATCGCGACCGCAGCGGACAGCGGCACCAGTGTCAGCAAGACAGCGGTGAGACCGTAGATAGCCACCCAGTGGCGGCGAGCCGGCGGAACTTCCTCCGGGAAGCGGTGCTTGGACCGACCGACCTTGCGAGCCGGGGAACCCGACCAGCGCGCGCCAGCCTTGACCTTCTTCTCACCGGTGACGGTGGAACCCGCCTCGATGTGAGCGTCATTGCCAATACGCGCGCCGGGCAGCAGCGTTGAACGGGCACCGATGCGGGCGTGCTTGCCAATAGTGACCTCGCCGACGTGGACGACATCGCCATCGACCCAGTATCCGGACAGGTCTACCTCCGGCTCGATCGAGCAGTAATCATCCAGTTTGACCAGGCCCGTCACCGGCGGCAGCGCGTGCAGATTCACGCCCTTACCAATGCGGGCGCCCAGCATGCGGGCGTACCACAGCACGAACGGAGCACCCGCTACTGAGTGGGCACCGGAGCTCTCTGCCAGACGTTCGGCCGCCCATAGTCGCAGATGTACCGAACCGCCACGCGGGTAATCACCCGGGGTGATGTTGCGCGTGAGCAGGCGTGTCGTCGCCGCGTTGATGGGCATGACCCCCAGCGGGGTCAGGAACAACACGGCCAGTACGGCCACCAACCAGCCTGGTAGTGTCAGCGGCCCGCCGATAACCCAGTTGATAATCGCAAGCCACGTTACCCAGCGCATGCCACGTGCCCACTGCAATGGCACCATGAGGCCCACCTGGGCCCAACGGGTCTTACGGGAGACAGGCGTCGGCTCGGGCACCTTTTCCAGATGAGCGGTGGGGTCGCTGGTGTCGTCGGCAAGCATGTCGTCGCTGATGAAACCGCGCGCGACCAGCTCTTCAGCGAGATTGCCCAGGCGCGGGTGGTCGTAGAGATCGCGCACGGCGACCTGCGGGGCGCGCTGGCGAATGCGCGCAATGACGCTCGCCGCCGCCAAGGACGTGCCGCCCAGGGCGAAGAAGTCCGAGTCCGCGCCGGGCGCAGGTACGGACAGCACGTCCGCCCAGATGTCGGACAGCCACTTCTCTACAGGGCTCAGCTTGTCGACGTCGCCCTCACCCGCACGTGCAGGCAGTGGCCACGGCAACGCCGCCTTGTCGACCTTGCCGGAGGTGCGAACCGTCAGCTCATCCATGATGTGCAGGCGTGGCACCATCGCGGCTGGCATGGCATCGCGGAGAGTATCCATGCACTTGTCGTAGTCCATGGCTGCGGCGTCGCCACCGGCGCCGACGTAGCCGACCAGGATGGAGTCGCCAGCACCGGTCTTCTGCACCACGACAGTCGCCTGAGTAGCGCCAGGGAGGGCAGCCAGGTGCGCCTCGACCTCGCCGAGCTCAATTCGCCGACCGCCGATTTTCACCTGATCGTCGACGCGGCCGGTGAAGTACAGTCCGTCTTCGTCCATGATGACGTGGTCGCCGGTGCGGTACGCACGCTCCCAACCGAGGGCTGGCAGCGGTGCGTACTTCTCGGCGTCCTTCTCCGGGTCCAGGTAGCGTGCGAGTCCCACGCCGCCGATGACCAGCTCGCCCTTGGTGCCCGGTGGGACGGGGTTGCCCTCTTCGTCGATGACGGTGAGGTCCCAGCCGTCCAGAGGAAAACCGATGGTCACGGGCTTGCCGGGCCTCAGCTCGATGCCGGAGGCCACGACGGTGGCCTCGGTGGGGCCGTAGGTGTTCCACATTTCGCGCTCTGGGGTGGACAGGCGCTCGACCAGCTCTTGCGGGCAGGCCTCGCCGCCAACGATGAGCAGGCGCACGCTGTCGAGCGCCTCGGCGGGCCACAGGCCGGCCAGCGTCGGAACTGTGGAAACAGCGGTGATGTGGCGGGAAATCAGCCATGGGCCCAGGTCCACGCCGGAGCGCACCAGCGAACGCGGAGCCGGCACCAGGCAGGCACCATTTCGCCAGGCCAGCCACATTTCCTCACAGGAGGCGTCGAAGGCGACGGATAAGCCGGCGAGAACGCGGTCATCCGGGCCGAGCGGTCCTTCCGGGTGGTTGGCCAAGAACCAGCGGGCCTCCGCATCGACAAAAGCGGCGGCGCTGCGGTGGGTGACCGCCACGCCCTTGGGCTTGCCGGTGGAGCCAGAGGTGAAAATAATCCAGCAGTCATCGTCAGGAGTGGGCTCCTGCGAGATGATCTCGCGTGCGCTCGGCGGCGTCGGTTCCGTCTCTTCCTCGTCGGAGTCGGCGTCGGAGTCCAGCGGGCGGGGGCGATTACGTGCCGTGGAGCCAGCCAAATGCAGGCCTTCAGCATCGAAGTAACCGGCGATACCGGCCTCGCCGAAGACCATTTCTGCACGCTCGTCGGGGTCATCCGCGTCCACCGGAACGTAGGCGGCACCGGCGGCCATGATGGACAAAATTGCCAGGTAGAGCTCGCGGCTTCCCGACGGCATCCGCACACCAATGCGGTCGCCGCGACGGATGCCCTGTTCGTACAGCCACGTAGCTGTGGAATCAATCTCGTTGATCAACTCCGCATACGTGACGACAACCTCGCCGTCATCGATGGCCTCAGCCTCGGGGAACCTTCGCGCGGTCGCCCGGACAATGTCAATGAGTGTGCGCTCAAGCGGCTGTTCCGTAGCGCGTAGGAACTTCGCTTCAGTGGTTGTCACTTGAGAGCCCCCTTCTTATTCTTCTTCTTGCGCTTTTTCTTCTTCGACTTCTTACGTTTAGGACGCGGGGCATCGCTTGACGACGTCGCCTGCGTCTTATTCTCCGCCATGTCCTTGGTGTCTGTCTCAGTGGCCGTGACCTCTGGGATAGCGGCCTCGGGGTTCTTCGCGCCGGCATCGGTTTCGGGGCTTGCAGCGGAGTCGTCGGCAAGCGATGCAAGCAGCGCGCGTACCTCGGGTGCGCATTCGGCGACGGCGGCGCGCTCGGCTCTGCGGAGTGAGCGTCGCAGAGATGCGCGGGTAGTGTTGCCCGTTTCTGTCAGTGCGATGAGCTGGCGGCGACGATCCTTGGAGTCTCGGGTGCGCTCGACTAGATTTGCCGACTCCAGAGAGTCAATCAGGCGAACCATGTCCGAGCGGTCCATGCCGAGCAGCGCGCTCAGCTCGGTTTGAGCCATGTCGCCGCCATCGGCGATGGCCTCCAGAACCCAATAACCGCGGATGGAAATCGACTCAATCTGAGTGCGGCCAAGAGCCGCGTTGACGCTGGCACGGACAGCCGCATCGAGCTGTGCCAGGCACCAGGACGCGGATTTGCGCAGGGCGGCCGGTGCGACGGCGGGTTCGCTTGCGGAGCCGGGCTTGCACTTGGACTTAGCGCTGGCCTTGTTTTTGGCTTTCGCTCCCTTGCGAGCCTTCTTCGCCTTGGTGCCGCTCTGTGCGTCGACAGCAGACACCTTCGCGTCTACGTCGGCTGCCACACCACCGCTGGTGTCGGCTGAGTCCGCCGAGGAAAGTACGGATGAATCAGACATACTTCCCATACTAGACAATCTGGGGAACCGTCAATAATGGGACATGGCCAACTAATAATGTCCCTGTTTGCCTGCGGATTGTTAGAAGGTCTGTGCTTTGGGGTGGGTAGATAAAAGAAAAACTGCCCTGCGGGTAGGCAGGGCAGTTGTAGTTGGTTTAGTTGGCCTTCTCCATTGGGCGGCCGAAGTGCTCCCAGTCGATCATGCCGCCGGTGATGACGATGGTGTCGATACCGTTCTTCTCCAACCAGGAAGAAACCTGAGCGGCACGTCCACCGGAGCGGCACATCAGGTAAATGTCGGAATCCAAATCCAGCTCGCCGTAGCGGGACGGAATCTCTTCCATGGGGATGTGAACGGCGCCGGTGGCGTGGCCGTCATCCCACTCCATCTGTGAGCGGACGTCAATGATCTGTGCGTCTTCGGGTACTTCGGATACGTTTACGGTTTCCATAGTGCGCACTATACGCAATCTGGCCTTATCGCCGGAAGCACAAAGGCCGCCGGAGGAAAACTCCGACGGCCGTAGCGCTGAATCACGGGAACTGCGTCAAAGGTGCGAGCCCCAGAAAGGGAGATTGGCTAGCGCAATTCTTACTTGTGGCTCTTACTTGTGGCGCTCGATAGCCTCAGCCAGGATGCGCTCAGCCTCAGCCTTGTCGCCCCAGCCCGAACCGGAAACTTCCTTGCCCGGCTCCAGGTCCTTGTAGTGGACGAAGAAGTGCTCAATCTCGTCCTTGGTGAACTGGGAAACATCGTCGATGTCCTGGTAGTGGTCGAAGCGGACATCATCCAGGACGCACAGCAGCTTGTCGTCGCCGCCGGCCTCGTCGGTCATCTTGAAAACGCCGAGCGGACGAGCCTTGACAATAACGCCCGGGAAAACCGGCTCCGGCAGGATCACGAGAGCGTCCAACGGGTCGCCATCCTCGCCGAGGGTTTCATCGATGAAGCCGTAGTCGGCCGGGTAGGCCATTGGGGTGAACAGGTAGCGGTCGAGGTAGACCTTGCCGGTCTCGTGGTCGACTTCGTACTTGTTGCGCTGACCCTTCGGGATCTCAATAGTGACCTCAACGCTCACGGCGATGACTCCTTATAATCGGTGTACACTTCTCTGACGGCTATCTTATGCGAAACCCGCTCAAAACCGTTTATTTGTGCACCTTAAGTGAGGTTTTGTTTTCAGGAAGAAGGTGTTTGTGACCGTGGGTAGTACCGACTCTGACAGCTCCAAAACCGCCGCTAAGGGCACGCAAAAATCGCCCAGTTCCGTAAAATCCGGCAAATCCAAGAAGTCGCGCGGACTGAAAATCGGCGGTGCCATCGCCGGTGTTCTCGTTATCGCAGCGGGCAGCGGCGTAGCGGTTGTCGTCAATAACAATCGTCAGATTGTTGTCGATGCACCGCCCGCGGTCAGTCATGTCTCTGCTCCTGTGACGGCGGCGCAGTCTTCGCTTGACGACGGCGCTCTGGCCCAAAAAGTCAGCGCCATCATGGACGCTGCTGCGGCCGATCCAGCCTTCGGTGAGCTGCATGGAATTGTTAGCGATGCTACTACCGGCCAGAAACTGTGGGGGATCAATGACACCGCGGTGGCCATGCCGGCGTCCAGCATGAAGATTCTCACTGCGGCTGCCGCACTGTTGGACTTAGGTGAAGATCATCGGGTTTCCACCCGCGTCTCCCGGGTTACGGGGACTAACGACATCGTTTTGCACGGCGGGGGTGACCCCACCTTAAGCAAGGACGGGGAAGGGTTCTTCCAGGACTCGGCTTCAATCGCTGAGTTGGCGAAAAAGATTTCCGTGGTCATTCCGGAGGGGGTCGGCAAGGTTTATCTCGACAACTCTCTATTCACCGAGAGTTTCCACGAGACCTGGGAGCGTGCGGGGCTGGAGGACGGCTACATCGCACCGGTGGAGTCGGTGATGATGGACGCCGGTCGTATCGATCCGACGAATGAAGAATCGCAGCGCAGCGCCACGCCCGCCGCGGATGCCGCTGATGCACTGGCCAAGGCGCTTGGTGCGGAAAACGGAGGCAGCCTGAGGGATGCGGCCAAGGATGGTCAGTCACTGCCTCTGGATCCAGACCCCGTCGCGCTCGTGCAGTCGGCACCGCTGGTTACCCGTGTGCACGAGATGATGAACTATAGCGACAACGTGCTTGCCGAGTCCATTGCCCGTGAGGTGGCTATCTCTCGCGGTCTGCCGCCGACCTTTGAGGGGGCCGCACGTGCCGTGCGTGACACTCTCTCGGAGCACGGTTTTCCTCTCGATCGCGCGGTGCTGTCGGACTCCAGCGGCCTGAGCACGGATAACCGTATTTCTCCGCAGCATCTCTCCGAGGTGCTTAATTCGGCCGCGGGTCCGGTGGAATCGGCCGAGCAGGGGGGACTGGCGGAGTCGCAGGAGTCGTCGGAAAGCACTGCGTTGCGGTTGCGCCCACTGTTGGACAGCCTGCCGGTGGCGGCAGTGTCCGGCACTCTGGCGACGCGCTTTGCTGGTCAGTCCGGGGCGGGCATCGTCCGTGCGAAGACAGGCACGCTGAATAAAGCCTCGGCGTTGGCGGGATATGTGGTGACGAAGTCGGGGCAGGTGCTGACGTTCGCACTGATTTCCAACGAGGCGAGCCTGTTGCCGGCAAGAGCTGCGTCCGATAAGGCAGCGAGCGCCCTTGCGGATATCTAAACTGAGATTCATTTGCCACTGAAAATAATTTGAGGAGATGAATCCGCAATGGCCTCTCACACTTCCGCGATTAGGAATTTGCCAACCGTTCGCGAGATTGCCGCACAGGTCCGCGAGGGAAAGCTAAGCCCCGTGGACAGCGTGCAGCGCAGTCTCGACGCTATCGCCAGACTGGATGGAGGGATTCATGCCTTCCGCGAAGTGTGGGCGGATAGGGCTCTGCAGGCTGCGCGGGAACTCGAGCAAAGCGAGAAACTCTCGGAGTTGCCGCTTGCAGGTGTGCCATTTGCGCTGAAGGAAAACACCGCTCTAGAGAACCCGTTTGTCCAGCAGTTGACTAGCGCCGGTGCAATCGCGGTGGGAACTACGGTGAATCCGCAGTTCTGTACGTGGGGGACGACGACGCTGCCGGGGCTGGCAGTCGATAATCCGATTCTGCCGGGGCACACTCCGGGTGGGTCCTCCGGTGGATCCGCAGCGGCTGTCGCCGCTGGGATGGTTCCGTTTGCGCAGGGCAACGACGGCATGGGGTCACTTCGTATCCCTGCAGCGTGCTGCGGGCTTTCGACTCTGAAGGCGACCCCGGGAACAATGCCGGGGCGCGTGGGCGGCAATGACTGGTACGGAATGTCTGTCCAAGGGGTGCTCACAGTCAATAACGATGACTTGCGCCTGATCACCAAGATCCTCACAAATGGCATGGTGGATGCGGAGGACCCGGCGAAGACCCTGCCTGAAAACTTCGCAGTCAGCGTGGACACCACTGCGCCCGTATTCGGTTTGAAGGCTGCACCGGAGTACGTCGATGCGGCACAACAGGCGGCGAGAGTATTCGCGGACAAGGGCTTTGCCGTCTCGGAAAAGAACATGCCGTACCCGCTGAACCCACTGCCGATGCTCGCGCGCTGGACTGCGGGGGTGGCGGATCAGCTTCGCGACGAGCCGCGCCCTGATCACCTGGAGTGGCGCAATCGAGTCCACGCCGGCATTGGTCGCTTGCTGCGTTTCACAATCAATGGCCGCCAAGTGGCACGCGATGGCGCTCGCATCGAGCGTGAGCTACCGGGTGACACCATCTTGATTACCCCGGCTCTGGCCAAGAACCCACCGCGAATCCGCGCGTGGCATCGCATGCCCTGGATTGTGAACCTGCTGTCCAATCTGCGTTTCACTCCCTACGTCTCGACGTGGAATTACCTGGGATTCCCGGCTGGCATCGTTGTGGAACCGACCTCTGGGTTGCCGGTGCAACTGATTGCGCGCCCGACCCAGGAGCGAATTCTGCTTACCGCGATGGAAACCATCGCAAGTGGTGGGCGCGTTGGCTAGACCTTTTTGGCCGGACCGCAGCCCTCATTTCCTCATCATTCGGCACGCTGTCCGCGCGATAGTGCAGCAGGTGGGGCAGGAATTGGGCAGCGGTGTCGTCATTGGGCTTTCCGGTGGTGCGGATTCGCTGGCCCTGACCGCCGGGGCCTGTGCGGAAGCTCTCGGGCCCAAGGGTGCGCTGGCCGGCCGCAAAGTCCACGCCGTCGTAGTTGATCATCAGCTTCAGCAGGGCTCTGCAGAAGTTGCCGAGCGCGCCGCCCACATTGCTCGGGGGATGGGGGCTACGGCCGAGGTTATCGCGGTCGATATCAACAACAATTCCGACCGTGGTCCCGAATATGAGGCGCGTTTGGCACGACACGCAGTGCTACGGGAGGTCGCCCAATCTCGAGGTGCGGCGCTGATGCTCGCTCACACCTTGGACGACCAGGCGGAAACAGTTTTGCTGCGGCTGGCCAGGGGAGGCGGTCCGCAGGCGCTGTCCGCCATCCGCGACAACCTCACGTGGTCTGACGGGACTCGGATTCTGCGCCCGCTGCTCGGTGTGCGACGCTCAGATACTCAGCTCTGCTGCGAAGAGCTGGGCTTGAAGGTGTGGCACGACCCGCACAACCATGACGACCATTACGCCCGCGTCCGGGTTCGAAAGACGATTTTGCCGCTGCTGGAGCAGGAGCTGGGTCCGGGAGTTGCGGAAAATCTCGCTAAGACTGCGGCGATTGCAGCAGTCGACAATGACTTTTTGGACGCTCACGCCGAGTCGGCTCTGCATGCGCTGCTGGGGGAGGAAGTGGCGTCGGCAAGCGGGAGCCTGTCTGTGCGAGGGGTGGCTGAGCTTGACGACGCCATCGCGGTGCGCGTCCTCGCGCGTTGGTTGAGGCAGGCGGGTGCGGAGCCCAGTAGTAAACAAATCGACATGGTGATGGCGCTCGTGCACCGCTATCACGGACAGGGCGAAGTGCCGGTGACCCGAGGTCGCGATGGTGCCGACAGAAATGCCAGGTTGGTCGTTGAGCGAAAAGATGGCACTCTACAATTGGTAATGAATCGTCCCGCGGTGCCTTAAGAAGGGTGCCGCAATCCAACTTCCGGCGGCTGAGAACAATCGGTTGCCATAACCCTGAACTTGCACTGGGGCAGTTACGCTCCATCGACACGCCGCCATAGAAGTGCGGAAAGGAAATGCGATGCATGATGTGAAGGATTTCAACGTCCCCGCAAACCCCTACGGCGATGAGGTAGAGGCAGTTCTCATTGGCGAAGAGGAGCTGCATGCTCGCATTGACGAGATGGCGCATCGTGTGAATGAGAAGTACAAGGATGCCGACAGCGATCTGATTCTGGTCGCAGTGCTGAAGGGCGCGGTGTTCTTCCTGACTGACTTCGCCCGTCAGCTCAGCATTCCCAGCCAGATGGAGTTCATGGCGGTTTCCAGTTACGGAAACTCCACCTCGTCGTCAGGCGTGGTGCGTATTTTGAAGGACCTGGATCGCGATATTGAGGGACGCGATGTCGTGATTGTCGAGGACATCATTGACTCCGGCCTGACCCTGTCCTGGTTGATGAAGAACCTGCGCAACCGTAATCCGCGCTCCCTGGAGGTCATTACGCTGCTGCGTAAGCCGGAGGCTGTGCGCACCAGCCTGGATGTTGCGGATGTTGGCTTCGACATTCCGAACGAGTTCGTCATCGGTTACGGCCTGGATTACGCCGAGCGCTACCGCGATTTGCCGTACGTCGGCACGCTTCACCCGCGCGTTTACCAGGGCTAGGTCTGTCTTCGGCGCTTATTGCACAGTGCCGATGCTTGACGACGGGCATTGCGCGCTTACCCTCCCGCAGTTCTAGCTGTCTTCTAGCTGTGAAAAGTAGGAGTTGGAAACTTTTTTCGGTTGCGATGCGTTATGCCTACTGTGGGGTCAGGTGCCATGAGCCCTGGCCCCACGTTGTGTCATTGATGTGTCTTCGAGAAGAACTCGTTGATGCGTACAATTAATAAAAGCAACTAATAGATGTAGAGAGCGAAAAGCGAACCCACTGTATGGACAAGAAAAAGGTGTTCCGGTTTGCCACCGTTGCCGGCATCATCCTGATTATCCTCTTTGCTATTACTCAGCTGGCGGATGATTCCCGGGAATACCGCGAGGTGGATACGTCCGTTGCCCTGACCCAGTTGGATAAGGGCAATGTCACGGAAGCTCAGATCGACGATCGCGAACAGCGAATTCGCCTCACCCTGAAGAAGGGCGTGGAGGTCGAGGGCACTGAGGACGTCACGAAGGTGATGACCAAGTACCCAGCGCGTGCGACCGACCAAGTCTTTGACAAGGTCACCGCCGCCGAGGGCATGGAGAAGTTCGATACCAAGGTCACGCAGGATTCCTTCCTGATGTCCACCTTGGGCTTCCTGCTGCCGATGGTGATCTTCTTCTTCGTCATCATGTACTTCTTCAGCCGCATGCAAGGCGGCAAGAACGGCATGTTCGGCTTTGGTGGCAACCGCGCCAAGCTGCTGAACAAGGAGACCCCGACCAACACGTTCGAGGATGTTGCTGGTGCCGATGAGGCCGTCCAGGAGCTCGACGAGATTAGGGATTTCCTGCAGCACCCAGCTCGCTACGAGGAGCTCGGCGCGAAGATTCCGCGTGGTGTTTTGCTCTACGGTCCTCCCGGTACCGGTAAGACCTTGCTGGCCCGCGCCGTCGCTGGTGAGGCAGGAGTGCCTTTCTACACCATCTCGGGTTCGGACTTCGTTGAAATGTTCGTCGGTGTCGGTGCCTCTCGTGTCCGTGACCTGTTTAATCAGGCCAAGGAAAACAGCCCGTGCATTATCTTCATCGACGAGATCGACGCCGTCGGCCGCCAGCGTGGTGCCGGCATGGGCGGTGGTCATGATGAGCGTGAGCAAACCCTGAACCAGCTGCTGGTGGAGATGGATGGTTTTGGTGATCGTCAGGGTGTGATCATCATGGCTGCGACCAACCGTCCGGATATTCTCGACCCGGCGCTGCTGCGTCCGGGCCGTTTTGACCGACAGATTCCGGTGGGCGCACCAGACCTGAAGGGCCGCGAGGCAATTCTGAAGGTCCACGCCCGGAACAAGCCGCTTGGACCGGATGCGGATCTGACGTCGCTGGCGAAGCGCACCGCCGGTATGAGCGGTGCTGATCTGCAGAACGTGCTGAATGAAGCTGCGCTGCTGACCGCTCGCGTCAACGGCAACATCATTACTGCGGATGCGCTGGAAGAGGCAGTCGACCGAGTTATCGGCGGTCCGCGCCGTACCTCCAAGGTGATTTCCGAGCAGGAGAAGAAGGTCACCGCCTACCACGAGGGTGGCCACACCCTGGCTGCGTGGGCGCTGAAGGACATTGAGCGTGTTTACAAGGTCACCATCTTGGCTCGCGGTCGCACTGGTGGACATGCGCTGACCGTCCCCGAGGACGACAAGGGCATGTATAACCTGCCAGAGCTCTTTGCCCGTCTGGTCTTCGCCATGGGTGGTCGCGCTGCCGAGGAGCTGGTTTTCGGACTGCCGACTACCGGTGCTTCTGCCGATATTGAGCAGGCCACCAAGATTGCTCGCGCCATGGTGACCGAGTACGGCATGTCGCCGGAGCTCGGCCCGGTGAAGTACGGGGAGGAGCAGGGCGACCCGTTCGTTGGCCGCGGTGGCAGCGGCTCTCTGGACTACTCTCCGGAGGTGGCAGCAACCATTGATCAGCAGGTTCGTTTGCTGATCAATAAGGCTCATGACGAGGCCTACGCCATCTTGAAGGAAAACCGCGACACTCTCGATGTTCTGGCTGAGAAACTGCTGGAGAAGGAGACTCTGCGTCGTCCGGATCTGGAAGTTATCTTCACCGATGTCGTTCCCCGTGAGCGCCTGAACTTCTTCGATAGCGACACTAAGCACCCGGCCGATGGCCTCGAGCCGGTGAAGACACCGGTGGAGTTGGCAATCGAGCGCGGCGAGGAACCGCCGAAGCGTGTCAACATCTTCGCGCCGGTGCGCCGCCGCGAACCAGAGAACCAGGACGCGGGCAACAACGGCAATGGTCAGGGGCCGGCAGGCTCCGCTGGTGCCGGTAATGCTAGTGTCCCGGGTCTGCCGGGCGCCCAGCAGGACCGACCGAATGTTCCGGTTTACGGTGGCACCCCACCGCCGGCTGGTTGGACCGCTCCAGGTTGGCCGCCGAAGGATACCGGCAGCACGCACGGTTCGGCTCCCGCACCGGCACCGGCGCCTGCGCCGACTCCTCGCCCGGAGGGGCAGAACCAGCCGGGTTCGCAGGAAGGCCAGGGCAACGCGCGTGGCCAGCACCCGGGCACTGCTAACTACCCGGCAGGTGCGCCGGACTTCGGCTCGAAGGCAACCGGTACTGGTAGCAGCGGTGGCAACGGCCCCGCGAATATCCCTGCCCCTCCGAAGATGCCGTGGGACAGGCAGGGCGGACGTCACCGCCAGGACAACTCTGGCAGCGATGCCACCCCGACTACGGTGATGCCGTCGGCAGGACAACAGCAGGAGCTGCGCGGATTCCGCCTGCCGGATAACGAGCAGCCGGAACACACAGAACGTCCGGAAAACCCGAAGAACGCCGACAACTCCGATGACAAGGGGGCACAGATGCACGATTCGGATAAGGACGGCGTCGTCAAGCGAAACGAAGACAACAGCGCCTGGCAGGACAAGCCGGACACCAACGAGGAGCGATAAGTACACATCATGGAGCGCGAATTCGATCAGGGGCGGGCCGAGGCTGCGGTTCGTGAACTGTTGATTGCCGTCGGTGAGGATCCCGACAGGGAAGGCCTGAAGGAGACACCGGCGCGAGTGGCGCGAGCCTACCGTGAGGTTTTCGCGGGCCTGTTTGAAGATCCGTCTGAGGTGCTGGCAAAGACCTTCAACGAGGATCATCAAGAACTCGTTTTGGTGAAGGACATCCCGATTTACTCCACCTGTGAGCACCATTTGGTGCCGTTCTTCGGCGTTGCCCACATTGGTTACATCCCGGGCAAGGACGGTCGTGTGACGGGCCTGTCCAAGCTCGCTCGTCTGGTCGATGGCTATGCGAAGCGCCCGCAGGTGCAGGAGCGTCTGACCAGTCAGGTTGCGGATGCCTTGGTGGAGCGGCTGGATCCGGCCTCGGCGATCGTCGTCATTGAAGCGGAGCATCTCTGCATGGCCATGCGCGGTATCCGCAAACCGGGTGCGCGCACGGTGACCTCAGCCGTCCGCGGTGGCTTCAAGACGGATGCCCGTTCGCGCGCAGAGGCAATGGCGCTCATCCGCAAGAGCTAACGCAACAGTTAAATGGTCGATTGGAAAGGCTGGACAACAAGGTGACTGAATCCCCCTTGCAAGCGCAGGCAGGACAGCCGGCGGAGATGGGTATCGAGAATCAGCTCTGCAAAGTGATGGGCATTGTCAACGTCACCGAGGACAGCTTTTCCGATGGCGGCCTGTACAAGACCTTCGACGCGGCGATTGCCCATGCGCACGAGCTGCTCGCTGAAGGCGCACATATTCTCGACATCGGTGGCGAGTCCACTCGTCCCGGCGCACACCGCGTTTCCGAGGATGAGGAAATTGCCCGGGTCGTGCCGGTGGTCCGTGAGCTCGCGGCAGACGGGCACCTGATCAGCGTCGATACTATGCGCGCAAGTGTCGCAGAGGCAGCAATCGCCAGGGGCGCGGTGTTCATCAACGATGTCTCCGGCGGTCTCGCAGACCCCAACATGTACGCAGTCTGCGCCGATGCCGATGTGCCCATCTGCCTGATGCACTGGAAGACCGATCGCTTCGGCTCCGCTTCTGGACGCGCCGAAACTCACCCGGACGGCATTGTCGCCGATGTCCGTGAGCACCTGCTTCAGCTTGTCGACGGTGCCATGGGCGCCGGCATCGCCGAGGAAAATATTGTCCTCGACCCAGGCCTGGGCTTTGCCAAGAACGCCGATGACAATTGGGCGCTCCTCCACGGCCTGCCGGAGCTTATTGACCTCGGTTTCCCCGTGTTGGTCGGTGCTTCCCGCAAGCGTTTCGCCGCCGCCGTCGGCAGTGAGGCACGCGCACCAAAGCAGGCTGATGCTGCGACTACCGCAATTTCCGCGCTGTCCGCAGCGGCGGGCGCATGGGCGGTTCGAGTTCACAATGTGGCCGACAACCTCGACGCAGTGCGGGTGGCGCAGGCATGGAACCTTGGCCGCTCACTGACCGGTTACACCGCGGCCGGCGACTATCCGGAAGGTGGCTCTAACCGCGCTGCACAGCACGATGAGTCTCCTGCTGAATCGCCAGCCGAAGCGGCTCTGGAAGGAGACGAGTAGAAACAGTGGCTGATCGAATTGAACTCAAAGGTCTGAAAGCCCGCGGCTACCACGGCTGTCTCGACTTCGAGCGCCGCGATGGCCAGGACTTCATCTGTGATGTCACCCTGTGGTTGGATTTCTCCGGTGCCGCTGCCAGCGACGAGCTGGACGACACCGTCAACTACGCCGACATCGCAGCCACAGCGCACGGAATTTTGACCGGCACTCCGCGCAACCTCATCGAAACCGTCGCGACCGAGATTGCCGAAGCAGTGCTTGCCGACGACGATGGCCGCGCCGAACGCGGATTGTCCCCACTGTTACATGCGGTGGAAGTAACCATTCACAAACCGCATGCGCCCATTCCGCTCGACTTTGATGACGCTGCGGTAACAGCCCGCCGTTCGCGGAAGAACCGGTTAGCATGATTCGCGCCGTTCTTTCTATCGGCGCGAACATGGACCGCGCGCGAGAAAACCTAACTGGTGTGCAGGCCTTCTTCGCCGATGAATTGGTCGCAGCCTCAAAAATTTATGCCACCCCACCTTGGGGTGGGGTAGAGCAGGGTGACTTCCTCAATGCCGTGCTCATTGTCGATACGTCCCGGACACCAATGGAGCTGCTGGAAGCTGGTTGGAAACTGGAAAATGACGCTGGTCGAGTGCGCGAAATTCACTGGGGACCACGGGCGCTCGACGTGGACATTGTGCAGGTCACTGACAAGGACACCGGCGAGGAGATCATCTCTGACGATTCGACTCTGACCCTGCCGCATCCGTGGGCAACCGAGCGTGCCTTTGTACTGGTGCCGTGGCTCGATGCCGACCCGGATGCCGAATTGGGGGGAGTTCGGGTCGCAGCACTCGTCGATAAGCTGGCACCTGAAGACGTAAACGCAGTGCGTCTAGCAGACAGCGCGGATGGAGAAGAGGCCTAGAGATGAAACCGACCTCACCGATTACGTTGGCTGCATCTGCGCTGGTTCTCGCGCTGGCGTCATGGATGATCGTGGCACAGTTTTTCGGTGCGCTCGGGCCACGAAGTTGGTGGGACCTGGGGTTTCCCTGGTTGCTCACAGCTGTCTGTGTGGCGGCAGCGCGGTGGATTAAGTCGGTGCTGAAAGAGGGGAAGGTCGGGCAGGATCGCAGCCAGGTGCAGCCGTTAACGTTGTCGCGATGGCTGGTGGTCGGTACGGCATCCGCATGGTTGGGGGCGATTCTCGGAGGTTTGTACGCCGGTGGCGTGCTGTGGGCTTTGCCGAAGTGGACGGAGCTTGCGGCTGCACAGGCCGACGGACCGATCATGATTGTCGGCACAGTATCCGGCATTTTGCTCGCTGCGGCGGGGCTGTGGCTGGAAAAAGTTTGCCAATTGCCAACTGATGGCGAAAATTCTTCGCCTCCTAGCGGGGAAATGGGAACTAACTCGGTAGGGTGGGAGTTATGACTGACCTCTCCAACGCCGGTAATGACCCGAAGCGCTCGGGTGATGCCGCATATTTTCAGGGCGACGCGGCAGCTACTTCGTCGGATATGGCCGAGTCTCCGTCTCCGTCGCCTTCTTCAGCCTTCGAAAGCTACTCCGCTGGGGCTAACTCCGGGGCTGATGCGGCATATGCAGATGAGCAGAGCAATGATGTGACGAAATTCAGTTCTACCGATGGTATGACGGAGAAAACCGCCGTCATTCTCATGGTTGTGCTGCTGGTGCTCGCGGTGATTGCCAGTATCGTCATGCTCTTTGCCACCTCTGCCGGGTGGATGAAGGTTGCCGTGCTGCTGGCGTTGTGGTCGGCAGTTATCGGGGCTGTGCTGGTGACTCGATACCGCAAGACCATTGCGCTGGAGCGCAAGCGGTTGGAGACAATCGAGGAGCTGCACAAGGTGGAGCTTGACCGCGAGCTGGCTACTCACCGTGAGCAGGAACTGATTCTCGAGCAGAACTACCTGGACTCGCTTGAGGGCAACAACGATGACAACATTGCGGCGCTGCGCGCTGAGGTCTTTGCACTGCGCGCCCAGCTTGCTGAGTTCATGGGGGAGGATTTCGACGACGAGCAGGTTGCTCTTCGCGCCCAGGCCGAGCGTCTGCGTGAGCTCGACTCGCCACAGCAAGCCTCGCCGATGAAGGATCCGACCGGTCACGACCGGCCGACACCACGCGCGACTTCCCACCGTGCTGAGATGACCGCTAACGGCACTGTCGGCGCTCATACCCAGCACGGCGGCACGGGCTCCGCATCCTCCGCTTCGCCGGTTGAAGATGCCGAGGCCACCGACATGCGCCGTACATTCTCGCCGTCTGGTCAGCCGGTTGACGTCCACGAAGTCGCCGATTCCAAGGATGACGAAACCGTTTCCAAGGAGAAGTTCTCCACTAACTCTTTCCGCGCCATCAACTGGCAGGAAACCCCGGCCGAGGACGCTGCAGAGGATGATTCTCAGGGCGGTGCTCACGAGGCACACGGTGCACGGCACCCATTCGCTGCGCCGGAATCGGACGACGCCTCGGACTCTCCGACTCGCCAGCTGCAGGCCATTCGCGATGAGGACCTCGCAGAAGAGCCAGCTCAGAAACCGGCTCAGGCTCCTGAGCAGGAGCCTGCAAGCCACGGTCGGCGCCGTGCTGAGGACAATAAGGGCAGCCTGACGGTTGCCGAGCTGATGGCGCAGATGCGCAAGAAGAGGGAGCAGCGCGCGGACGAAGAGGCCTAGTCGCTTACCGAGTGTGCGCGGCCTACTCACCGCACATAGCTGGTTTGGTCTAACCTAGTCAGTCATGACGCAAAGCCAGCATGATTCCCATCCCCATCGGACAACCGCTCCGCGGTTGGCGGTGGGGATTATTTCTGCCGGAAAAGTCGGGGTCGCGCTCGGCCAGGCGTTAGAGCGCTGTGGGCATCGTGTCACTCACGTGGTCGCGCGCTCACCAGAATCTGTCACACGAGCGCATCTACGTCTCCCGAACGCACAGGTTAGTAGCATTGCCGACACAGCTTCCACCTGCGAGCTCATCGTCATCGCCGTGCCGGATCGCGCCATCGCAGAGGTCGCCGAGGACGTCGCCCGCCATGTCGGCCCCGGACGCATCGTCATGCATACTTCTGGTTCCCTCGGGCGTGCCGTGCTCGATCCGGTCGCACTCACCGGCGCGCTGACCATCGCCGCCCATCCCGCAATGACATTCGCAGGGCTTGACGACGACTCCGAGCTCCTGACCGGCTGCCCATGGGGCATCACGGTTGGGGATGAGCTCGCGAAAACAGTCAGTGAACTGCTCATTGGTGAACTCGGCGGTCGTCCGGTGTTCATCAACGAACGTCACCGCGGTCTCTATCACGCGGCTATGGCCCATGGCTCAAACGGTCTGGGCGCAGTTGTGGTCGATGCAGTAGAAATGCTGGCAACCACTATCGGCGGAGACACCGCAGCCGAAGACACCGACCTAGCTGAGCTGCGTCGAGGCCAGGCCGCCGAGCTGCTCCGCCCACTGCTGGAAGCTTCATTGGACAATGCCTTGAGGTGGGGTTCCCGGGGGCTGACTGGCCCGGTGACGCGGGACGACCTTGGGACCGTCGTCAAGCACGAACGTGAAATTGAAGCGGTGGCACCGGAAATGGGAACCGCCTACCTGGCCCTTGCCGAGCGCATCGCCGAGCTGCGCGGCGCCAACGAGGTTTTGCGGTACCTACGCCGATGAGCTGAGCGGACTGGCTGTTCTGGTCATCCGGGATGTGGCGTAAGGTATTGCCGTCGGGCGAAAAGTTTGGTCCGGTAGATCTGAACGCGGAGGAAACATGACGGGTTATACCGCCGGAGAGACAACTGTTCACAAGACTATTGCGGGAATCGCGCAGGTCACCCGTGCGTTGCGGAAGACCGGGCGGCCGGTGGTGCTCGTACCTACGATGGGTGCGCTACACCAGGGGCACCTTGAACTAGTACAGGCCGCGAAGACGCTGCCGCGCGCTGTTGTGGTGGTGTCGATTTTCGTCAATCCTCTGCAGTTCGGTGAGGGGGAGGACTTTGACGCCTACCCGCGGACTCTGGAGGAAGACGTTGAGAAGCTCCGCGCTGTCGGTGCTGAGCTGGTCTTTGCGCCGAACGCGAAGGAGATGTACCCCAACGGTTTCCGCACGACGGTGCAGCCGGGGCCGCTGGCTTCGGAGCTCGAAGGTGCTACTCGCCCGGGGCACTTTGCCGGTGCGTTGACGGTGGTCAACAAGCTTTTCAACATCACCAACTGCACTGATGCCGTTTTTGGTGAGAAGGACTACCAGCAGCTGTGCCTGATGCAGCAGATGGTCACTGACCTGAATATGCCGGTGCAGTTGCACGGTGTACCGGTGATTCGCGAGGCCGACGGGTTGGCTATGAGCTCCCGCAACCGCTATCTGTCCGAGGAGCAGCGCAATCTCGCAGTAACCCTGTCCGCTGCGCTGACTGCCGGTGCTTTTGTCGCGGACCGTGGTGCGGATGCTGTGCTGGAAACCGCGCGTGGTGTGCTCGCCAGCCAGCCTGAAGTCGAGTTGGATTACTTGGAGCTGCGTGACGCTGCGCTCGCCCCGCTTTCCGACGAGGCGTTGCGCGGCGACGGCCAGGAGACTGAAGCTCGCCTGCTGGTTGCTGCGAAGGTCGGCACTACTCGTCTCATTGATAATGTTGGCTTGATTCTTGGTGCGCCGCGCCCGGATTCGGCAAACGGTTTCGGTCAGCTCGGGCAGAAGGACGCCGAAATTGCGTCAGCGGCCCTGTCGGCTGCGGGTCTGGACGGCGAGCTGACTGAGCAAGAGGCCGCTGAGTTGGCTGAGCTGCAGGAAAAGGTCCGCGCTGCTCGAGATGCCCGCCTGAAAGATGAGTCCAGCAAAGAAAACCTGAAGAACGCCGGCTTTGGCGTTGAGCAGGACAGCGAGTAGGACGGCTTTTCGAAGTAGTTTTTCGTGGCTGGGAAGTTGTCGTATTATAGTGTGCCGACTAACAACCTGCCACGCTAAGGGGTGCCGCGGTAGGCAAGCATCCAGGGGACGAATCCAGGAAGGGACCTACCTTTTTCATGTTTCGCACTATGTTGAAGTCCAAGATTCACCGTGCCACGGTGACTCAGGCTGATCTTCACTACGTTGGATCGTGCACGATTGACGCTGATTTGATGGAAGCGGCCGACCTGCTTGAAGGCGAGGCCGTCGACATTGTCGATATCAATAATGGCAACCGGCTTACCACTTACTGCATTACCGGAGAGCGCGGCTCGGGCATCATTTCCATCAATGGTGCCGCCGCTCGTCTGATTTCGCCGGGTGACCTGGTTATTATCATCGGCTACGGCATGATGGATGACGCTGAGGCGCGTACTTACAAGCCGAATGTCATCTTCGTCGATGAAGACAACAAGATTCTGGAAAGTGGCAATGATCCGGCGGATGTTCCGGAGGGGTCTGATTTGAAGAATCCGCGCAGTCCTGAGAACCAGGGCTAGTCCACGCAGCCCGCAGAGCTGGGTTTCGACTGCGTGGGTGGAGAGAAAGGTCGAGCCGGAAAACCACGACACCAGGGTGTTTACTTTGCGTTAAATTGTAAGCCATTAGACCGTCAGCTAAAGCTCATTGGCGAGTTGATCTTTAGAAACCGAAAGGTAACGCAACGTCCTTAGCTTCTTAGAGGATCTAAAAGTTTTAGTTTTCCATTTCCTCACCTAGTCGAAGCTATACAAAGGCGGTCTCCCCGTGGTTCGTATTGGCAAGAATCTGCTGACAAATCCTTTTGCTACCTCTCGCAGCTCTCTGACCTGCACTTACAAGTGTGGTAATGCCTGTGCTGACGATGCTCCGAACGAGTTCTCGGACAACCAGTACTTCGGTGATGTTGCGAAGGAGGCGTTCTCCCAGCGCGCGTTCTCCCGTCGCGCGGCACTGAAGGTCACTGGTGCTAGTGCTCTTGCGGTCGGCGGTGGCGCCGTGCTGGCCGCTTGCTCCTCTGATGATTCGGGCAGCGCCGCAGGTGGCTCCGACGCCTCCGGTACCGCTGCTGCCGGTGACGGTAGCAAGGGCGAATCGCCGGAGGGTATGCGTTTCGACGCCGTCAAGCCGAACACGGAAGACGCAGTCGTTATCCCGGACGGCTACGAGCAGAATGTTCTGATTCGCTGGGGCGACCCAATCCACGAGGGTGGCCCGGAGTTCGACTTTGACAAGCAGACTCCGGAAAACCAGCTGAAGCAGTTCGGCTTCAACAATGACTTCGCTGGCCTGATTAAGGCTGAAGACGGCACACTGCTGTACGTCTGCTCGCACGAGTACACCACCGAGCCGATGATGTTCCGTGCCTACAAGAAAGAAGATGCCACTAAGGAGCAGGTCGACATCGGACTGGCTGCCCACGGCCAGACCATCCTTGCTGTGGAAGAGGATGACAAGGGATTCCTGAAGCCGATTCTGAGCGACAAGCATAACCGTCGTATCACCGGCTTCACCGAATTCACAGTCGACGGCCCGGCTGCTGGTCACGATCTGCTGAAGACCAAGGCTGACCCGACCGGTATGAAGGTCGAGGGAACTTTGAACAACTGCTCCGGTGGTGTTACTCCGTGGGGTACCTACCTGTCCGGTGAGGAGAACGTTGACCAGTACTTCGGCAACGTTGGCAAGCTCAAGGACGAGGACGCAGTTAAGAAGCTCAAGCGCTACTCGGTCAAGAATGAAGAGCTGTCCGACCGCGCGTGGGAGAAGTACTACGACCGCTTCGATGTCTCCAAGGAGCCGAATGAGCCGAACCGCTTCTTCTGGCTGGTAGAGATTGACCCATCTGACCCGAACTCCACCCCGGTCAAGCACACCGCAGTGGGCCGTTTCAAGCATGAAGCCGGTCAGATTTACGTCACCGACGACGGCACGGTCGTGTGCTACTCCGGCGACGACGAGCGTTTCGAGTACATCTACAAGTTCGTCTCCTCCCGCAAGATTAAGGAGGGGGACCTCAAGCACAACATGGGCATTCTGTCCGAGGGCACTCTCTACGTCGGTAAGTTCAACGGTAATTCCGAGTCCGAGATTGACGGCTCCGGTGAGCTGCCGAAGGACGGCCGTTTCGACGGTGACATTGAGTGGCTTCCGCTGATGACCGCCAAGGCAGACGGCAAGCACGAGTCCCACGTTGATGGCATGACCGCCGAAGAGGTCTGCATCTACACCCGCATCGCCGGTGACAAGGTCGGTGCGACCCGTATGGACCGCCCGGAGGATATCGAGCCGTCTCCGAAGACCGGTAAGGTCTACGCGGCGCTGACCAACAACAAGTACCGCGGTAAGGCGGGCGCGAAGGACGACAAGGGCAAGGAACGCAAGGATGGTGCAGGGCGCCCGCTTGCCGACGCCGTCGAGGTCGCACCAATCACCGAGAACAAGAATGGCCTTGTTCTGGAGATGGAAGATGACCACGCCGGTACCAAGGGCAAGTGGAATCTCCTGCTGGTCTGTGGTGACCCGAACGAGGCTTACACCTACTTCGGTGGCTTCGACAAGGAATCGGTCTCGCCAATTTCCTGCCCGGACAACGTCGCCTTTGACGAGTACGGCAACCTGTGGGTTTCCACCGACGGCAACGCGCTGGACTCCAACGACGGCCTTTTCGCCGTTGCCGTCGAAGGCGAGCGTCGTGGTGAGACCAAGTGCTTCCTGACTGTTCCGGTTGCTGCAGAGACCTGTGGTCCGCAGATCTTCTCCAACCGCGTGATGGTCAACGTCCAGCACCCGGGCGAAATCGAGACGGATCAGGGCCACCCGGTCGGCGACAACCCGGATCCGACCACCAACCCGACCTCGCACTGGCCGGATGGTGGCAAGGAGCAGCCACGCCCGGCAGTCGTTCAGGTTGTACGTACTGATGGCAAGAAGATTGGCGTCTAAAGGGCACTCAACTAGCAGGTCGGCGGTGTAGTCGGCTAACCTTTATAGCCGTGACTGACGCGAAGAAGACCCCTGAAAACACCGCCACCGTTCCTGAGCAGCTGCGCATTCGCCGCGAGAAGCGTGACCGCCTGCTCGAGGCTGGAATTCAGCCGTACCCGGTTGAGGTTCCCCGTACTCACTCTCTCAAGGATGTCCGTGAAGAGTGGGGCCACCTCGAGGCTGGCGAGGAGACTCAGGATGTCGTGACCGTCATTGGTCGTGTCATGTTTATTCGTAACACCGGCAAGCTCTGCTTTGCCGCTCTGCAGGAGGGTGACGGCACGACCCTGCAGGCCATGCTTTCCAAGGCTGAGGTCGGCGAGGACGCCCTGGCTGCTTGGAAGTCGGACGTAGATATGGGCGACTTCGTCCTCATTACTGGCCGCGTAATTTCTTCGCGCCGCGGCGAGTTGTCTGTGATGGCTACCGAGTGGCAGATGGCCTCGAAGGCTCTGCGTCCGCTGCCGGTGTCGTTCGCTGATCTGTCCGAGGACAGCCGCGTGCGTCACCGCTACACGGACCTGATTATGCGTGAGCAGGCTCGTACTAACGCACTGACTCGCATCAAGGTCATCCGCGAGCTGCGCCACGCACTTGAGCGTCGCGGTTTCCTCGAGGTCGAAACCCCGATGCTGCAGACTCTGCACGGCGGTGCAGCTGCACGTCCGTTCGTGACTCATTCCAACGCTTTGGACATCGATCTCTACCTGCGTATCGCGCCGGAGCTTTTCCTCAAGCGCTGCGTCGTCGGCGGTATGGAGCGCGTTTTCGAGATCAATCGCAACTTCCGCAACGAGGGCATCGACTCCTCGCACAGCCCGGAGTTCGCGATGCTGGAGTACTACGAGGCATTCGGCACCTACGATGACTCCGCCCGCACCGTCCGCGAGGTCATTCAGGAAATCTGCGTCGCGGTCTTCGGTTCGACGACTGTTACGCTTGCCGACGGTACGGAGTTCGACTTTGGCGGCGAGTGGAAGCAGATTGAGATGTACCCGTCGCTGAACGAGGCACTTGCTCGCAAGTTCCCTGGTCAGCCGGAAGTCACTATTGACTCGACCGTCGAGGAGCTAAAGGCAATCGCCGATGTGATTGGCCTTGAGGTTCCGGAGAAGGGCGGCTGGGGCCACGGCAAGCTGGTTGAGGAAATCTGGGAGCTGCTCTGTGAAGACCAGCTCGACGGTCCTATCTTTGTCCGCGACTTCCCGGTCGAGACCTCTCCGCTGACTCGTCAGCACCGCTCCAAGCCTGGCGTGACCGAGAAGTGGGATCTTTACGTCCGTGGCTTCGAGCTGGCTACCGGCTACTCCGAGCTGGTTGACCCGGTTGTCCAGCGTGAGCGCTTTGAGGATCAGGCGCGACTGGCCGCTGGCGGCGACGACGAGGCCATGGTTCTGGATGAGGACTTCCTGCACGCAATGGAGCAGGGCATGCCGCCGACGACCGGTGTGGGCATGGGCATTGACCGCCTGCTGATGGCCCTGACCGGCCTTGGCATTCGCGAAACCGTGCTGTTCCCGATCGTGAAGCCGGAAGCGTAAGCGACTGAATTCATGTGTAGTTATCCCGGTGTTATCACCGGGATTATTTTTATCCCGTAATTTCTTCACCCGTGAATTCGGTAAATGGGAATAAGAAAATTGATCGGCGATCCGTATTGCGCTTGGGAGCAGCAGCGGGAGCAGTAGCGGGTGCGGGGGCTGTAGCGGTGGCCGTGAATAGCGTCGGGACGCGAGCAGTTGCATCGGCGGCCCCGAACCAGGCGCCGTTTCCATTCACCGGGTTGACCAGCGGCCTTGTTGTGACGGACCTGGAAGTCGTGACCGTGACCGATACGTCGGTGACATTTTCGTGGGCGACGTATGCAGGCCCACACCCAGCGTGGGGAAAGCTGGCTCCACTGGCGCCGGCCGACACTGAAGTTGCGCTAGTGCCAGTCGATGCCGATGAGGGCGGCGAGCTACCCGTGGTACATAAGGACGAGACGCAGGTTGGCTACCACTTTGTGACCGTCGATAAGCTGCGGCCTGGGACCACGTACCGTTTCGAATGTCGATCGAATGGGCTGGTCGCAGAGCCGGGATTAATTACCCGAAATCTCCCCAATACACCCGAGCAAACTGGACAGTTCACGACGCTGGTCGCTCCGGAAGGGGAGTATCTGACCACGATTGCCATCCTCAACGACACGCATATCGGCGAAGACGGGCACGGTATTGTTGTCGGCAATTTGCCTGCACCTATTTTCCCTGAAGCCGGTGCCGCACCGTACCCCGAGGTCATGTTGACGGCTGCCCTCGCTGAGCTTCGGGGGATGGGTATTGAAAAGGTTTTCGTCAACGGTGATGCCACGTCGGAAGCACGTCCGGCGGAGGTACGTCGATTTGCCGAGATTATGAATACTTTTGGTGCTCCGGAGCGGCAGTGGTTTGTCACCCGCGGCAATCATGATCGTCCGCATAAGCCGGATGCCGATTCGTCTGCTGGCTACGACGAATTTCCGGTTTTGGAGGGCACCGAAGATCATCGCGATCCCTTCGGTGTTCTCCTGGGGCGTCCGCGACAGGAACTGTGGATCACTCAGCAGGGGCCGGTCCGCGTCATCGGTCTGGATTCATCGAAGTTGGATGAGTCCGGCGGCGAAATTAGCTCGGAACAATTCGATGCACTAGAGCAGGAATTGCAGCGTGACCCCAACAAGCCGACGGTTGTGCTGGCTCATCACCCGATTACTTCCGAGGCTGGCTGGACAAATGCTGCCGGCCCCATATTCATTCTCAATAGCGCTGATGCACGACGTTTGCAGCAGCTGCTTAACGACGCTCCGGGTGTATTCTTCGCAGGGGCAGGTCACACCCACCGTGCAAAGCGTACTCGCGGTGATTTTGGTGCCGGCGTTGATTATTTGGAGACCGGCGCGTGCAAAGCATACCCCGGTGGCTACACACTGCTGCATGTCTACTCCGGTGGCTACCAGGTTAACTTTCACCGTTTGAGCAGCGAAGATGCGCTTGCGTGGACTGCGCGTGCCCGTTGGGCGATGTACGGTTTCGAGCCCGAGGCTCTGCTTGGTGAGCTCTCTGATCGCAACTACGTTGTTAACCGCGTTATCGCCTGACAAGTTAGAAGCCTGAAAGTTTTCTGTTACTTGGCAATGTTTTTTCAATTCTTGTGACAACGGTCACGTGATTGTTTTATTGTTATGCCAGTAATAGTTCTGACTCGAAAGGCCATGATCACATGAGCGAGAAGAAGAACCGCGAAGATTCGACTGTCGGCCGCAATAACCCTGGTCGCGACGCTATCGGAGCGGCAATGCGGTTCATCACGTCGATTACTGGTTCGGACTTCGCCCAGAAGTACGACCTTCAGCCAAAGATCGACCGCGTGGTGTACCAGTCCACCAAGTCCGGTTTTAAGACCCTTGGTGCCGCGAACCGTCAGTTTAAGAAGATTTCCGGTTCCGGTAAGCCGGAGCGTCCGGCTGAGGAAGCCCAGGCTGCACAGGAGGCCGCAGCAGAGGAGAAGGCAAAGAAGCTCTTCGACCTTACCCCGACCGAGGATCAGCAGATGATCGTCGAGACGGTTAAGGAGTTCGCTGAGTCTCGCCTGCGCGAGGCTGCTTACAAGTCCGACCACGAGGCAACTCCGCCGGAGGACCTCGTCTCTGAGGCTTCTGAGCTGGGCGTCACCATGATCAACGTCCCGGAGGCTTTCGAGGGCATCGCTACCGGCGAGGACGTCACCACCAACGCACTGGTCGCAGAGGCTCTGTCCTACGGTGACATGGGTCTGGCTCTGGCAGTGCTGGCTCCGGCCGGTGTCGCTGCCACCCTGACCGCTCACGGCTCCGACTCGCAGCAGAAGACCTACCTGCCGGCATTCGCTGGCGAGAACGTCCCGGCTGCCGCTGTTGTGCTCGCAGAGCCGCGCCCGCTTTTCGACGCACGCAAGCCTGAAACCACCGCAAAGCGCGAGGGCGATTCGCTGGTCCTCAACGGTGTTAAGTCCTTCGTTCCGAACGCCGGCGCAGCTGAGCTGTTCATCATCGGTGTTGAGCTCGAGGGTAAGCCGGCTCTGGTTATCGTTGAGTCCGACACTGAGGGGCTCCACGTTGAGGCTGACCCGTCCATGGGTCTGCGCGGTGCCGCAATGGGGCGCGTCATCCTGAAGGACGTCAAGGTTCCGGCTGAGAACATTCTCGGCGGCGCTAGCACCTCGGCTGCAGATCGTGAAGAGGCATACCTCGACATTCTGCGTCGTTCCCGCCTCGGCTGGGCAGCTCTTGCAATGGGTACTTCTCAGGCAGTTCTCGACTACGTCATTCCTTACGTCAACGAGCGTCAGGCATTCGGCGAGCCGATTTCCCACCGCCAGGCAGTGGCCTTCATGGTCGCCGACATCAAGATTGAGCTCGATGGTCTCCGCATGATCACCCTCCGCGGTGCTTCCCGCGCTGACCAGGGTCGCGGCTTCGCTCGCGAGGCAGCTCTGGCTAAGACCTTCGCCACTGAAAAGGGTATGAAGATTGGTTCCGACGGTGTGCAGCTGCTCGGCGGACACGGCTTCACCAAGGAGCACCCGGTTGAGCGTTGGTACCGTGACCTCCGCGCAATTGGTGTCGCCGAAGGCATCGTCGTTCTGTAAACCGCTAGATACTTCAGCCGAAAAGAATTAAGAGGAAAGAAAATGATTAACCTCGAACTGCCGAAGTTCCTCAAGGCGGGCGCGTCCCAGTCGCATCAGGCCGCCGCTGAGATCTTCCGACCGATTTCCCGTAAGTACGATCTCGCTGAGCACGAGTACCCGAAGGAACTCGACACCCTTGCCTCCATGATGGACGGCATGGCAGATGGTGGCCGTGGCTTCTCCGGTGCTTCTGGTGGACGTGGCGACGATAAGAAGCCGAAGCGCACCGGTGTAAAGAACGGTGGCAACATGGCTTCGCTGCTCAACGTTATTGAGACCTGCTGGGGTGACGTGGGCCTGACCCTGTCCCTGCCGTACCAGGGTCTGGGTAACGCAGCCATCGCAGCTGTTGCTACTGATGAGCAGCTGGAGGCTTTTGGTAAGACCTGGGCTTCCATGGCAATTACCGAGCCGTCCTTCGGTTCTGATTCCTCCGCAGTTTCCACCACCGCCAAGCTCGATGGTGATGAGTACGTCATCAACGGTGAGAAGATCTTCGTCACTGCTGGTGAGCGTTCCGACTCCGTCGTTGTGTGGGCGACCCTGGACAAGTCCAAGGGCCGTGCTGCGATTAAGTCCTTCCTGGTGAAGAAGGGCACTCCGGGCTTCACCGTGGAGCGTCTGGAAGAGAAGCTGGGTATTCGTTCCTCGGATACTGCAGTGCTCCGCCTGGACAACGTCCGCGTTCCGAAGGAGAACCTGCTTGGTTCCCCGGACATTGATGTTAAGAAGTCCTTCGCCGGCGCAATGGCGACCTTCGACAACACTCGTCCGCTGGTTGCGGGTATGGCCATCGGTGTCTCCCGTGCTTCGCTGGAAGAGCTGCGTCGCATCCTGGAAGAAGCTGGCATCGAGATTGACTACGATGCCCCGGCACACACCCAGAGCGCTGCTGCAGCTGAGTACCTGAAGCTGGAGTCTGACTGGGAGGCTGCATACCTCCTGGCTCTGCGCGCTGCGTGGATGGCTGACAACAAGCAGCCGAACACTCTGGAGGCTTCCGAGTGTAAGGCCAAGGCCGGCCGTGCAGGCACCGAGATTTGCCTCCGTGCCGTTCAGCTGGCAGGTACCTTCGGTTACTCTGAGCGTAACCTGCTGGAGAAGTGGTCCCGCGACGTCAAGATCCTGGACATCTTCGAAGGTACCCAGCAGATTCAGCAGCTGGTCGTTGCTCGCCGCACCCTGGGTCTGTCCTCCAAGGAACTGAAGTAGTTACAGTTTCAGAGCAATCTACTTACTGGTGAGCCGGTAAAAGCTCACCTAGATGCTCAAGCCACATTTCTTAAAACACCGTCTTGCCATGACTTGGTAGGCGGTGTTTTATTTTGCGCTGTTTTAGCCGTGTGTCTTTTGTCGTTGCGTTCCTATTTTTCTGAGATTAGAGGGAGAGTTCATCTAATTTTCATCTTTAGGTTCTAGGCTTATTGGACATGAGCATTTCCCGCCGGGCCTACCTCTCTGTTGCAACTCTTGCTGCAAGTTCAATGGCCGTCGCGAAAACCTCGGGAGCGTACGGCCTGGAGTACGTCACGTCGGGTCTGGGGCTTACCCAGTCGGATTCCAAGTCGTGGCAGGTACTGGCTAGCGACTTGGAGGTCATCACTGTCACAGACACGTCAGTGGCATTTACATGGGCAACATATGCTCCGGGAGTGCAGACAGCGTATGGCTTCATTAAGCCGACCGTTCCTTCGGATGAGCGGGTGCTGCTTGGTACTGCGGATTCAACGCAGTTAGAGCTCGTGCACGAGGGGTACTCAGAGTCGGGCTACCACCATGTGGTCATTGACGGGTTGGAGCCGGGACGGGAGTACCGCTTTGAGTGCTGGTCACACAACTGTCGCGCGGTTCCGTCGCTGAATATCACCATGAGCAAAACGGCACCGGAGAAGACAGGCGTCGTAAGCACTCTGCCAGCGCTGGAGGGTGCACATTTGGCGACGTTCGCGCTGACGAATGACACACACATTGGTAAGCCCAATCATGATGGCATTCGCATTGGCAACCTCGGTCTTTCCTCCGGTCCGGGAGAGCAGCCTTTTGCCTCTATGCAATTGCAGGGTCTGGTGGACACGGTAAAGGCTGCCGGGTTAGACACTCTCGTCATCAATGGCGATTGCACGGATAGCAACCGCCCTGAGGAGTATGACGAACTCATCAGGGTTTTGGATACTTTCGGTGAGTTTGGGAAAAACTGGTTTGTCACCCGTGGTAATCACGATGTGCACCCGCCCGGGCTACCCAATATCAATGGTTTCCGGGGACGCGGAATCCGCAAGGGCAAGACCGCGGTTCCGGATTACTTCAGCCAGCGTCTTGTGCCGACGCAGCAGCACTGGTCGACTCGCGTCGGCGAAGTGCGCCTCATCGGTGTTGATACCGCCGAGTTTGGTTATGCAGGTGGACGTATTAATGAGCGTCAGATGCGTGCATTGCGTGCCGAACTCGCAGACGATCCAGAGCGTCCGACAATTTTGTTTGCGCATCACCCGTTTACTCAGGATGCGGTGCGTTCGCATTTCGGTGGTGAGGCATTCATGGTCGAGGCGCAGCAGGCCAAGATTTTCCAGGAGATTCTGGCCGCCACGCCGGGTGCCAAAGGCGTGTTCGCTGGTCATACGCACCGCAGCCGCCGTGGTATCGCTGACTACGGGGATACGGACTTCTGTGAGCGGGGCGCGGCACTCGGCTATCCGGGTGGATACACGCAGATCCGAGTTCACACTGACGGTTACCAAATTAGCTACCACCGCACTACGACACCTCAGTCTCTGTCCTGGTCCACGAAGACTCGTTGGTCGATGTTCGGGTTGGAGCCAGAGTTTATGCTGGGAAAGATCTCCGATCGGAACTACGTCAATTTCTTCAAGAACAAAGTGCCGCTCTGAGCTAGTGCTAGCTTCAAGCAGGGTACGCTGGGCAACGCATAGTGTTAATGGAAAATACGTAGTGGCAAGTTCCGCTGTGGGCGTAGTCGCAAGCCGCCACGTTATTGGCCGAGCACAAGTGTGGCTCTGAAGTAATAAGGAATTTAGCGATGACCGACCAGTACAACCCGCGTTCGTCCTCCCCGCAGGATTGGGAGCAGGACGGTTATGCAACATCTGCCTGGGAGCAGCCGCAGGGCGGGGCCCAGGGCCAGTACCAGCCTCAGTACCAGTACCAAACGCAGGGGCCGAACCAGGGCGGTTACCCCCAGCAGTATCCGGCTTATCAGCAGGCTCCGGCACCTGAGCAGAAGAGCAACAACGGTCTGTACGTGGTCTTGGGCATCGTCGGTGTCGCACTTGCAGCGGTCGCCGGTATCGGTGGCGCGTACTACCTGAATAATTCCTCCGATAATTCCCCGCAGTCCCCCGATACGGTTGCGGCAGGGGACTCGTCGTCAAGCACTGCGTCCCCGGCGCCGGTGGAGACGCACACGGAAACCTATACCCAGACCGTCGAGCCAGAAACGACGAAGCAGCCGGAGAGCAGCGCTCCTACCACTACGCAGAGGGGAAATTTTGGTCTCCGCGCGTTCGGTATGGATCGCGATGATATCGACGCCAAAGGTTGGGTTGGCAGTACCGCTCGCTGCTCGGGTGGGGATTACGCGCGTGTGCTGGCGGAGACGTCGTCGGGCAAGGCTGTGATTTGCGAGAATTCCAATAACCGCCAGCAGCGCCATTACATCGGTGACTTCGGTGAGATTTCGGATAGTCCGGATGCATACACAGTAGATAGTTTCTCCGGGAACCGTGCTGTCGCAAAGAATGGTGGCTACACGTATACCGTCACTCCAAATGCGGTAACCGTGACCCAGGACGGCGAAGAAATTTTCCGTGAACCCGTCACGGACTACGGTGTTTTGAACGCAGGCTAATCAGCACTGGTTCTTTCTAGGACACGCAAAAAGGACGCGGTAACTTCCACAATGGAAGTTTCTACCGCGTCCTTTTCGTGTCTGCCGCTCGCTTTACGACGGTCCCTGCGCCCTAAGCAGCCTTCTCCTCGGCGGCATTCTCCCACGGCTTCGGCAGGTGGCGAGGAACCACCTTGCCGACTGCGTTGCGTGGCAGTTCATCGAGGAACACGGTCTCGCGCGGAACAGCGAAGCGGCTGAGGCGCTGCTTGACGTATGTGCGAATCTGCTCATTGGTCAGGGCGCGGCCCTCAGGGGAATCGTCGCGGACAACCCAGGCGACCAGGGCCTGGCCGAAGCGCTCATCCGGAACGCCTGCGACTGCGCACTCGCGGATACCCTCGAGCTGGCTGAGTGCATCTTCGGTCTGACGTGGGAAGACGTTCTCACCGCCGGAGACAATCATGTCGTCCTCGCGACCGGAGATGTAGAGCAGGCCGTTTTCCATTCGACCCAGGTCACCGGTGCAGACCATGCCGTCGATGACCTGCTTGTCCGCACCCGGGCGGGTGTAGCCCTCGTATAGCATGTTGTTGCCCACGAAGATCCGACCGGTCTCGCCGTCGGCGACGCGGTTGCCGTCTTCGTCGAGAATCTGGACACGAGTGCCCAGCGGTGCGCGACCTGCCGTGGTCGGATTTGCCTTGAGCTCATCCGGGGTAGCAATGGTTGCCCAGCTGACCTCGGTGGAGCCGTACTGGTTGTAGAGAACCGGTCCGAAGCGCTCGAGGGTCTTGGTGACGATTCCCTCCGGAATGGCCGAACCACAGGATGCGATGACCTTCAGCGATGTCGCACCGATGTCGTAGTTGTCTGGGAGAATCTCAATCATGCGCTGCAGCATGGTCGGCACCAGGAAGATGGTGTGCGGAGAGTGCTGTTCGATAATGCGGAGGCTGTCGGCCGGATCGAACTTGCGGCGCATAATCATGGTGGAACGCAGTGCGATGCACAGCTGTGCGGTTGCGAAGCCCCAAGTGTGGAACAGCGGAGCCGCAAGGTAAGCCGGGCGGCGCTGACGCAGTGGAATGCGACTCATGATGGAAGATGCCGGCATCCAGCTGCGCGGCTCCGGACGCTTGGCACCCTTTGGAGTGCCGGTGGTTCCGGAGGTCAGAATAATAACGCGGCCACGGCGCGGACGGCTTGGCAGCTCGGCGGTCGGCCACTTTGCCGGCGGTGCAGTCTTCAGCATCTCCTGCATGGAGGTCCAGCCCTCGCGAACACAGGAGGTATCACCGTAGTTTTCAAACCACGACACTGCGACCGGGCACTCATCGAAGTCCTCCGGCAGCATGTGAGTGAATTCCTCATCAATGAACAGGAAGTCAATCTTCTGCTCGCGAATTACAGCTAGAGTCTGCTCGGCAGCGGCGCCAGTATTGAGCAGCACCAGGTCGGTGCCGAGGCGACCGTGGGCGCACAGAGCCATAATGAAACCGCGGTGATTGCGAGCCAGCACACCGATGCGGTTGCGCTGCTGAATATCGCCGTGGCGGAGTGCCCGCGCCAGGGCAGTGGAGCGCTCGTGCAGTTCCTCGTAGGTCAGCGAGCCGCCGTCATCAATAATCGCGGTGTGGTGCGGATCACGGCCGGCTGCAATGCCGAGGAGACCAGCTGGCAGGAAGTCCCAGCGGTAGATGGAATTTAATGCCTTACCAGCCGCGCCGGGTCCCATCGAGCCGAGGACACCAGCTTGCGTCACCGGTGCGAGACCGAGAACGAGGTCCGAGGTAGCTCGCGAAGCTTTGCGCACCTTATTGAGAATCGAGGTCTGTGGATCAGATGTCATAGTCACTCATCTTCCGTGGTTCATGTCCTGTGGTCTTCGGAGAGGCCTAATCAGGCGAAACCGCATCGGTAGGACCGCCGATTTAGTTTCTTTTACAGTAAGAATAAGTGTCCTAGGTCACTTTTGTGTAGCTTTTTGCAAAATTTTTTTATCAGAAACGAATGATTGTGAAGATATGCGAGGTAAACAGGGAATACGTTCAAAGGGGCGGGGCTTCTTCTATCTCGAGAGATGTTTGTCGCCGCACTTAGAGCCTCCGTTTTGAGGTAATTTCTCTAGGAAAAGTTGTTGAAAGATGTTCCAATCCAACTGCGCCCTCGTCGCCGTAGTGGAGGGTGAGGCCATTCGATATGACTTAGGGGAACCCATGAAGTCCACTCTCAAAAATCAAACTTTCCTACGCATTTCGGCAGCTCGAGTTGCCGTGGTCGGAGCAGTCGCAATCGGTGCGGCTTTTGGTCTTGCAGCATGTGGCGATAGTGATGACGTCGATCCGGCACCTGTCGAGACCACTACGGTGACTTCGACCGAGAGCGTGGACGACAATCGCAATGATCGCGATGATGACGATCATGACGATGATGACGACGACGATGACGACGACCAAGATGACGGCCACGACGACCGCGTGAACAACTAGGTGTCCGTTCCAGGATGAAACCGCCGTTGTACCTCTTTTGACCAGGCTGTTCGCTACTGGCGTACGGCTATAGGGATTAATCTGCGACGCGTCGCGTTTAAGCTAGGTGAAACAACCTTTATTGAATTACGGCAAAAATAGACACTTGAAAGGGCAGTGATGTTCGAAAGGTTTACGGACCGAGCACGTCGCGTTGTCGTCCTGGCACAGGATGAGGCACGCGAGCTCAATCACAATTACATCGGCACGGAGCACATCCTGCTCGGCCTGATTAGTGAAGGCGACGGTGTGGCTGCCAAGGCGCTCGAGTCCATGGGTATTTCCCTGGATGCTGTGCGCTCTGAGGTAGTCGACATTATTGGTCGTGGCTCCCAGCCGCCGAGCGGGCACGTGCCATTTACCCCGCGTGCAAAGAAGGTGCTGGAGTACTCTCTGCGCGAGGCACTACAGCTGGGGCACAAGTACATCGGTACTGAGCACCTGCTGCTCGGCCTGATTCGCGAGGGCGAGGGTGTTGCCGCTCAGGTCCTGGTTAAGCTCGGCGCTGACCTGCCGCGCGTACGCCAGCAGGTTATTCAGCTGCTCAGCGGTTTCCAGGGCGATGAGTCCGATGGTTCTCCGGAGCAGCGTCCGGTCGGCGCTACTTCCGGCGCTCGTGTGCAGGAGGGAAACCACCAGTCCGGTTCGCTGGTGCTCGATCAGTTCGGTCGTAACCTGACCGTGGCTGCACGTGAGGGCAAGCTGGATCCGGTTATTGGCCGTGAGAAGGAAATCGAGCGCATTATGCAGGTTCTTTCTCGCCGTACCAAGAACAACCCTGTTCTGATTGGTGAGCCGGGCGTTGGTAAGACCGCCGTTGTGGAAGGGCTCGCGCTGGACATCGTCAACGGTCGTGTGCCGGAGACGCTGAAGGATAAGCAGCTTTACTCCCTCGACCTGGGTTCCCTGGTTGCGGGCTCCCGTTACCGCGGTGACTTCGAGGAGCGTCTGAAGAAGGTGCTCAAGGAGATTAACCAGCGCGGTGACATCATCCTGTTTATTGACGAGATTCACACGCTGGTCGGTGCCGGTGCCGCAGAGGGCGCAATTGATGCGGCCTCGATTCTGAAGCCGAAGCTGGCTCGCGGTGAGCTGCAGACCATCGGTGCTACCACTTTGGATGAGTATCGTAAGCACATCGAGAAGGACGCCGCTCTTGAGCGTCGTTTCCAGCCGGTGAACGTGCCGGAGCCGAGCGTGGATCTCACTATTGAGATTCTGCGTGGTGTCCGCGATAAGTACGAGGCTCACCACCGCGTATCCATCTCGGACAAGGCACTGGTTGCCGCCGCTACTCTCTCGGATCGCTACATCAACGACCGCTTCCTGCCGGATAAGGCTGTTGACCTTATTGATGAGGCCGGTGCTCGTATGCGTATCAAGCGTATGACTGCCCCGGCTGACCTGCAGGAGATTGACTCCAAGATTGCCGATGTGCGCCGCCAGAAGGAAGCCGCCATCGACGAGCAGGACTTCGAGAAGGCAGCTGGTCTGCGCGACAAGGAGCGCAAGCTGGGCGAAGAGCGCCGCGAGCGCGAGAAGAAGTGGCGTGCGGGCGAGTCCGACACCATCGCTGAGATTGGCGAGGAGCAGATTGCGGAGGTCCTGGCTTCCTGGACTGGAATTCCGGTGTTCAAGCTCACTGAGGAAGAGTCCTCGCGTCTGCTGCGCATGGAGGATGAGCTGCACAAGCGCATCATCGGTCAGGAAGAGGCCGTCAGTGCTGTCTCCCGCGCTATTCGTCGTACCCGCGCTGGTCTGAAGGACCCGAAGCGTCCGTCCGGTTCGTTCATCTTCGCCGGTCCGTCCGGTGTTGGTAAGACCGAGCTGTCGAAGGCCCTGGCCGAGTTCCTCTTTGGTGAGGAAGACGCACTCATTCAGATTGATATGGGTGAGTTCCACGACCGATTCACCGCTTCGCGTCTCTTCGGTGCTCCTCCCGGATACGTCGGCTACGAAGAGGGCGGCCAGCTCACCGAGAAGGTGCGCCGCAAGCCGTTCTCCGTCGTGCTTTTCGACGAGATTGAGAAGGCCCACAAGGAGATTTACAACACCTTGCTGCAGGTCCTGGAAGACGGTCGTCTGACTGACTCGCAGGGTCGAGTGGTGGACTTCAAGAACACGGTTCTGATCTTCACCTCGAACCTGGGTACCAGCGACATTTCCAAGGCTGTTGGTATGGGCTTCTCGGGTGTCGGCGAGGCCGATGAAGATGGCAAGTACGAGCGGATGAAGGACAAGGTCCACGACGAGCTGAAGAAGCACTTCCGTCCGGAGTTCCTGAACCGTATCGACGAGATTGTGGTCTTCAAGCAGCTGAGCCAGGCTGAGATTGTCCAGATGGTCGATCTCATGCTGGCCCGCGTCAGCGACCAGCTCGACGAGAAGCGCATCACCATGGAGATTTCCGACCGCGCCAAGAACCTGCTGGCCAAGCGTGGCTTTGATCCAGTGCTCGGTGCCCGTCCGCTGCGTCGCACGATCCAGCGCGAGATTGAGGATCAGCTCTCCGAGAAGATTCTCTACGGTGAGGTTGGTCTCGGCGAGACCGTCTTCATCGATGTCGAAGGCTGGGATGGCGAGTCCAAGGACGTCGACAAGGCGAAGTTTACCTTCACCAACAAGGGCAAGGCCGGTAACGTCGATGCCGACGGCGGTGCTCTGGATGACTCCGAGGAAGGCAAGGACGTTCTCGGCAGCGCTGGTACCAGCGAGCCCGATATCATCACCCCGGATGTACTGGGTGACGGCGGCTCCACCGCCGCTGAAACCGACCTAGAGTCCGGTTCGGACTCCGATGACGACGGCCACAACCCGCCACCGGCTGGTGCGGGTGCTGGCCAGCCACTCTAAGAGGTTTAGCCGCTAGCAGTACCAACGAACACTGCCGCCCCAGTTCCGATTCCATTATGGGAGGAACTGGGGCGGCAGTGTGTCTATATGCGGTCTTTCCTAAAAGCGCGGAGAGTTGTAGTTCTACTTGGCCACGCCGAGGTCGACCAATGCTTTCTTTGCCACTTCGGGGTCATCATTTTTGATCATGTACTCAACGATTCCCTGATCATCTGGGAGGATTTCCGCAACTGTGATGAGGGACTCCACTCGCTGCGCCTTGAATGTGGAACCGCGCGTTGATTCTGCCGGAATCTCAACGGCATCCAAGACAGGCTTGCCGTCACGAACGGCGGCGGTGGCGGCAGGGTCATCGGTGAAGACTACGTAACCAACGTCGGGTGCCTTCGTAGTATCCACGGAACAGTTGGTACCCATTGCCTGTGGGGCAGGGGCGTTATCCGCACCGTAGTAGCTAAACACCACTTCATAGTCTGTGCAGGCCCGCACGAAACTAGCAATCGGTTCGGGTGCGTGGTCGGCAGGGGTGAGGCCGCCAGCGGTATCCCCACCAGTGGCACCGGTAGCGCCACCGTTGGAAGCGCCGGAATCGGCAGGTGCTTCAGCGGCGGACTGTGCGGGAGCAGCGGACTCGTCTGACTTGTCACTAAAGAGCGCGTCTTTAGCCGCAACGTAGGCAATCGCTAGCACTACGATGCCCGCTATCACTAAGGGGAGGAGTAATAGCTGCTTCTTTACACTGAGACCTTTCGATGCGCCGCTGGCCTGAACACCTGTCGTGCCCGCACTGGAGTTTGACCTGGAGGTAGCAGTCGTATTTGCCGGAGATGCTCCAGTTTCTAGTAACGAGCCATGCTTGATGTAATGGCGATAGCCATTTTCCGCAATAGCCAGGTTTTGCTCGATGTGTGATGTGTCTTCTGCCCCATTAAATCGGTCGGGCGAACCCGGGTATGCAAGTCGAATCATTATTCAGTCCACCACCGTGAATCAATGTCGGAATACAGGGAGCGCATCGACTCTGCAAGCTCTTCCAAACTATTGCGATTGAGACGGTGCTTGTTTTCTTTCCATCGCTCAAAAAGCTCCGTCGACGACACTGCACGCGAGGCCTCCGTTCGTGCCTCTCGGCCTGCGGTCAGGGCCCACTGGGCGGCAAATTGCACACGTTTCGCAGCTTTTTCTGTGAAACCGCTCCACACCTTATATGTGTTGTAGAGCTGGGCCACGACGGCCCAGCCACCCTTGTAAGGCAGAACTGTGACGTTGCCCAGGTTGTCAAGTTCAAGGAACTCAAAATGAGATGGATCCTTCTTATCGGCGGTCACGAGGATCCTGCGGTTGGTGACAAACGCGGCACCGTCCACCCCGCTAGCTTTCGTGGCGGCGGCTTCCAGCACAATCTCGTCGACACCAAGGCCTTCTGCAACGGCTGCGGCGGCAGCGTGCACAATCTCGGAATCGCCAGCACGCTTAAGCGCAGCACCGAGATCTGGCCGGTCTGTCAATGCAATTTGGGATCCTGTCATGCACACGAGACTAACAACACATCAAAAACTGTGACTGGGTGTGCTGAATTATGGCGTAGATCATTCCCCAGCATAGGGGTGATGGATGGGGCACCGCGGAACCGCGCCAGAAACCTCGGTACGTTGTGTGGATATGAGCTCAACGTTCACGCCAGCAAAGTTTGATGATACTTGGATTTACCGCCTTACAAAGTTCCCATGGCCGGAACCGGCGCCGAGCAAAGATGAGGTGCGCCGCCACTCTTGGGCAATGGTGTACAAGAGCAATAAGGCGTTTGCGACCCCGCTAGGGGTTGAGGCCATCAACGCAAGGGCGGCCAAGTACTACAAAACTTCTCTCGAGCAAAACTGGGGGGTCACTGGTGCACAGGAAGCGTATCAGGTTATTGATGCTCTGCTCGAAGGTGGCCAGCACGTGGAAGATGACCTGGTTTTACCCCTCGCATACGCCGTGAAGGACGTCCCCGAGCGCGAGCTAGATGTGGAAGTGGAGGAAAAGGTCGAGTTCCTCAAAGACTTCTTTATTGCCCAAGGCGCGGATCCGCGTCGTGGAGAACGTAAGTTCCGCTACCTCGTAAGGATGTTGCGCTCGGAGGGCTTTGCCAAAGCAGCGGCCCCGGCACTGCCCGCCACTACTCGCGCATGGGACATAATCCGTGTTCACAACGTTGGTGGCCCGGCAACGGAGCTGGGGTGGATCTCTCCAGAAGAGTTCCTTCAGATTTCAGACAAGGCCGTGGCGGTGCTGCAGCGCTACTTCGTGTCGTGGGCTGACGTAGCCGCAAGTTTCTGGTGGGGTCGAATGATTTGGGCGAGTGATGGTGAGCCCGACGTCACCGCTGCGATGAAGGATCAATCGCAACGGCTCACCGAGCTGCTCGCACACAGTGATTCGCCTTGGGTGCGCGTGCCCTTGCACGACATCCAGGCCGAGGAGCCATTCGCATCCTTGGGTGGTTTGCACTAACTAGCTGTCGTCATTGTTCGGCACGCTGTGGCGGTGGCCGGTTTCATGAGCTCACTAGGGGCGGTCACAAATAACGGATTGAGGCATCTATGGCGCAGGGACGGCGAGTTCAATGACATCTGCAAGGCGAAGTTATCTTCACCAATATGAGGCAAGGTCGGTAACGTTGATGCCGATGAGCGGTGCCTTGGCCGATTCTGAGGAAGATGACGGGCGTTCTCGGCAGTGCTGACGGTATCCTGAGCGTTTGTATCTGGCGACATCAAAGGTACTGCCAATCAAGATACTGCCGAGGCAGAGACCGAATCTGATAACTCCGAGGGAGAGAACTAAATGGGGATTCAATTTCGCAAGAAGCAGAACCTGGACAAGGACACGTGGCTGAACTACTCGGGTTCGGGAGTCTCTGGTTCTAAGCGTATCGGTCCAGTGACCATTAACAGCCGTGGCGGTTACACCGTCCGACTGGGCAAAGGCTTGACCTTCCGTGGTCGCTGGAAGAAAAAGTAGCTGTATTTGCTAGATGGAGGAAAGTGGCGAATGTCGCCGCTAGTACCCCATTTTCTGATTCACCCACGCAAGCATCTCTTCGTGAGTGAGCACGTAGGCAAGGCCGTGCGTCCCATCACCGAGGTCAGTGTCGACCTCCACGTAGGTGATGTCGGCGCCGGCCTTTTGCCATTTCTGCACAAGTTCGCGTGCCGACGTCACGGGTAACACATCATCCAATGCGTTATGGGTAACGAACACGGGCATACTGGGAGTCTTTGTGCCCAGAGCCTGTTCGTCCACGTGGCGTCGAACGACGGGGGAGAGCTCGGGCGAGCGCAGATTCTCCGCTATCCCCAAGTCATTGGCAGTAAATGCCTTGGTGTCATTGCGAGGCCAACGTTCGACAGTGGCGCCAATGCATTCATCGGCGGTGAGCTTCAGGAAGTCCTGCCCCAGTGGGCTGAGCATGCGCTCGATTGGTTCTTTGGACTCTGGGTACTCTGCAATCAAGCCGTTCATGAAGTAACCGACGAGTCCCGCCAGCGCCGAGCCGCGAATATGCAGCGCAGTGTCGGTGAGATCGGCCGGAATAGCCCCGGCGTAGACAGCGCGGATGTTCAGCTCCGAGGCGTACTCATCGGCTAGCTCGGCGGCTGCAGCGGTGGCACCTCCGCCTTGTGAGTAGCCGAAGAGCGCAATGGGAGTATCTGCAGGTAGTTGTAAAGCTTCAATAGTCGCTCGTGCCATATCGAGCGTGTTATTCCCGGCAATCTCACGGTTGAGATACGGATGTACCCCGGGCGTGCCGAGCCCCTGGTAATCCACGATGGCAACATTCCATCCCTGTGCCAGCAGCTGAGGTGCCGGAGGCGTCGGAGGTGCTTCGTAGCGCAGCGCAACCGAACTCGCGCAGTTATCGGCCATCCCGAGAGTCCCCGGCGCAATCACCGCCAGAGGCCGTGGGGACTTCTCCGACCAGCGGGCATAGGGCTGCAATACGGTACCAGATACTGCTGTTTGGCGGTGGTCGCGTGCACCTGTGGAGGAAAACACGACCCGCTGTGCGCGTGCGGGCGCATTGACCGGAAATGGTGTCTGCGTAATTACCTGCCCCGGAGGCAATCGCTTCACCGCAGAAGAGTCAGAATCCGAGGAGTCGAAGTCAATCGCACCTAGACCATCCAACGCTGAGCAACCACTAATCACACCCGCGCTAGCGCCAATCAGAGAAATTCCGAGCACCATGCTCAGCGCAATTCTGCGCTTACTAGCCCCAAAGAGACAGCGTTGGCGCTGAGATCGATGGAGCGAGGCATTCATGCTCCTAATTCTAGGCAACGCACTTGTCCGAATCTGGTCTTTACCGGAGCATTGCCTCGGCTTTAACGGGGCAACTGGAAGCGGCCATCGGGAGTTTGCTCCGCAAGCCCGTCGTCAAGCAGGGAAAACAGTGCGCGGGAACGCTGATGTGCATCATCCCAGACCGCATCGAGAGCGGCCTGTTCGATGGGGGAGTCGGCGGCGCGGAGCACGTCGAGAAGCAAGCCCCGGACTTGGCGGTCGGTGCCTTCGAACTTCTGCACGCGTCGTTTAGCAGCGGCGATCTCATGGTCTTCGGGTTCGGGGCGACCGGCGGCAATCCAGGCGCAACTGGTGGCGATGGGGCAGGCCTCGCACTCGGGTGTCGTTCGGCAGACGGTAGCGCCGAGTTCCATGAGCGCGACGGAAGTCTCGGCCGCAGTCGTGGGGTCGAGTGGTAGCAACTCTTCGACGAGCGCCATGTCGGCGCGTTTGGCGATGCCGGGAAGGTACGTGCCCTGGCGGTGTCGCCGGAGTACGCGGCGCACGTTGATGTCCACCACCGGCGTGCGCGCGCCAAAAGCAAACGCCGCTACCGCCCGAGCGGTGTAGTCTCCTACCCCCGGAAGGGCTAACAGCGTGTCCACGTCACTCGGCACTTCGCCGTCGTGCCTTTCGACGATCTTTTCTGCGCATTCACGCAGCCGGAGTGCACGTCGGGGATAGCCGAGTTTTCCCCACATACGCAGGACTTCATCTTTGGGGGCGACTGCCAGATCGGCTGGGGTGGGCCATTTTTCCAGCCAGGCGCGCCACGAGGGGATGACGCGGGCGACGGGAGTCTGTTGACTCATCACTTCGCTGACGAGCACAGCCCATGGTGAAGTGCCTTCTTCACGCCAGGGAAGTGGCCGCATATTGGCGCGATACCAATCACGTAAGGCGGCATCGACGTGTTCGTCGAAGTCGTCGGATTGGTTAATTGCAGAGGTCAATCTACATTCTCGCTTTCCCATAAACAGCGGAGTCGTTGCACAATATAGCTATGAGCAATTCTGAGAGGACTCCTGAGAGTGTATGGCAATCGATGGTGCGCGGAAACCTCCGCTTCTGTGAGAGCAAGACTGCGCATCCCCGTCAGGACTTGGTTCGTCGTAAGCAGCTGACGCAGGGGCAGAAGCCGAAGGCCGTTGTGCTGGCTTGCTCGGATTCCCGTGCTCCGGTGGAGATTATCTTCGATCAGGGTCTGGGCGATGTATTTGTGATTCGTACTGCCGGTGAGATTACTGACCTGTCGGTGCTGGCTTCGCTGGAGTTCGCAGTTGATGGTCTGGGAGTTCCGCTGGTGATTGTTCTCGGCCACGAGTCCTGCGGCGCTGTGGCTGCGGCGAAGAATGCACTGGACGGTGGCGAACTGCCGGGTGGTTTCCAGCGTGTGCTGATTGAGAAAGTTACCCCGTCGCTGTTGGCGGCTCGCAAAGATGGCGAGACGGAAATCGACGAATTTGAGCGGCGCCACGTGCGCGAGATTGTTAATCACATTATTGATCGCTCGCCAGAGATTTCATCGCGCTTGGTGACCGGCGAGGTGGGCGTTGTCGGTATGCGGTACCGCTTGGAGGACGGACGCGCTGAGACCGTCGTTACCCATGGAGTCAGCGAGAACCCGCTAACCTAAATGTGTGACCAATAAGCTGCCTCCAGAAATCTACCGGCGTCGGCGTATCGCCGCGGCGGTGTTGCTCGTTATCATCCTCGTTCTCCTGGGCTGGGGTATTTCCGCACTGGTAAACCGGGACAGCGAGGATTCTGAACCGGTGAATGTCACCAGGGATGACGGGAAAGAGGTGACCCCTCCGGAACAGCCCAAGGAACCTTACGCGCCTAAGTCTGACAAGGACTCGACGAAGGACAAGTCTGACAAGGATGCCAAGACTGACGCTAAGGAAGGCGAGGATTCCGCGAAGGATGACGCTCAAGCGGCGCTTGCGAACAAAAAGGACTGTAGCCTTGCAGACCTGCAGGTGACAGCCACCTCGGATCAGCCGAACTACGGCGATGAGCAGCCGACTCTGGCAATTACCGTCCACAATCCCACCGGCGGTGAATGCCGCGTGAACCTCGATGAGCAGCAGTTGCGCTTCGAGGTGTACGACCTGGCAACGTACGAGCGCGTCTGGTCGGATGTGGACTGCAATGACTCCGAAGGCCACGGTGAACTGGTATTGGCACCGGGCGAGGAAGTCAACTATGCCGCCACCTGGTCGCGCCTGACCTCGGCGCCGAACAAGTGCTCCGAAGAAGACCGCGTCCCAGCGCCCTCCGGGTCGTACATCTTCTACGGCGTGATTGGTGACAACAACTCTGACGCCTACACGTTCAACATGCGCTAGCGCTTAGTCCCTAACCCAAGCTCAATGGCCTCGGCAACGGTGCCTGCTTCCAGCAGCCGCATCCCCGCCGGGCCTTTTGCGCCTCTGGGCACAATTGCCGTGTCGAAGCCCATTCGATGAGCTTCCTTAAGCCGCCACTCCAAATCGGTCACTCGGCGCACTTCGCCGGCCAACCCCAGTTCGCCGAGTGCAATGGTTTTATCCTGGAAGGTCCGCTTAGTCATGGATGAGGCCAGTGCCAGCGCGATTGCCAGGTCCGCGGCAGGCTCCGACAGCGTCATACCGCCGACGGTGGACACGTACATCTCCATGCGGGCCAACTGCTTGAAGTTTCCATGTTCAGTCAGCACGGCCGCGACCATCGGCACGCGGCGAGGGTCGAGGCCAGAGACATTGCGTCGCGGGTTGTGCGCCTCGGTATTGATTACCAGGCCCTGCACCTCCGCCAGCAGCGGTCTGCGGCCATCCATGGCCACGGTAATTGCAGTTCCCGAGGTCGGCGTTCGATGATGCAAAAACAGCCCCGAGGGATCCTCAACTTCCGCAATGCCGCCCGCGGTCTGCTCGAAGCAGCCCACTTCATCAGTGCTTCCGAAACGGTTTTTCAGGCCGCGTAAGAAGCGTAGCCCCGAATGCCTATCGCCCTCGAAATTGAGCACCACATCAACCAGGTGTTCCATTGTGCGCGGGCCGGCCACATTGCCGTCCTTGGTCACGTGCCCTACCAGGAAAATCGCAGTTCCGGTCTCCTTTGCCAGCGCCGCCAGCGCAGAGGTTACGGCGCGAGCCTGGGCAACGCCACCGCGAGCACCTTCGACGTCGGCACGCATCGTCTGCACAGAGTCCACAATGAGCAGACCGGGGGAGAGCTCCAGCGTCAGGTCGATGACGTCCTCGATATTCGACACCGCCGACAGGTACAGAGAGTCCGACAGTGCACCAGTGCGCTCGGCACGCAGCCGCACCTGGCCGACCGATTCCTCACCGGTGACGTAAAGCGTCGGCCCCAAATCGCCGTCCGCGCAGCGGTAGGCCACTTCAAGTAGCAGCGTCGACTTACCAACTCCCGGCTCGCCCGCCAAGAGCACCAACGAACCCGGCACAATACCGGAACCGAGCACTCGATCCAGCTCACCGATGCCCGTGCGCACCGCGTGCGCAGCCTTGGCGGAAATCCCCGTAATCGCGGTCAACTCGGAAGATGAAGTGGGGATTCGATCTGTTGCGGATGTCTCGGCGAGGAAACGTTCCTCCGCCTCGTCGTCAAGCGCGCGCTGTGCTAGACGCTGGCTTTCAGCTGCGACGGAAGTGGAAGATGCTTTACGACGACCACCCCGCGCGCCGGGCTCCGTTGCGGCAGTGCTACGGCGACGTTGCTTGGCTGCCCGCGCGGCAATTTTGTCCTCCAGCGTGGAGGCGGACTTCCCACCGCTGGAGCGGATAGTGACCTTCTCTAGCGTGCCCCACTCTTTGCAGTTGGGACATTGGCCGACCCATTTCGACACCTGCCAGCCGCATGCTGAGCATTCGTAGGCTTCGTCTTTGGTCTTGGCCACGGTGCAACCACCTTTGCTTCAAGAGAGGGGACACGACAGACTCCACAACGTGTGTTGTGCGGTATGCGGTGAATGTCGCGAGAAAATTCACCCCAGATACGCGAGAGCGGGCCAGGGCAGTGTCAATGACTTGTGTCAAGGATGACTGTACTGCCGTGACCCGTATCAAGCGACCAATCGCCCATGCCCGCTCGATGAAGCGCCTCGCGTTATTTGCGGGACAGGACTGCGCTGTACCAGCGCCTAAAAGTGCGCTGCGCGCGAACAGCGCAGGAACACCACTGTGCTGCGATTACTTGGATTCAATCATGCCGTCAGCACCGCGGTTCGGTGCACCAGCTTCCAGAATGTCAGCGGAGATGGTGATGTCCAGGTCGTAGGTGTTGGTCTGGCCCTGCGGGTCAGTGAACTCGAAGGTGGCCTCGCGGTTCTGGCCAGCAGCGCTGCTCTTGTCGCCAACCAGGGTGCTCGGGTCCAGCTCATTGGTGTAGTACGCGATGCAGCCGGTGTTGTCCTTGGCGGTCTTAGCCAGCGGATCGATGACGGACTTCGGGCCGGCAACAATCTGGCACTCACGCGGCAGGGAGTCCTCGCCCTTTGCAGCCTTAGCGAAGGAAGGTGTCTCAGCGACCTTCTTCAGCTCAACCTCGCCGATACCCTCAACGGTGACGGACTTCAGCGTGTAGACCGACTCGGTAGCGCGCTGCTGGTTGCTGGCGGAGAACTTCAGGCCAGCGGTACCAGCCTCCGGGTCAACCAAGATGTGAGCGTCGCGGATGTTGACGAAGCCAAGAGCCGAGTTGGTGTTCTCAGCACCCTTGCCGGCAGCATCTTCGCCGCCGTTCATCGCACCGTCTACAGCCGGGTGCTGATTTGCGGTCTGCGAAATCTGACCGGCGCCACAAGCAGCAAGTGCAACTGCGGATGCTGCGGAGACGGTGATGAGGGCGCTGCGGCGAAGTACGGACTTGAAGGCCATGACTAGATTTCCTCCAGTAGATTGAGGATGGGCGATAGGATTTTCAGTATTTAAAGAACACCTTAGTGTCTTCCTAAGATGTTCTCATACTACCCGTAAAATCATGGGGGGACATGATAGGGTGGAAGGCCGTTGGAAAGGGCGTGTGCATTACATGGAATTCAGCATTGGCGATACCGTAGTTTATCCGCACCACGGAGCTGCGAAAATCGAAAACATCATTGAACGAGAGCTTAACGGTGAGACCGTTCAGTACCTCGTACTGCAGATTCTGCAGAGTGATCTGAATATCCAGGTGCCCGCCAAGAATGCCGAGCTGGTCGGTGTCCGCGACGTTGTCGGTGAAGAGGGTCTGCTGAAGGTCTTCTCCGTTCTGCGTGAGACCGACGTGGAAGAGGCCGGCAACTGGTCCCGTCGCTACAAGGCCAACCAGGAGCGCCTGGGTTCGGGCGACATTAACAAGGTCGCTGAGGTAGTTCGTGACCTGTGGCGCCGTGATCAGGATCGCGGTCTGTCCGCCGGCGAAAAGCGTATGTTGAGCAAGGCTCGCCAGGTTCTCGTCGGTGAGCTCGCGCTTGCCGACGGCGTTGATGAGGCCAAGGTCGAGGAAGTTTTTGCCCGCGTCGATGCCACTATCGAGCGTCACCGCGCGCTGGCACAGGAAGGTGCCGCTGGTGAGAAGAAGGATGAAGCCGACGATAAGCCGGTGGACCTGGACGCAGACGCATAAGTCGTCTCCCTTCCCCGGTTCCTTCCAGTAGGGATTTTCTGCACTTTTCCGGGTAACGGCTAGCGCACACACATTGCCCGTGTGCGCTAGCCGTTTTCTCTTTTTCACCCGTATCTATTTCCCCGCTATGCTCGGGGCTGTGACTTTTCAAATCTTCGATACCGCAACCCGCCAACTGAAGGATTTTGAGCCTCTCCGCGAGGGGCATGCCTCCATTTACCTGTGCGGTGCGACTCCGCAGGCTCAGCCGCACATTGGCCATGTTCGCTCTGGCGTGGCCTTTGATATCTTGCGCCGTTGGCTGATTGCCAAGGGGTATGACGTCGCGTTTGTGCGTAACGTCACCGATATCGATGACAAGATCTTGAATAAGGCCGCCGAGCACGGCCGCCCTTGGTGGGAGTGGGTCTCCCGCTTTGAGCGCGAGTTTACCTGGGCCTACAACCAGCTCGGTGTTCTTCCGCCGAGCGTTGAGCCGCGTGCCACCGGACATGTCACTCAGATGGTGGAGTATATGCAGCGTCTGATGGATAACGGCTTCGCCTACGCTGTCGATGGCAGTGTCTATTTCGACGTGGACGCCTGGTCCAAGGCTGAAGGTAGTGACTACGGTAGCCTGTCCGGCAACCGCGTCGACGAGATGGAGCAGGGCGAGACCAATACTCCGGGCAAGCGCGGTGCGCACGATTTCGCACTGTGGAAGGCTGCCAAGCCGGGCGAGCCCTCGTGGCCGACGCCGTGGGGCAATGGCCGTCCGGGCTGGCACCTGGAGTGCTCCGCCATGGCCACCTACTACTTGGGCTCGGAGTTCGACATCCACTGTGGCGGCCTCGACCTGCAGTTCCCGCATCATGAAAACGAGATTGCGCAGTCGCACGCAGCCGGCGACGGCTTTGCCCGCTACTGGATGCACAACCACTGGGTCACAATGGCCGGCGAAAAAATGTCGAAGTCGCTCGGCAACGTGTTGTCCGTGCCGCATATCTTGACCATGGTTCGTCCGGTTGAGCTGCGTTACTACCTCGGTAGTGCGCACTACCGCTCCGTGCTGGAGTACTCCGAGGAGGCTCTGCAGGAAGCGGCAGCGGGCTACCGTCGTATCGAGGCGTTTATGCACCGTGCCGTCGATAAGCTCGGCGATATCGAAATCGGTGAGTGGACGCCGGCGTTCGAAGCAGCGCTCGACGATGACCTCGCCGTCCCACGCGCGCTCGCGGAAATCCACAACGCTGTTCGCGGAGGTAATCAGGCGCTTGCCGACGGCGACGAGACCAAGGCCAAGGAGATTGCCGGTGCTGTCCGCGCTATGGCCGCAGTCCTTGGGTTCGATCCGCTGAATGAGCAGTGGGCAACCTCCGATTCCGGTTCCGATGCGGCAATGCATGCGCTCGGTGTGCTGGTTGAGCACCAGTTGGAGGAGCGCACCCGGGCTCGTGCAGAGAAGGACTGGGCTACGGCTGATGCTGTGCGCGACCGTCTGAAGGAAGCGGGTATCGAGGTAACTGATACCGCTGATGGTCCGGCATGGTCTGTCGCTGACTAAAGCTGAAAAGCTGGCTTTAGGCTATAGAAAACTATTAACTACAGAAAGCAGGTAGCTATGGCAGGCAACGGTCGTCGTGGCGCAGTGCGCAAGGCAAGCAAGAAGAACGTCGGCGGCTCCGGCGGCCAGAAGCGCGGCTTGCGTGGCAAGGGGCCGACCCCGAAGGCAGAGGACCGCGTTTATCACGCAGCTCATAAGCGGGCGAATGAGAAGCGACGCCGTGACTCTGGGCGTCATGAGCGCAAGGGAGATGGCTCCGAGCTGGTAGTTGGCCGTAACCCGGTCGTGGAATGCCTGCATGCGAAGGTGCCAGCGGCAGCGCTGATTGTGGCGTTGGGCACCGACAATGACGAGCGCCTGCAGGAGTCAGTGCGTATTGCTAACTCCCGTGGTATCCCGATTCGCGAGGTGCCCCGCCACGAGCTGGACACCATGACCGGCAACACCATGCACCAGGGCATCGGTCTGCAAATTCCGCCATACAAGTACTCGTCTGTCGAAGATCTGATTGATTCGGTGGCCAAGACCGGGGAGCCGGGTCTTATCGTCTGCCTGGATAACATCACCGACCCTCGTAACCTGGGTGCGGTCATTCGCTCGGTGGCGGCCTTTGGCGGCCACGGTGTGGTGATTCCGGAGCGTCGCTCGGCCGCTATTACGGGCGTGGCCTGGCGTACCTCGGCTGGTACTGCTGCACGTCTGCCAGTTGCACGGGCGACAAACATGGTGCGCTCGCTCAAGCAGTTCCAGAAGGCTGGCTATCAGGTCGTTGGACTGGATGCCGGTGGCGACCACACTCTGGACACTTACGACGGCACCACCCCGGTGGTCGTGGTCGTCGGCTCCGAGGGGAAGGGCCTTTCGCGCCTGGTGCGCGATACCTGTGACACCATCATGTCCATTCCGATGACCGGTTGGGTGGAGTCGCTCAATGCTTCCGTTGCTGCCGGTGTGACTCTGAGTGAGTTTGCCCGCCAGCGCCGGGCAAAGAGTAGTCAGTAGCGCATTTGATACCCCCGGAGGCGCCATTATCAATTCGTTATAGTAATAGCGTTTACGTGGGGTATTTTGGGTTCTAAATTGCGGCCGGTACTTATGGCTACCCCCAGTAGTTCAGCGCTTTAAAGATAATTCTATTTCCGGCGTGCGCTGCAGAAATAACAGCGTTATTATCACTTCCAACAGAAAATTATCCGTAGTTTCCCGAAGGGGAGGGCGGGCAAATCATGCTCCTAGAAATAGGGGCGTAATTGGCCGTAGTTTAGGGAAGCGCACGGACCTAGCGGTGGCTTGTACAGCTAGCTTTGGGTCACTGAGATGTCAGACCACGACATCCTCAGCGTTAGTTTTTCTGTCTGCCGGGGCAACCCATTTCGGCAGTCTCGCAGTCTTAAAAAGAGCTGGGGGTATTGGAGTCTGCTTTTAGAGAATCCAGCAAAAATACGGGCAGCCCCTCGGTGGCGAGAGGGAAGGTGCGCACCTTCTCCGCAATCGTCACTCGAGGGGCTGCCCGATGTTTTTGTTGTTTTAAAAGCCACTCCGAAAAGCGTATGTGTCTATTTGCTCCATTTGGCAGCCTGGACGTCGTCACGCGTTGCCTTGCGCGATTGCACCGTTCCGATGGCGTAGCAGATCAGGTAGATGACAAACGCGATTGTCGTCACTAGAACGCTGACCGGGATGCCCGGTGCGAGTGAGAGAACAATGCCGCCGACGGCCGCGACCTCGGCGAAGATGGTCGACAGGATGATGGCCTTTACAGGAGAGGCGGTGACGAATGCGGCCGCAGCACCAGGGGTGATGATGAGGGCGATGACGAGCAGAGAGCCGACAATCTGTACGCCCTGGGCGGCGACGAGACCGGTGAGAATCGCGAAGTAAATCGATAGCGCCTTCACGTTGACACCACAGGCGGCGGCCATGATGGGGTCGGCGGAGGCGAATAGAAGCGGCCGCCATTTCCAGGCAACGCCGCCGACGACGATGACCGCGACGATGGCCATCGTCCATAGAGAAGTGTCAGTCAGACCAATGATTTGGCCGGTGAGAAGTGAAAACGCGGTACTTGTCCGGCCGGGGTAGAGGTGGATAAACAGCACCGATAAGCCCATGCCGAAGCTCAAGACCACGCCCACGACCGCATCTTGGCGCCCTCGAAGCGACAGTGCCGCCAGGACTATTGCGATGAGCACCGAACCGATAATGGCACCGCTGCTGACACTGACACCAAGTAGTAGGGCCGCGGATGCACCCATAAGTGCCAGCTCGCTGGTGCCGTGGACCGTGAAACTCATCTGTCGCATGACAATCAGTGGCGAAATGATGCCGGAGATTAGCCCGAGTAGAGCTGCCGCGATGAGAGCATTGTGGACGAACCCGACTTGGAGCAGAGCAGCGGTGTCGGAGAAATACTGAGTCAGTAGGGTCATTAGACGATAACCAGCTTTCCCTCGACACGGGCAACCGCAATGTTGGTTTGGTAGAGCTCCGAGAGCGTCTCTGAAGTGATGATTTCCTCGACCGATCCGACCGCATGTCCATGCGGCGTCAGGTAGAGCACCCGGTCACAGACGCCCAGGATGGGGTTGATGTCGTGGGTGACGAAGACGACTGCCGTGTCGTTTTCCCTGCGATGCCGGTCCAGGCGCTCGACCGTGGTCCGTTGCGCCGCAGGGTCGAGGGAGAGCAGAGGCTCGTCGCAAAGCAAAAAATCCGGCGCCGAAACGAGCGCCTGCGCCTGACGGACAAGCTGTTGCTGACCGCCAGAGAGCGTGCCGACGCGACGGTCCGCAATACCGCCCGCGCCGACAAAGCCCAGCATTTCGTCGGTGGCGGAGCGGTTCTTGCCGGCCGCCAGCTCGACGAGGTCGCGAACCCGAATGGGCAGTGAGGGCTCGAACATCCGCTGCTGTGGAATGTAGCCCAGGTTTCCGTCGACTTTTACTGAACCGTGAGTCAGCCGGCGCATGCCAAGGGCAGTGGTCAGCAGCGTGGATTTGCCGACGCCATTGGGGCCCAGGATGGCCAAGAACTCGCCAGGTTCGATATTCAAACTGAGACCGGACCACAGCGGCTCGACGGCTGCGTCAGTAAAAGTCAGTGAGGGCAAAGCTATGCGGACTCCATATCGGAAAGGGTTTGCTTGTAGAGGTCAAAGAACGACTGGTCAGCGCTCGGCGACTCAAAAACATCGACGATTTTAACGCCCTTTGCCTTGGCTGCCTCGACGAGTCGCTGCGAGACCTGGTCGTGGGTCTGCGGTGCGTCGATGAGATAGTCCAGCTCGCCGGACTCAATCAGCTTCAGCATTTCATTGACATCGCTTGCCGACGGCTCGGACTCATTCAGCGTGGACTGACGGTAGCCCTTCGGGGTGATGTCCTCGACCTTCGTGTCCTTCAGGATGTCATCGGCCAGCGGGTGAACCTGAGCAACCTTAGCGGCCTTGAGCTTGCTCTTGGCCTCTTCGATGTCCTTGATTTCCTTATCGACGGCCTTGGTGTCGGCCTTGGCGCCCAGCTTGGTCAGAGCTTCGGCGAGCTGCTCTGCAGTTTCTTCAACCGCATCGGTGTCGTACCAGACGTGCTCGTTGGCTTCGCCGTCATGGTGGTGATGCTCGTGGCCTTCGTGGTCGTCGTGACCTTCGCCATCATGCTCGTGGCCTTCATGGTCGTGATCGTGGCCCTCGTGATCATGGTCGTGACCCTCATGGTCGTGGTCGTGACCTTCGTGATCATGGTCGTCGTGGCCCTCGTGATCATGGTCATGTTCGTGGTCATGGCCTTCTTCCTGCGGCAGCGCAGAGATGATGACCTTGTCCTTTGCGTCACGCAGAGAGGAGGTCAGCCATGCGTCGTAATGCCCGCCACCTGCGACGAGAATATCGGCGTCCTCTACCTTTGCCATGTCGCCTGCGGCCGGTTCGTAGGAGTGAGGGTCGATGTCGTTGGACGCGATAATCGGGTCGATGGAGACCTTCTCGTCGTCGGTGACTGCGTCGGCGACGTCTGCCCAGACCTTGGTGGAGGTGACCACCTTAATGGTGTCTTCGGACTTGCCCGCGGACGTAGCGCTGTCATCATTGCTGGAGCATGCGCCGAGACCTGCGACGAGGCCGGCGCTGGCGACTAGCGCCGCGATGCGCGTGGAAAAGCGTGCCTTCATATATGTATCCAATCCTGTTGCGGGCTGAATTATTCCTTTTATTCAGCTCCTGAGCATTAACCGCTATTGAAAACAGTTGTCTTTTAGTTCAAAGAACATAGTAGGGGCTGCGGAGACCCAGTCACAAGGCGGGCCTCTGCCGGAGTGGCCGAAATGACAGTCGCGCACATTCGTTGGGTAAAGTTGTCCGCGATTAGATGCGTGTGATGCTCGTTGTAGTTCTTTTCCATAGAATCGAGTTTTTCTACCTGAGGTAGCTGGACGAAGATATCTGAGCGGGCAGTCGCTGTTGGTTTTTCAAGAAGGGTCGGTATTCCGTGCAAAGTCGGCGTCGTCGTGGCACCTTGGCTTCCATCGCTGCAGAACTTGGGGTCTCGCGCACGACTGTGTCTAACGCTTACAACCGTCCTGACCAGCTCTCGGAGAAGTTGCGGGAACACATCCTGGAAACTGCGGAGCGCCTTGGCTATCCGGGGCCGGACCCAATGGCTCGCGGTTTGCGCATGCGCCGGGTCGGTGCCATCGGCGTGCTGTTCACCGAGCATCTCCCGTTCGCTTTCGAAGATCCCGCCTCAGTCGATTTCCTTGCTGGCCTGGCAGAGGAGCTCGGCGAAATGGGCGACTCCATGTTGGTCATCCCAGCTTCCTCCGAGGAGGGCGGGGACGTAGATCTCAATCTGATTCGGCAAGCGGTGGTCGACGGTTTCGTGGTCTACTCCGTCGCGGACAACGACCCGTTCCTCGCTGCCGTGCGCGCCCGTGGCTTGCCGACGGTCGTGTGTGACCAGCCTGCAGATGCGGTGGCTCTACCGTTTGTGGGCATCGATGACCGTGAGGCCATCAAGCCCGCGGTGCGACACCTGACTGAACTGGGACATCGCAAGGTGGGAATCTTGTCAGTGCGATTGTCGCGTACCCCGAACTCGGGATATGTCACGGAGAAGCGGCTGGCAGAAGCTCATCACCAGGTGCAGAAGAACCGCGTCGAAGGTGCGCTGGAAGCGCTTGCCGAGGCCGGTATTCAGCAGGCAGATGTGCCTATCATCGAGCGTCACCTCAATGACCGCGAGAATAACCGCGATGCGGCTCGCCAGCTGCTGACCGACAACCCGGATCTCACGGCGGTGGTCTGTACCACGGATACTCAGGCAATTGCGGTCTTGGAATATGCCAAGGAGAACGGAATTCGTGTTCCTGAGGACCTATCCATCACCGGCTTTGACGGAATTGAGCGCGCCCTCTTCCACAAGCTGACCACCGTGATTCAGCCGAATAGGCAGAAGGGCATCGCCGTCGGTCGCGCGCTCGCCGAGGAACTTGAGGCTGCACACGAGGACAGTGGTCGCGCTCCTCGAGTCTTGCTGGAAACTGAGTTCGTCGTTGGATCGACAACGGCAGCGCCGCCGGCACCGTCAGCCAGGTAGTGGGCTGCTGCGGTTATAACATCGTGGCATTATCGGAGGTTCTTGGGGTAGTAAACCCCACCTCGTCTTTACTGTGTTCGGATTCAGATTAAGGTCTATTACATGACAGACTCAACAAATTCGAGCACCGACCGATTAGCTGCGGCTCCCAATAGTCCGGAAGCCACCCGCGACGACCATGTCGAACTTGGCGGCCCCGTCGAATTGGATGAAATGTCTATCCGTGGCGCGATGAGTGAGTTCACCACAGGCGTGACCATTATCGCCACCGAGGATGAAGGCGAAGCGTACGGTTTCGCCTGCCAGTCTTTTTCCTCGCTGAGTCTCACTCCACCGATGGTTCTGTTTACTGTCATGAAGACCTCGCGGTCCTGGCCGCATATACGGAACGCTGGACGCTTCTCCGTCAATGTGTTGGCCGAGGATCAGGAGGATATCTCGGCAGCCTTCGGCCGCAGTAATGGCGAAAAGTTCAAGACGGGGAAGTGGACCCGTTCTGAGCTGGGCAATCCACTACTGCACGGCTGCTCCGTGTGGATTGATTGCACCGTCGTTGATGTTTACGAAGGCGGCGATCACTGGATTGTGACGGCGGATATCGTGGCTATCGGCAAGCGTGAAGAAATCAATCCGCTCATTTACCACCGCGGTTCTTACGCACGGGTTTCTCACCCCGGCACCGATGCGCCTGTTGATCAGAAGTGGCGTCAGCGCCCCTCGGTGTAACCCGAGGTTGTCGCAGTCCAGCCACGGCGATCCTCGCCTGGCTTGGTGTCTTTCATCTCTCGCATGCGCAGACCATTGTTGTCCTGCGTGTAGACGAATTCGCCCGCAACAATCTTGTGGAAACGCTCCGAATAGGTCTGCGCCTGGTCTGAGCAGTCCAAACTGCGAGTCTGCTCCGGGGTACCGAATTCGACCGCCTCGCCCTTCCACTGCAGCGAACCAGAGCCGTTGCCACAGGAATCAGCGAAGGTATATGTTGTCTGCCCCAACGTAATAGTCGGCGCCTGAGTTCCGTCCGGCACACCGTGGGGCAGGTTTGGGTCATCAAAGATCGCGGTTACCTGCCATTGCTTGCCGACGATCTCCGCTGCCGGCTTTGCCTGGCATGCGGTAGCCGTCATGGACACTGCCGCAACGACAGCTACTGCGGCAACCGCCTTTTTCCCGCTCAGACCCATGCTGCGTGACCCCGTTAGTTAGCTGCCTTCTTGGTTGTCTTCTTAGTAGCCTTCTTCGTCGTCTTCTTAGCGGCCTTCTTGGCAGCCTTCTTCGCCGTCTTACGAGTGGTCTTCTTTGCAGCCTTCTTGGTCGACTTCTTCGCAGTCTTCTTAGTGGACTTGCGTGTGCGCTTTGCGGTCTTCGGAGCGTTTTCCTTCTCGTACTCCTCGTGAACCTTCTTGAAGCTCAGGCCTTCCTTCTCCACTCCGAGCATGCACATCAGAGTGACGGCATCGTAGAAGTCCTCGGCGAAGGTAGCCACAATTCGCCGTGCGCCAGCAGCGGTCTTTTCTTCGACCTTGTGAAGAGCCTCGTTCTGAGCAGTGCGAGTGTCTGTGACCTTCGGTGGCACGAATCCTCCTGGCAAGCATGGCCTTAATTGCGCCCGATACACCTACTTCTGCCAGCCATCTCGCCACATGCTCCCGGCACTGAGCTCAACCGAGTTCAGCGGAGAAGGAATGGGATTGTGATGACGCAGTTTCAGCTTTAAGCGCTACTTACAATTCAAAAACCTTATTCTACCACGTTGTTGATAGGTCGCGCGGTGTGGACAACCTGGTTCCGGAAGCGAGCAGTTCACGCAGCGACTAGTCCACGCGCGGGTTCATACCGCCCTTGAAGCGGTAGTTGCGTGGACGGCGAGGCTTGTTCCGCGGATTCACAGGTCGGATGCGACGCATACCGGCCCGGATTGGACGGGTCAGGCCACTGTCTTCGCGCAGTGCGCGAGGGCGACGGAGCCTGCGCGCCATCCATTCACCGAGGACAATGCCCGCAGCTAGTGCCGTCGCAATGCCTAGCGCTGAGGCCAGCGCCGTAAACCCCTTGGTCGGGTGGTCGTGCAGCAGCGCGTGCATACCACGGTAAATCGTCATTCCCGGAAGCAGCGGGGTTACGCCTGCCACTGCCGTAATCAGCGGCGGGATGGACCAACGTCGTGCCAGTAGGCCACCGATGAGACCAATCAGTGTTGCTGCCGCGCCTGCGCTGGTCACCGGATGAACTCCCAGTGGAGTCAACACGTAGTAGTAGGTCATCGACCCCAGCAGAGCGACCGTTCCGGACACTGACAACGCGGTGAACCCAGCATTCGAGGCCAACGCAAATGCGATTGAGGCGGTAGTTCCCGCTATCACCCTCACTGTCGCCTGTGCCAGGTTGAGGTCGGAGCCCGCGATGACGTCGGGAAGCGGAATGCCCAGCATTCCGGAAAACTCGATGCCCATTGCGATGCCAGCGACGATTCCGCCGGTCAACAACATGGTGTCGAAGAAGCGCGCGGAGCCAGTCACAGGTGCGCCGGTGATGCCGTCTTGCAGTGCTTGCACGAGGGTTAGGCCGGCGAGCATCACGATAATTCCCGAGGCGATCAGCCTGGATGGCTGCATCTCAAAGGGGAGATACGCCTGCGCCGCATTGAGTACAGCAGCGGAGAGTGTGGCAATGAGACCGCCGACTGCATTCTGGAAGAATGTGGGTAACTCGCGGGCAGCGAGTTCACCAATCACGATGACGATGGCCAGTGTGACCGCAGCCGCGATAAGGGCGACCTCGAAACTCGAGCCGAGCAGCACTGTCACAGATGAAGCCAGCAATGCCCAGCCAGTGTAGATGACGCGGAGGCGGTATTTTGCGGGCTCACGCTCGACCTTGTCGATAGCCTCAATAGCCTCCTCCAAGCTCAGATGGCCCGCGCGGATTCGGCGGATGACACGGTCAGTGTGACGCAAACGCTCGAAGTCGGGCACTGGTGCGGTGACAACGCGCATGGCGGTAATAGGGGTACGGCGTGCGCCGATGAGGTGGTAGACCGTCACGGAGGTCAACGTGATGTCGACCTGGATCTGGGTGAGGCCATAGGCTGAGGTCACGGCCTTAATTTGCAGCTCGGTATCGCGGTTGCCCGAGCCACATGCCAGCAATAGCCCGCCGATGCGAGCAGCGAGATCGAGTACGGCCGTGACCTGACTCGGGTCGGAATAATCGATCGGTGCCAGCGGCAGCGGGGTAGTAGTCGAGTGCACTAGGTCGACAGTTGCCGTTGGGCCGGAAACGAAATCAATCACGCGCTGCTTGAAGGTGGACTGATCTTCGATTGCAGGAAACTGGGTCTGCGGAGTGTCGTCGTAAGAGACAGTGGCTTCAGCGTCGTAGAGATCATTCTTCGTAGCGGAGTTTTCTCCGGCGTTGGAATTGCTGTCACTAGCGAATGACATGTCGACACTTCCTTTCCCCGATACTGCCTGGGGTGCATTGCAGTGATGCTGCAAAGACGCGATGCGGAGACGTTGCAGAAACATAGCCCCAGTGATTTAGCGATAGTCACACTACCCCGTCAGTGACCGAGAATCTCAATTCGTTTTTGAGGCGGTGAATTTGCCTATCTGAGCGGGGCTTTTAGCGTGTGGAAAAGTGTTCAAGAAGTGCGGTTGCAGTTTTCCTGTGGTGTCGTTTTTAACTTCTGCTTGCCAACCTGTACAATCGCCTGTCAGCGGCACAGCTGAGTTCGATTCTCAGGTTGACTCTGATTCTTTCGAGCCAGCGACGGCTAACGCCAAAAGGGTCGCTTTAAAGTTGCCGGGATGGCGCAATTGGTAGCGCAACTGATTTGTAATCAGTAGGTTACGGGTTCGAGTCCCGTTTCCGGCTCCAAAACCCCAGGTCAGGAAGTTTTCTGGCCTGGGGTTCTTTGGTTTTAGGGGGTGGGCTTTTGGAGGGGGGGGGCTTTTTTTGGGGGGCGGGGAGCAAAGGATGCGTATTCAAGGGCAAATGCCTGTCGGGGCTGGGGGTCGGGCAGTTCTCTGTCACTTATGGCCACGCTGTCGGAAGTCCCGGTCAACATATGGATGAGCTATTCACTTATGGCCACGCTGCTGCGTATCGATAGGTGAATATCGCATCGATAAGACAACGCAACACCGACAGCGGGACAACGCAACGCCGACAGTGGGACAACGCAACACCGACAGCCGAAAAATCACAGGTCGCGGAGTATTCACATCTGTAACTCCAGCCCCATGCTTCACAGGAGTTACACGCGTATGTAAAGTGGGCTTTGTTTTTAAGTCATAAGCGTCGATAGGGCTGGTCTCGGGGAAGGGCCTGCGCTATGGGCGCTTTTGGCATTTTTCTGTAAAATCCTCCAGAAAACCCCACGGGCTGGGGTGATTTCTCTGAGAAAAATATTCTACGATAGAGCCATGTCAGAGGTGCTCTTTGTCAGTAGTTCAAACATGGGACTCTCACGCGTACTAGAAGGGCTGCTGCGGCAAGCTGCCCCGGGCCTGACAGTTTTGTCAGCAGGTATCAGCATCGATGATGATGACCGCGGTCTGGATGAAGACGCGCGGCGTGCACTCTGTGAGGTGGGGGCACGGTGCGATGGAGATCCTCATCAGCTCACGCCATCTCTCGCGGACAGTGCGGATGTGGTCATTGTTGTGGGGAAAATCGACGTTTCGGACTACATCGCACCAGATGTAGAGACGGAGCGCTGGGAATATGATGACCCGGCTGACCGCGGCATTTATGGTTATCCCCGCTACGCGCAATTGCGGGATTTCTTCACTCGGCGCGTCAATACGCTGGCGGAACGGTTTGCTGCCTAAATAGTCGCTGACTTCATAAAAGGTGGGGCGCGGGAACCGTCGTAAAGCATGTGCTGAAGCTGACACACTTTTGTTTTCTGACAATAATGCCCGCGTTCGCCCGGTCAACACCTAATGTAAGTAGTTATGTCTATTGGTCCATCGCTGCGACGCACCCTGTACAAACTTGCTGAGAAAGAGATGTCCCCGGCTAAGGCAAAGTTCTTGCTGAACATTTGGCCGCCGCTGTTTGGCACCGGCATCCGTATCACTGAGATTGCGGATGACTGGTCTGAGGGGCGATTGGAGCTGCGCCTAAACGCTCTGACTGCGAATATGCATGGCGCGGCATTTGGCGGTGCACTGTTTTCGATGACGGATGTGCTGTTTGGCACGCTGGTTATGCAGCGTCTGGATGTCAAGAAGTACGAGGCGTGGACGCGAACTGGGTCGTTTGAATTTATCCGGCCGGGTAAGAATGGTGCGTACCTTGAGGTAGAGGTGCCGGATGAGATGGTCGAAAAGCTTAAGGCCGAAACTGAAGGTGGCTATTCGACGGTCGTTCCATACACCTCTGTAATCCGAAACCGCGATGGCTCCCTGGTCGGTATTGGTCAGCAGGAGCTCTACGTGCGCCGTCGTGGTCGTAAGAAGCCGCCGGCCAATCCGAACCAGCAGGATTGTGTTGCCGGTGAGAACCTCATCTCTGCTGCTCGCACTCTTGCACGGCTGGGGATGCGCGGGGTGGAAAACCGTGATGTGCTCGTCCAGCAGGAACGCACCGCACGACGCTGCATTTCACCAGAGTCGCGTGCAGTCGCATGGCTCCACGGGGTCCTCGAGTACGGCGATGTCACTGTCGACGACTACCGCGCCGCAGGGCTTCCCGACGTCGTCATCGAGGCCCTCACCTCCGATAACCCCTCGCCAGCCGCGCAGCAGCTGCTTGCGGATGTCGTCACCGCGCGCGAGTCGCTGACCAAGTTCTAGGTCGAAGCTCTACGCCAATAGCCGAGTGATCAGTTCGATCACTTCGGGGTCTGTTTGCTGCTTCCAATGCGCAACAGACCTGCCCTCCAGCTCGGTTTCGAGCAAAACAGCTCGACTGTCCGGCAGGAAGCTCTGCGCGGTATCGGACCACGGAATGACCAGGTTGTCATGGTGGCTGATGACATTAATCCAGTCAGGTGTGGCTGCCTTGCGCCTTCGGAGGTGTGGGGCAGTGTTGGCTGCAGGAAGTTCATATTGTCCTGCCGCTACCGCAATTTGATCGGCTAAAGCCTGTCCCATTAGCCAGCGGGCAGGAGCCCCATTCCACCAGCCCAAAATGCGGGAGATCTCAGTCAGATTTACACCGCCGACAGAGCCCGACACACTGATGACACGTCGAAACGAAAAACGCTCGCATTCATGGTTTGCAAGACGCGTAAACAGCAGGAAAGCCAGTAGCCCACCCTGCGAGTGAGCCACAATATCGACCGTGTCCGAGTTCGTTTCAGTGCAGACTCCGTTGATATAGGCCTCGACTTCGGCGACAGAATCTACGAGGGCAGCAGTGCCACGGTCTCCGTAGGCCGGTACATAGACTCGGCGGCCGCGGGCACGGAGTCCGTCGGCAAGCGGTGCCCACGCGCCGGGACTATCGAGCGTGCCATGAAGTGCGATAACCGGAACGGGGTCTCTGAGGTCCCCCGACGCTGGACTTGGATTTGGCAGGGACGGATGTGCGGCTGTCGGTGGGAAAATCCGCGTTAGGAGCGGTCTATTCCGCATGCTCGATTGGGTCAAAATCCTCGCCTACCAGCTTGAATAGTGCCTCGCGAGTAAGCGCGCGGGGGCGCCAATCGTGCGCCATCTGCTCATGCAAAACGATGGCTTGAGGGAACGTGTCCTGCACATAGAGATTGGTGACCATGCCTGTGTCACCATCATCCAAGAAACAGGACTGTGGAGGGGAAATGAGCTGGTCATACTTGGTGGCAATGCAGGTGTAAGTAACACCGGGACCGAGGATATCGTGGGAATTGGAGTTCAAAACCATCTTTGAACCCGTGAGCTGTTCCAAACCGGAAACGCCCCAATAGCTCTGCACAAAGTTGCTCATCAGCGACTTTGTGCCGGGGATCTTAGTGATACTGGAAGCGATGCCGCCCAGATTGGTGCCGTGATTGGGCGCGGCAAGGCAGACAACATGCTTGATGTACTTGGAAATGCGCAGAGAAAGCAGGGTGGCAATTAAGCCGCCTTGCGAGTGCCCCACGATAACGGCGTGCTTTGCGTCAGTGGCGTGCAGGACAGCCTTGATGTAAGGCACGAGCATGTCGATGGACTGATTGATGGGGTCTGTTGCACGGTGCCCAAAATCTGGCGCGAAGACAGCCCAGCCATCCTCCCGTAACTGACCGCCGAGGGTCTCCCAAATGCCCTTGACCTGGCCTGTTCCATGCAGGAGGATGACCGGCCACGGCCGGGATTTGGACACTTTGGCTCCCCAGTTATCTTCGAAAACACCGCGCAGCGGACGGAAGATGGCATAGGGGAGCGATGCTGATCCTTCAGCTGCAGCCGGTTGTTGCGCCTCCGGTTCCTGCGCTTCAGGGGCAGGGACTACCGGAAGTTGTTCTTCCCGAAAATCCTCGTTTGAAGCGGCGATTAGCGCACCAACTTTCCGTCTTCGTCAGTCCCGAGGGCCTTCCGTAGCTTGGCGGCGGCCTCATCCATGGACTCTGCGGAAGGATTGCGATCTACCGACTGTAGGTTGTACCCGGACATATCGTGGGCAGGGAAGATATGAATGTGCGTGTGCGGAACCTCGAAGCCGGCGATGAGGTAGCCAGCACGCGGAGCGTCAAAAGCGGAGACAACAGCCTGACCAACCTTCTGGGCAACCTCATTGAGGTGGGCCCATAGCTCAGGCGAGGCGTCCGTCCACTTGTCCACCTCTTCAACAGGGACGACCAGCGTATGACCAGGCGCAATTGGCTCGATGGTCAAAAATGCGACGACCTTGTCATCGCGGTAGACAAAACGACCGGGGAGTTCACCGTTGATGATTTTGGTAAATACTGTGCTCATGTGCCAAGGGTAACCCGAATAGCGGATTGAGGGGTTGGGTGCGATGAGAGTTATCCGGGCTGATTAGTAAGATGATTGCTATGCGCATCCTCGTAATTGGCTCCGGTGCCCGTGAGCACGCCCTGTTGTACGCAATGAGTAAGGACCCGCAGGCTACTGATCTTCACGTAGCCCCTGGTAATGCGGGTATGAGTGAAATTGCAACCATGCATCCACTGGTCGTGGATGACCCCGCTGGCGCTGTTGCGCTGGCCAAGGAAATTGGGGCCGATTTGGTTGTTATTGGCCCTGAGGTTCCGCTGGTCGCGGGTGTGGCAGACGCGCTGCGCGACGCTGGTTTCGCAGTCTTCGGACCGAACGCTGACGCAGCTCGGATTGAGGGGTCCAAGGCTTTCGCTAAGGACGTCATGAAGGCAGCTGGGGTAAAGACCGCCTCGGCAGAGGCCATCCAGCCGGAGGCCTCCGACGAAGACATCGAGGCCGCCATTGACCGCTTTGGCCCGAACTGGGTCGTGAAGGATGACGGTCTGGCTGCTGGCAAGGGAGTCGTGGTCACTAAGGACCGCGCTGAAGCTCTCGAACACGCAAAGGCTGTTCTGGCCGCCGGTAACCCGGTGCTGCTGGAGTCCTTCCTGGACGGCCCGGAAGTTTCCCTGTTCTGCCTGGTCGACGGCGAAATCGTCGTCCCGCTGTTGCCGGCTCAGGACCACAAGCGCGTCGGTAATAACGACGAGGGGCCGAACACCGGTGGCATGGGTGCTTACAGCCCGCTGTCCTGGCTGCCGGAAGGCGCAACTGAGCGCATTGTCACCGAGGTCTGCGAGCCGGTCGCTCGTGAGATGGCCGCTCGCGGTTGCCCGTTCCAGGGTCTGCTGTACGCAGGTCTGGCCTGGGGCGAGGACGGCCCGGCTGTCATTGAGTTCAACTGCCGTTTCGGTGACCCGGAGACCCAGGCCGTGCTGGCGCTGCTGGAGTCCCCGGTGGCGCAGCTGCTCAACGCCGCTGCTACCGGAACATTGGCGGACTTCGGTCCGCTGTCTTGGCGTGATGGTTACGCTCTGACTGTTGTGCTGGCCGCTGAAGGCTACCCGGTGTCGACGCGCACGGGTGATGTCATTGAAGGTGCAGAGCCTGGCCGTGAGGCAGATGGCATTCTCCACGCAGGTACTGCCCGCAATGCTGCGGGTGAGCTGGTCTCCGCTGGTGGCCGTGTGCTCAACGTCATCGGCGTTGGTGACACGCTGGAAGAGGCCCGCGACAAGGCGTACGAGACCATCAAGACCATTAAGCTCGAGGGCTCGCACTACCGCACCGACATTGCACTACCTGCAGTTGAGGGCCGTATTTCCATCTAAATAATGCTTGAGGTGGTCCGGCTGCACTCGGATGCCTCACTGGTGCACCCACCCGGGATGAACTGGATTTCCCGGGTGGCCTCGGCGGCTGCAAAGATGAAGGTATGCACGCCGAATCTCCGCAGTCGCCAAAGTCGTCGCAGTCACCGCAGCCGTTAAACTCCTCGCAGTCACCGCAGGCATCCCAGCCCCAGCGCGACCTAGCATCCCGCCGTTGTGAGGTCGCACCCTTCCATGTGATGGATGTTCTCGCGCTCGCACAGGAGCGTCAGCGCACTCACGGTGACGCTCTATTCCTCTGCGTGGGACAGCCCGCGACCGCGGCCCCGGCTGCCGCGATTGCCCGTGCGCGTGCTGATTTAGAAAATCAGGTTCTGGGCTACACAGCGGCCGTCGGCACGCCTGAGCTGCGCGAAACCATCGCCGCCTGGCATCGTGAAAACTACGGCACGGACACGGAGGCTGCTGATGTTGTCATCACTACCGGTTCTTCCGGCGGTTTCGTGGCACTCTTCCTCGCAGCGCTCGACGTCGGCGACGATATTGTGCTCGCGCGCCCGGGCTATCCCGCATACCGCAATACGCTGCAGGCGCTCGGCGCCAACATTGTTGAGATTGACTGCGGTCCCGAGACTCGTTTCCAACTCACTGCCCAGCACCTGGAGGCACTTCCGCGCGTGCCCAAGGCCGTGATTGTCACCAGTCCGGATAATCCCACTGGCACCATTATCGATGCCGACGAGCTGCGTGCCATTGCGAAGTGGTGTGAGCAGCACGATTGCCTGCTCATTTCCGACGAGATTTATCACGGCATTACTTATGGCCGACAGTGTGCGTCTGCACGCGAGTTCTCCGACGCGGCGGTCGTGGTCGGCAGTGTCAGTAAGTACTTCTCGATGACCGGCTGGCGCGTCGGCTGGCTAATCGTTCCCAAGTGGCTGCGTGCGCCGCTTGATCGCCTCGAAGCCAACCTCACTGTCTGTCCACCGGCAATTTCGCAGGCAGCGGCGGTGGAAGCGTTCAACCCCGAGTCCATTGCCGAGCTCAATTCGCACGTGACGCGTTACGCACGCAACCGCGACGTTTTGCTCGAGGGGCTGCCCCGCGTCGGTCTCGGTAATATCGCTCCGCCCGACGGCGGTTTCTATATCTATGCCAATATCGCAGGGCTTTACGACGACCCGAACTCCGTCGACTCCATGACATGGGCACGGGAACTGTTGGCTGCAACGGGCGTGGCCGTTGCCCCTGGAATCGACTTCGACACAGAGAACGGCCATGAGTGGGTTCGCCTCTGCTTCGCCGGTGAGACTTCCGAGATGGAAGAGGCTGTTCGGCGTATTGGGGTATTTACTGGTCGTCGTTAAAGCGGCTTTAGTGGCGCTCACGGTGTGATTTACCTCACCCTTTCAGGGGTGTTTTTCAGCCGGTCGAGATAGGGAGCTCGACGGGCGAATCGCTGCTTTAAATCCTCTACCGGCGGCCACTGGTAGAGCCGATGTTGGGGCATTCCTGGAAGGAGCCGTTGGGCCTCTGTTTTCTTGATCGCCCGTTCGCTCTAAAGGCGGAAAAACTGCCTCAGATTGAGGGCTCTGTGGCTGCAGTCACATCAAGTGAGGCTGGGGTTGGGGCGATAGTGGAGTGGGGTGGGCTTCGTGGCAGCATCTTTGACAGCCGGCAGCTCTGTCGGTGGTCTATTTCCGCTGGCAGGGGGACCCTTTTTCTTTAATTGCCGATGGGGTTGACCTCTGAGGAACTGGCGGCTATCCCTGCGTGGGGTGACGATTGAGCGCGGTGTGTAACCCACATTCAATGTTGGCTGCAAGCGCTTTTAGTGGGGATAGTTTATGTCTGACCAAAAGAGACTTCCGCGCCCTGTTTTTGGTTGTGTAAAAGCGTGATTTTTGAAGCCGTTATCAACGGCAGTAAAGCGAGGTATGGGGCGGCGTCGAGGGGCGCTGTTTGTGGCTCAGTGCCTGAGCTAAAAAGCGTCCAAAAGTTAACAAAAGGTTAACTAAAAATAAAGTTTAGTGCTTGCCAGGTTGCGTGTTGTGGTCTACGGTTGCAAGTCATAAGTTCCAAACGGTTCGATGAAACATTGTTTCAACTGCGGAATCGCAAAGAATCGGTTGGAGAAGTCCAACAATAAAGATCAAAGAGATCTTAAGAGAGGTGACCTCTGATGAACGCATTCAACGAGATTATGGATACTGTGTCCCCGATTTTCCAGGACGGCAAGGAATCCAAGCAGGATGCGCTGGCATCGCTGCTTGCCGAAGCCATCGTGGAGGCGAACCCGAAGCAGGGCATCGCCGCCGACGACCGCCGCGCTGCCTAACAAGAATTAGCTTTGGTCCGATTCCTGCTAGGCAGCTAGTGGGGAAACAATCCCTACTGGTTATTCCTACTGGTTCAGGAACTCCCGGACCTGCTCCATATCCTTATCACCGCGACCCGACAGGTTCACGAGCAACAGCAAAGGCTCATCGCCTTCGTGAACCGGCAGCCCGAGCTCGCTACCAGCGGCAGGGTCGGTTTCACGGAGTCGCGCAATCTTAATGGCCTGCGCCAGCGCATGCGAGGATTCCATCGCCGGAATAATGCCCTCCATGCGGCTGAGCAGCTGGAACGCTTCCAGCGCCTCCTCGTCGGTAATTCCGACATAGCTGGCGCGGCCATTCTCCTTCAGCATGCCGTGCTCCGGGCCAACAGACGGGTAATCCAAGCCCGCCGAGATGGAGTGCGATGGCAACACCTCGCCGTCGTCGGAAAGCATGACAAATGAGCGCATGCCGTGAAGGACACCAGTCTTGCCCGCATTGATGGGCGCGCCGTGACGGTCGGTGTCGAGACCCTCACCTGCGGGTTCGACGCCAATGAGGGCGACATCGGAGTCGTCGATGTAGTTAGCAAATGCGCCGATGGCGTTGGAGCCGCCACCGACGGCTGCGATGACAGCGTCGGGAAGCTTGCCGTAACGCTCGGCCATCTGACTGCGTGACTCCTCCGAGATGACCTGCTGGAATTCACGCACGATAGTGGGGAATGGGTGCGGTCCGGCGGCTGTGCCCAGCAGGTAGAAAGTGGAGTCGAGAGTCTTGCTCCACTCGACCAGTGCCTCGTCAATAGCATCCTTCAAACCGGCCTCGCCGGTGGTGACGGGAACGACCTTCGCGCCCATGAGCTCCATGCGCTCGACATTGGGGTGCTGGCGGGCGACATCGTGCGCGCCCATGTAAATCTCGCACTCAAGTCCCAGCAGCGCTGCGGCCATCGCGGTGGCCGTGCCGTGCTGGCCTGCGCCCGTCTCAGCAATGAGACGGGTTTTTCCCATGCGCTTTGCCAGCAGCGCCTGGCCGACCACGTTGTTGCCCTTGTGCGCGCCGCCGTGGTTCAAGTCCTCGCGCTTGAGCACAATCGTCGTGTTCGGCGTGGATAGACGTCGGCATTCGAACAGCGGGGTTGCGCGGCCGAGGAAATCGCGACGCAGTTCTTCCAGCTCGTGCTGGAACTCCGGATCGCTCATCGCCTCGATGTAAGCCGCTTCCAGCTCATCGAGTGCTGGCAGCAGGAACTCCGGCACTTCCTGTCCACCGAAGCGACCGAAAAATGCAGGCAAGAGGGTTTCGCGCACCTCGCCCGCGCCGTTAACGCTTGCCGACGGCACCCTGGTTGCAGTCGGTGCTGAAGCCTTGGCGATGGCATCCGCGCTGGGGTTGTAATCAGTCATTGAAGAGAGCCTTTCGTTGCTGTTGTTTATTTCAGCGGGCCCTGGTTCTCTTCGTCGAACCGATAAAAGAAAAGAGCCCGCCAGATTTATCTTCTTGCGAGCTCGTACTTGACGGGTTTGCCGTCGACATTAATGAGATGACGTGACGTTGCTCGCGGACTTAAGCGAGCCACCACCACTGTGCGCCGCACGGCGCGGGTGTGTTCATCAGGGGTGTCATCATGAACCCGACCATAACTCAAGGTTTCCGCAGTAGCCAAAGCGGGGTGGGGTGTGGGGGCGGGGATTGGGCGCGAAATGTGTACGGGATATCGCAACTGTGCCTGGGGTGTAGGGTAGTTCCCCTATTAGTCGGGTACGCGTAAGGGGCAGAATTCTCGGATCCCCTCGACACCGCTGGCCACGAGGACTAACGTTCCGATGGTGATTACGCTGTCGCGGCAGACCACTAAATCACGTCGGGGAGTTCGTCCCACGACGTTGGTGGTGTGGTGCTATGTCGCCCTCATAACCGTTGGCACGGTTTTGTTAATGCTGCCGATCTCGGCAGCCAATAGCCACCCCACGGGGCACTGTGCCCCGAGCCCTGGGAATCTGTGCCTGCCCACGGCGCTGTCTGATGCTCTGTTCACAGCCACCTCGGCAACAAGCCTGACCGGCCTGATCACCGTAGATACGGCTACCCATTGGTCAACCTTCGGCAAGGTTGTCATCATGCTGTTGATTCAGCTGGGTGGCCTTGGGTTCATGACCTTGGCTTCACTTTTTGGCCTCTTCGTTGCGGGAAGACTCGGCCTTAACCGCCGTGCCGGTGCGCGCGTTGAGGGCCGCGGTATGGACATGGGCGAGATCTCATGGGTTGTCCGTGCTGCCGTTAGCTTCACGCTGTTGGTGGAGTTTGTTGTGGCAGTGGCACTTATGCTGCGGTTCCACCTAGGTTATGGGTACGGCTGGGGGAGAGCTGCGTGGGAGGGCTTGTTCCATGCCATCTCAAGCTTCAACAATGCCGGTTTTGCTCTGTATACGGACAACGTCATTGGGTTCCACAGTGATGCCTGGATACTTTTGCCGCTGGCCTTCTCTCTTATCGTTGGTGGTCTGGGTTTTTCTGTTCTGCTCGAGGCTTGGCGGCACCTGAAAGCGTGGCTTAGTGTCTGCACGCGAGGGCAGTTACCTAAACGCTGGTCTCTGACTACTCGCTTCACTATCAAAGGCACCATCCTGCTGATTGCTTTGGGCACAATAATGGTGGCATTTGGTGAGTGGTCCAATGCCATGTCTGGTTTCACTACAGGGGAGAAGATACTCAACTCATTCTTCGCTAGTGTGAGCCCGCGTACCGCGGGGTTCAACGCGCTCGATTACGCGGACTTCCACCCATCGACACTGCTGGGCACTGACTTCCTCATGTTCATTGGCGGCGGCACCGGTGGTACTGCAGGTGGCGTGAAAATCACGACGTCGGCAGTCATTCTCGCCGCCGTTCTCGCGGAGATTCGCGGTGACACCTCCGTGTCCGTGGCTCGGCGGCGCCTCAATCCAAAGGTGCTGCGTCAGGCCCTCGTCGTTCTTGCATTCGGTATTGGCCAGGTTTTTCTGGCAGTAATCGCCGTCAGTTTCCTAGCGCCACAGTTTTCTACTGACCAAATCCTTTTTGAAGTAGTCAGTGCCTTCGCCACGGTAGGCCTTTCCACAGGTATCACCGCTGACCTGCCGGTGGCAGCACAGGCAATCTTCATCGTGCTGATGTTCGCCGGACGTGTTGGCCCAATCGCCTTGGCGACGGCCTTGGCCGCCCGCCCACGCCAGCGCATCTACGAATATCCAGAAGAAAGGCCCTTCATTGGCTAACTCGAAATTCAATCCGTTTGCTGGTTTTGCAGAGCATTTCGCCGACCAAGTCAGCTCTTCTCCTGTTGTAATCCTTGGCATGGGGCGTTTCGGACAGGCGCTCGGCGAGGAGCTGGTCGCTGGCGGTATCGAGGTTCTCTGCGTAGACCATCGCGAAAAGGTGGTTCAGGAGCTGTCCTCGACCTTCGACCACGTGGTCACCGCCGACACCACCATGCCGGAAGTACTGAAGCAGCTCGGCGTCGATGAAGCCGAACGTGTGGTCATTGCAATCGGCAGTGATATCGAGGCGTCGTTGCTGACCGCGTCCGCACTGGTGGACATGGATGTGCCGCTGATTTGGGCAAAGGCCGATAACCAGGCCCACGCCAAGATTCTGGGCCAGATCGGTGTTCACCACGTCATTCGCCCGGAGGCCGACACTGGCCGTCGTATTGCGCACCTAATCGGCGGCAAGGTCCAGGACTTCCTGGAGTTCGATCGCGACTACGCAGTCGGTAAGGTCGCGCCGCCGATCCATTGCCTGGATAAGACCGTGGCGGAGATTAACCAGAGCGCACCGATTACGGTCGTCGCCGTACAAAAGCGCGGTCAGCGCTTCCGCCCCGCGCTTGCCGACGACCGCATTACCGCAGGTGATCTCCTGATTGTCTCCGGCGCTATTCGGCAGTTGGAGACATTCGCCGGGGAGTAGGCGCTGATTGCTACTTGTCGCCGTGGCTGTCGATTCCGTCGACGCCTGTGACCGTGGTCAGCAAAAACACGGAATCTGTTAGAGCTTTCACGCCATGCTTGACGTGGGTGAGTACTTTGAGATTGCCCTCTGAAATCGTGGTTTCATCGGCACCGGTGATTTCAACTTCGCCAACAAGCACAAGCATCGAGGCTGCGGGCGGCGAGTTATGGGCGGAAAGCTCAGTTCCTTCAGTCAGTGCGATGAGAGTCTGGCGTAGCGAGCCGTCGTGGACAACAATTTCCGCAGCGCGGCCGTTGCTATTCGCTTTAGCTTGAGTCAGAAGGTCGTCTTGTTGTGAATTAATATTCACAGCGTCCTAGCTCCTTGGTGAAACCACAGCGCGCAGAGCACGCGCTGCCTCTTCCGGATTTGCTGCCTCGGTTAGTGCGCGAACCACCACAATGCGTTCCGCACCAGCGGCGATAACTTCACCGGCGGTCTCGGCGTTGATACCGCCGATTGCCCACCATGGCTTGACGGGGTCACTTGCGCCGCGGTCGTGTGGGCGCACAATATCGGCCACGGAATCCTGGTGGGACTCCGCTGATCCCTGTGCCCGCACTCTCCGTACCAGTGCCGCAGCCTCACTGACCATCTCGACTCCGACGGGCCGACGGTCGGGCTTCGTCGGGGTGGCATAAACCGGACCGATTACCGCGTAATCGATGCCATCGTCGGCAAGTGAGGCGGCGAACATGTCCAGATTTCGGTTGGACCGGCCGATGAGAATCTCGGGGCCAACGATCTGGCGGGCCTGCTCGGTCGTGAGGTCTTCCTGGCCCACATGCAGAATGTCTGCGCCGGTCAGCGCGGCAATGTCGGCGCGGTCATTGACGGCGAAGAGCTTGCCGTGTTCAGAGGCGACCTCGGCGAGGATCTCCACGGCGGCAATCTCGTCGCGAGTGTCGACTTTCTTGTCGCGCAGCTGGATGATGTCGGTGCCGCCTTCGTAACAGGCGTGCAGAAATTCGCGCAGATCACCGCGGGATGCGCGCGAGTCGGTGCAGAGGTACAGGCGGGCGTCGGCAAGCAGGGCGCGTCGTGTTGTGCGAGTGGCAGCTGATGAGGCGTTCATGTCCCCATGCTAGGCGAGGTTGGGGATGTGGTGTCGTGGCGGAGAGCCCGAAGTCATATGATGGGGGAGTACCACGTTCCGCGGGAGCCGTGCCCGGTATCGACGAGACACCGCTGGCTGAGAGGGCGAGTAACGCCGACCGCTTTTACCTGATGCGGGTTATGCCGCCGGAGGGAGGAATGGCAGTGAATGCTGCCGCTATGGGTGCTGCCTCGACAAGTGAGGGCGGCACAGGGGACACGTCGTCAAGCGTTGTTATCGCAGGCGCGGGCATTATTGGCTTGGCGACGGCATGGAGACTACTTCGCCAGGGATTCGATGTGACCGTCCTCGATGCCGAGCCCGTTTCCGGCGCAACTTTCGCCGCGGCTGGCATGCTGGCGCCGGTGGCCGAAGTTGTGTGGGATCAGCCGACGCTGTATCCGCTGATGGTGGAGTCGGGCAAGCTCTACCGCGACTTTGCCCAGGCCATCGCCGAGGAATCGGGCCACGATGTCGGCTACATCGAGAATTCCACGTTTGTTTGTGCGGGTGATGCCGCCGACCGGCAGACCCTTAGCGAACTCGTTGAGCTGCAGCATGACATGGGTATGGAGATCAACCGCATCACCGCCACCGAGGCGCGCCGGGCAGAACCGGCACTGGGGCCGGGCTGTGTTGGTGCGGTGGATATTCCGGGAGATCACCAGGTCAATCCGCGTCTGCTCGCAGAGGCGTTGCTGACCATTCTAGGAGACCGCGTCATCCGCACTCGCGTGGAAGAGGTTATCTACGCTTCCGATGCCGACCCCCGCCAAGCCATTGGGCTGCGCGGTACGGACGGAAATGACTACCTCGCCGATGAGGTCGTTTTGGCTGCGGGGCTGAACACCGCCGATATGGCCGGTCTGCCGGAGAATCTGAATCTGCCGCTGCGCCCGGTCTATGGGGATGTGCTGCGTCTGCGGGTGCCGGAGCGCTTGCAGCCGCTGGTCACCCGCACTATTCGCGGTGTGGTTCAGGGGCGTCCGGTTTATATCGTCCCGCGTGCCGACGGCACCGTCGTGCTCGGCGCAACCTCGCGTGAAGATGACCTGACCGGTGTCTCCGCCGAAGGAGTCCACCAGCTACTCCGCGACGCATACCGCCTGGTGCCCGGCATTCTCGACTGCGAAATCTACGAGATGACCGCCCGCGCCCGGCCTGGCTCCCCGGACGATGTCCCCATGATTGGCCGCGTGGTTCCTGGATTGACCGTGTCCACCGGCTACTTCCGTCACGGCATTCTGCTTACGGCCATCGGTTCCAAACTCACGGCCGATGTCGTCGCAGGTCGGGAAAATGACAACGACCCGGCGCTTCTTTCCGCCGTCAATCCATTCCGCTTCAGCGATTAGAGGAGGCTCGCTTATGTCCACCACAACACTCAATGGCGAAGGCTACACACCGGCTGCGGGGGAGATGGTCGCAGATCTCGTCGCAAAGCACACGGGGCACGCGCTTAACGACGACGGCACCGCCGCGGACGGCACCCGCCTGGGAATCGCGGTAGCCGTGGATGGTGCGGTAATCCCGCGAGCCAAGTGGGCGAGCACGCCCGTGGCAGGCGCCATCGACATCGTGACAGCGGTTCAGGGAGGCTAGAGATGACCGAGAATTCCGCACAAGCAAACATGTCCGCGCAGGAAAATGAAACCGGGACGGCGAGCGAAGTTACACGTGAACCGCTGCGCATTGGCGGACTGGAGTTGAACTCCCGTCTGATTATGGGAACTGGCGGTGCGACCAGCATGGATACGCTGGAGCGGGCGCTGGTGGCTTCGGGCACTGAGCTGACTACGGTGGCGATGCGCCGCTTTACACCCGGTACGAAGCAGAACGTTTTTGAGATTTTGCAGCGCAACAATATTGCGGCGCTGCCGAATACTGCGGGGTGCTATACCGCTCGTGACGCGGTGCTGACTGCGCAGTTGGCCCGCGAGGCGCTGGAAACCAACCTGCTGAAGCTCGAGGTCATCGCCGACGAGGACACGCTGCTGCCGGACCCGGTCGAGCTGGTTGCGGCAGCGGAGCAGCTGGTGGCTGACGACTTCGTCGTCTTCGCTTACACCAACGACGATCCGGCGCTGGCTAAGCGGCTGGAGGATTTGGGCTGTGCAGCTGTCATGCCGGCGGGCTCGCCGATCGGTACTGGCCTGGGCATTCTTAACCCACACAACATCGAGCTGATCGTGGACCGCGCGAATGTGCCCATCATCCTGGATGCGGGCATCGGTACCGCGTCTGAGGCCGCGCAGGCGATGGAACTTGGCTGCGATGCAGTGCTGCTGGCATCCGCAGTGACCCGTGCGCATGATCCGGTGGGCATGGCCACGGCGATGCGCTTCGGCGTTGAGGCAGGCCTGACTGCTCGCGAGTCGGGTCGCATCCCACGGCGTCGACTGGCCCAGGCGAGCTCGTCGTTTGAGGGAATCATCACTGAGCGCGTCAGCGGCGCACGCGAGCGGGATTCTCTGTAATGGCGGAGCAGGGTGTCAATCTTTCGGACCGCGACCTGCGCCGGTACGCGCGGCACCTAACACTGCCGGGCTTTGGTGCCGAGGGGCAGCGAACTTTGCGATCCTCCCGCGTCCTCGTTATCGGAGCTGGTGGCTTGGGATCGCCTGCGCTGTTGTACCTGGCCGGGGCAGGGGTCGGGCACATCACCATCATTGACGATGACGTGGTCGACGAGTCCAATCTTCAGCGCCAGGTCATTCACCGTGAGTCCGACATTGGTCGCCCGAAGGCCGAATCTGCCGCGGATGCCGTGCGGCGCCTTGACTCCGAGGCATCGGTGACCGCAATCGTCGGCAGGTTAAGCGTCGACAATGCTGAGGAGCTCTTCGCCACTCACGATGTAGTGCTCGACGGCGCGGACAACTTCGCCACGCGCTACCTGTCCTCCGATGCCGCGGAGCTGACCGGAACGCCGCTGGTCTGGGCCACGATTCTGCAGTTCGCAGGGCAACTGTCCGTCTTCTGGCCTGGCCACGGCCCCATGCTTCGCGATCTTTACCCCGACATCCCCGATCCCGGCTCCGTGCCGTCGTGCGCCGCAGGCGGTGTCCTCGGCGCAATGGTCGGACAGATCGGCTCCATGATGGTCGTCGAAGCTATCAAGGTGCTCACTGGTGTCGGCAAGGTCGCCGTCGGCAAACTCGTGCTTATCGACGCCCTGGAGGCAACCACCCGCACACTGTCCTTTGCAGCCGACCCGGAGCGCGAACCCGTTTCCGACTTGACCGAAATTGCGCAGGTGTGCGCAGCTTCGTGGACCGAGGATGAGGAGGCCCCGGCGCAGAGCATGCGCAGCATTGGCCCCAACACGGCGCACGAGCTTCTTGCCGAGGGTGTGCCTCTCATCGATGTACGCGAGCCTGAAGAACACGCGGAGGCTGCCATTGCCGGATCTGTGCTTGTGCCACTCGGCAACATTCGCAGCCGTGGGTGGGCTGCGATTCGCGAAGCGTGGGCTGAGCGGAACCTCCAGTCGAACTACCCACGAGTTCTGATTCACTGCCACTCGGGTGCCCGCTCGCAACAGGCAATTGAGCTGTTGGCCAGCGAGATTGAGGCTGATGGCGCCATACCGGAGCTCATCAATCTGGACGGGGGCATTGTGGCCTGGCAGGCTGCGGGGCAGGAGACCGTCGTAAAGCGTGGCGGAACGCACTAATTAGTGGCTACCGCCACGCGCTGTTGAACAGTGTGCCTACGCCTGCGGCTTCAGCGTTGTCGACCACAACTCGGTGCCACGAGTGGTGAGCAGGCGGACGGTCATCTCGCGTGAGTCGCCGTCGATATCGACTTCGCCGAAGTGCTGGAAATCCTGTGTGGGGTCGGCGTTGGCATTGTCTTTACCCGGTGCGTGGACGTACTCCACCTTCGGCCCGAAGGTCGAATCCATTTCGTTGGGGCCGAAAGCGCCCGCGTGGAGAGGACCGGAGACGAATTCCCAGAAGGGTGCGAAGTCGGTGAACTGTGCGCGCTCTGGGCTGTAGTGGTGAGCCGCGGTGTAGTGCACATCGGCGGTGAGCCAGACGACATTTGAAACATCTTTAATGGCGCTGAGCAGGCGGGCGATTTCACGTTCACGTCCTGCAGGTGCACCGGCGGCACCATTGGATACGCTTTCTTGGTCACCATCGTCGCCGTCGGGGACGATGATGCCAAGCGGTAGGTCATTAGCAACAATCTTCCACGTCGCGCGGGAGTCCTTGAGGGAGTCGATTAACCAGTTGGTCTGCTTTTCGCCAAGGATTGGTTCTTCGGTTGTCGAGCGCGGATTATTGGAAGTGTTTTCTCCCTTGTAACTGCGCATATCCAGAATGAATATGTCTAGCAACGGGCCGTAGGAAACCTTGCGGTAGACGCGCCCATCTACAGCCATTTGTTGATCAATTGGCTGCCACTCATGGAAGGCCTGGTAGGCACGCTTGGCCAGGGTGTTGACATCGCGCTCGGTATAGCGATCATCGTCTAGGACTTCGTTGGGGTACCAGTTGTTGACTGTTTCGTGGTCATCCCACTGGACTAGCTGCGGAACCTGCGCATTGAAGGCCAAGTAGTTCTTGTCCATGAGGTTGTAGGAGTACTGGCCACGATACTCTTCGAGGGTTTCAGCAACCTTGGATTTGGCCGGAGTGACATGGTTGCGCCACACAGTGCCGTCGGAAAGCGTGACGGATTCATCCAGCGGACCGTCGGCATAGCAGGTATCGCCTGAGTGAATGAATAGGTCTGGATTGCGCTCCATCATGGTGGAAAAGCCGGTGTATCCACCGATTTCGTCGTTAATTCCCCAACCCTGACCTGCGACATCGCCGGACCAGTGCAGGCGGATGTTGGATGCGCGGTTTGGGGCAGTACGGAAGGTGCCGATAACGGGATCAGAGCAGATTCCAGTATCTGCCTCTTCGAGCGTGACACGATAGAAGATTTCCTGCCCCGGTTCGAGACCGACGACACGTAGACGTCCGGTGCCGTCAGTGTCTGGAGTTAACAGAGAGTTACTGCGGAATACCTTGGCATTCTGGAAGCTCTCAGTTGCAGCAGTTTCAACCACCATATGGGCGGGGCGGTCTGAGCGAGCCCAAATCAATGCGCCGTCGCCGCGGATATCGCCACTTGCAACGCCGTGGGTGAGCTGTGGCCGAGAACGCAGTAACCCTGGGGAGGCCAGTGACGGCGAACCCGGTGTAGCTGAAGCCGCAGCTCTAGAGGCATGAGCGAGCGTGACTGAAGTGGCAAGTGCGGTGGATGCGCCTAAACGTAGAGCGCTGCGACGGGAAAGCTGCATGGAGTCGAACGATAGGTTTTCCACTTTGACGTTCAGTTAAACCAGCGTGAACTCGAAGGAAAAAGTCGCAATTACAGAACAAAGGCTTAGTTATTGAGAATGACTGGGCTTCCTTTTGTAACGTAGATAACCGACTTGGGAGGAATGTGTCTTCCGAGCTGTCTTTTCTGAGACAGACAATCTAGAAGTGAAAGGCGCTGACCCCGATAATGGGATCTACACAAACGCCACAAGTAAAAACGCAAGAAAAGAAGTCGGGCGGTTTTCTTAAGAACCTGCCGACCGACCCGTTGATCTTCACGACGGCGATGGGTTTCATTGTCCTCTTTGTGGCAGTGACCATAGCGCTGGGGGATACCGCTCGGGATGCCTACTCGGCCGCTTCCGATTGGGTTACGTCTAACATGGGCTGGCTGTTCATCGGTGGTGTCTCGGCAAGCTTTATCTTCCTCATCGGCTTGTTTGTGTCCCGCTACGGACGCATCCAGCTTGGCGATGATGACGAAGAGCCCGAATACACCATCGCCGAGTGGTTCGGCATGCTCTTCGCCGGTGGTACTGGCTCCATGCTGATGTTCTGGGGCGTGGCTGAACCGCTCAACCACGCTTACAACCCGCCGTTCGGTCAAGAGCCGATGAGCCGCGAAGCTCAGAACACTGCGATGGCATTTACCATCTACCACCTGGGTATTCACATGTGGGTCATCATGGCGCTGCCGGGGCTCGCGCTGGGGTACTTCATTTACAAGCGTCACCTGCCGCCGCGCGTCTCCTCCATCTTCGCGCCGCTGCTCGGTACCCGCATCTACTCATGGCCGGGCAAGCTTATCGACGCCGTCGCCATCATCGGTACCGTCGTCGGTATCGCGGTATCGGTGGGCATGGGTGCGCTGCAGATTAACTCCGGTGCTGCACGTGTAATCGGTACCCCGGAAAGCTCGATGGTGCAGCTCATTCTGATTGCCATCATTATTGTGATTGCCTCGATTTCCGTGGCCCGCGGTCTGGACAAAGGTATTAAGGTGTTGTCCAATGCGAACATTTGGGCCGCCATGGCATTGATGGTCTTCGTGCTGCTCATGGGCCCGACATTGACGCTGCTGCGCCAGACCGTCGATACGACAGGTGTCTACTTGGATGCGCTGCCTCGCATCATGTTCTGGACTGACTCCTACGACGTCAACCCGAATTGGAAACAGGGCGCCTGGACGGTCTTCTACTGGGCCTGGACAATCTGCTGGTCGCCATTTGTGGGCATGTTCGTCGCCCGTATTTCCCGCGGCCGTACTGTGCGTCAGTTCATTGCCGGTGTGATTGCACTGCCGACAATCGTGTCAATCATGTGGTTCTCTATCTTCGGCCGCGCTGGCTTCGAACTGGAAAATGAGCAGCCGGGCATTCTGACGGAACCAGTCGTCGAAGGAGGGGATCCCTCGCCGGCTCTATTTATCCTGCTGGAGCAGTACCCACTGGCAACCCTTGTCAGTGTGTTTGCGCTCTTTGTGATTATGATCTTCTTCGTCACCTCCATTGACTCCGCTTCGATGGTGATGGACATGATGTCTACCGGTGAGGAAAACAAGGCTCCGACCTTCTACCGCGTGCTGTGGGGCGTCATGATTGGTGCTGTGGCAGCTTCTCTGCTGCTGATTTCTGGTGAAACCGCACTGGAAGCGCTGCAGTCTGCCGTGATTGTTATCGGTGTACCGTTCTTCTTCCTCCACTTTGTGATGATGTACTCCTTGGTCAAAGGCATGAGTGATGACCACATGGCAGTGCGCAAGCCGGTTACCCGCCAGTGGGAGAAGACCGATACTCCAGAGAAGTTGGAGAAGCACGAAGCCGCACCCGCGCCGGGCTACGACGAAGAGGGCAATGAGCTGCCGCGCTTTGAGTACACCCACGATGAAGAGGGACGTCTGGTTATTCAGTCCGATGTGGTCGTTGAAGGCGAGTTTGAGTCTGGCGAAAAGTCGGAATCCGAGAGGCCAGAGGAGTCGGAGACCAAGTCTGAGTCGTAGGAGAGCACGGTCGCAGTAGTGCCCGGCACTTGTGGCCACGCTATTCACCTATCGTTGCGCTGTAGCGTGGCCATCAGTGAGTAGCTCATCGATAGGAGCGAAGGCAAAGGCCGTAGCCAAACAAAAACGCCGCCCACGGAAACCAAAAGTAGTTTCGGTGGGCGGTGTTTTTGTATTCGTTGTGTCAGTTTGTCAAGCCTTGCTTTCGCCGAAATTTCAGGGGTGTTTGGGGGTATTACCAGGGTATATGGTGTTAATTTTGCATGCTAAACTGTGGTGAACGCCCTTTTTACGGTTCATGTTGAAGTGTTATGGAGCTTTCTGGGTGGTGAACATCCAGGTGTTGAACATCAAAGTCTCGCTAACAGAATCGGCGAGGTGCCAGCGGGCCCGTACCAGGTGGGTAAGGATAGGGAAATTGGATAAGGACGCAAAATGCGTATGAAATTACCGGAAGTGCTCAAGAAGCGCTCCGTACGCGCTCCTTTGGCTGTGCTAACAGTCACAGCCGTAGTTGGTAGTGCAATCGGAGTTGCTCCGAATTTTGTCTCTTCACAGCCGGAGGCGGTAGCTGCAGAACTCTCCGGTGGCATCCGCGAGAAGTCCGGCGCGGTGGAGAAGGATGCCCAGAAGGCCTCCGACCTGCCGGCCGGTTCGTGTGTTGTCTCGGAGAACGCTCCGCAGGGCAGCCAGGCTGGTTTCAGCTGGACCACCCTGGAACCAAGCGGGAGCAGCCCCAACAAAACCCGGTGGGGTTTGAGCGTCGCCTTTGATAACTCGAAAGACCGCACGTTCGCTGATTGGAGCTTTTCCAATTCAGGCCTTATGGGTGCGTACCTCGATGCGGGACAGGTTTCCTCTATGGGTGCCGGTGAGACCTTTGTTGACAAGTCAGTCACGCACAAGGCCGACGAAATCCTCGGAATTACTGCTTCTAGGCAACAGCGAAACCTGAACCTCTACGCGGAACTGACCGATGCTAAAGTCAAGCAGTTCGCTGAGGCCGCTGCCGCTAACCCGGTACGTTACGCCTGGCAGGGAAACTATAAGGTCGACCGTACCTCCGGCCCGTTTGCCACCCAGGGAGACAGTGCATCCTTTACGGCCATCGTGAACCCGTGGCCGAGCGAGAACATCGAGTGTAACCCGATCACGGTGTCGTGGGAGAACTTCGAGAAGCACGTCATCGTCCCCGGTGAGCAAACCAAGGTCGGTAAAATCAACGTTCCTGCTGTTGAGAACGGCGGCACGGACGATTCGATGTCCCGCATGGTCGTAGAGGCATACGACGGCAACGGCAGGTTCATCGGCACCACCGACCCGGCAGCATCCGGCGGCGAGCAGCTGCTACGTATCGCGGACAACGGAGACATCTTCTTCACCTGGCCTGAGTACCGCGGTACTGACCTGGCAACTGACAAGAACGTGAACTTCTCAGTTCTGGCGAAGCCACGTACCGTCGACCAGCTCCAGGCGGCTGCTGAGAACAACAACTTCGGTGAAGGCGCTACCTTCGACAGCTCCAACTCGCTGACGCGCTACAACAAGGCAAACGTCATCGACTCCAAGGCGTTCTCCCTGGACGACACCGAGTTCCACTCCCCGAAGTACGACAAGGAGGACGCGTCGATCATCTCGGGCGTGGATAGCGCTACCGGCCCGTTGGCAACCGAGCCGCAGAAAGTCGTCTTCAAGCAGGTACCAGATAAGATCAAGGATCTGGTGAAGAAGAAGGGTGACGGCGGCTTCGAGGCCAAGGTCGAGCTGGACGAGAAGTACGTCTACGAGGGTTGGACCGTCGAGATGGACGAGGACTATAACGTCACCGTCACCGCTCCGGAGAACCCGAAGCCGGGCACCTTCGCACGCCCGAAGGTCACCGTCGAGTACTCGAATGGCTCCACCGATGAACTTGAGCTGCTCGTCGTGGTCGACCCGAACAATACCCAGGTCACTGACCTGGTGCGCCCGGGCCTTGCCAAGGGCAAGGTGAATGAAGACATCACCTCTCAGATCACCACCAAGTCCATCATGAAGGGCCATAAGCCGGTTCCCCCGGCCAAGTTTGAGATTGACCCGTCCACTGTCCCGGAAGGGTGGACCGTCAAGGTCGACGAAACAGGTAAGGTCACCGCGAAGGCGGACGACTCTGTCGCGCCGGGAACCGTCATCACTCCGAAGGTGAAGGCGACCTATCCGGACCAGACCACCGATGAGATCGAGGTCCAGTTCCAGGCGATCGTGGACATCAAGATCCCGACTTACGACACTGTAACTGGTCAGCCAAATGCGAACGTCAGCCTCACTCCGGAACTCCCCGAGCGCGGGCTGAGCGGCAACACGACCGATGAGGCCCCGTCGCGCTACACCTTTGAGGACGGCACTAACCAGACCACCCTCACCAGCAAGGATGGCAAGACGTGGACTGTCTACGTTGATGAGAAGACTGGTGAGATTAAGACCACCATTCCGAGGGACGCGCACGAAGGAGACATTCTTAATGTCCCAGTCCTCGCGCACTACAGTGATGAGGGCAAGCAGAAGCCGCAGACGGTTGTAGGCACCATTGTCGTTATTAAGGGTGACCTGCAGGCAAACTACGATGTCCAGACCACTGGACCGGGTCAGTCCGTCGAACATCATGTCGACGGTCCGCCGGAGGGCTCTACTTTCTCCTTCGGACAGAAAGACGGCAAGCCGGTCCTCACTCAGAATGTTGACGGCTGGGAGTACAAGGTTGACCCGAACACCGGTGTCGTTACCTCGACTCCGCCGGCCGATGCGAAGCCGGGCGACAAGAATACCGTCACCGTGACGGTTAATGCCCCAGGCGGTCGTGCTACTCAGACGCCGGTTACTACCGTCGTGAAGCTGACTAATGCCTGGGAAGCAGATCCGTCTTACCCAACAGAGACGGTGTACCCGGGGGATACCGCAAAGCTGCCGTTAAACCTCGACAAGCCGGATAACGTAAACGTCGCCAAGGACAACCCATACGAGCTGGGCGAAGTTCCGGCTGGTTGGACTGTCAGTATTGACGACAATGGCGAGATCGCCGCAACCGCCCCTGCGGATGCGAAGCCGGGTGACCAGGTCAAGATTCCGGTCACCGTGACCTACGAGGACGGCTCTACGGATACCGCTTACGCTGTGGTTAACGTTGTCGACGTTCCGACGCGTGAGGTCCCGTTCAAGGTCGAGTACAAGTACGACGACACCATTCCTGCCGGCGAGTACAAGGTTGAAACCAAGGGCGTTCCTGGCAAGGAAAAGATGACCAAGGACGGCCAGTGGGAGCAGACCGAGGCACCGGTTAATGAGGTCGTCGTCATCGGCACCAAGGTTACTGAAAGCGAAAGCGCAGAGACCGTAACTTGGACGGTTCCGATCCCGTACCCGACGGAGGTTCGCGAGAACCCGGACCTGGCACCTGGTGAAATCAGGGTTGTCCAGGAAGGCGAGAACGGTGAGAAGACCTTTACTGCTAACTTCACCGCGAAGGGCGACAAGGCTGAGGTAACCGAGGAGAAGACCACCAAGGAACCTGTTACTCGCATTGTTGAGTACGGTCCTGGCGTGGAGCCATCGGAACTGGTGACCAAGACCGAGAAGCCGATTCCGTTTGAGACTGAAATTGTCTTCGACGACACCCTGGAAAAGGGTACTCAGGTCGTCGATCAGGAGGGGCAGCTCGGAACTGAGGTCGAAACTTCGACTCAGAAGATTGTGGACGGCAAGCCGTCCGGCGACCCTAAGGTGACCACTGAGCGCACCAAGGAGCCGGTCAAGCAGGTTATCCGTGTTGGCACGAAGACCGTGGGCACTCACACTACTGAGTACGAGGTAGACGTCCCGTTTGAGACTGAGATCATCTTCGACGAGAATCTGGAAGCTGGCACGCAGGAGACTGTCCAGGAAGGCAAGCTAGGCAAGGACAAGGTCACCACGACCCAGACCATCGAGAACTCGACGGTTGTGGATTCCAAGACCGAAACCGTGCGAGTGGCTGATCCGGTCAAGAAGATCATCAAGGTCGGTACCAAGGGCAAGCCTGCATCCACGACCATCGAGTGGACTGAAAAGACTCCGTTCGAGGTCGAGGTTCGGGTCAACCCTGAGCTGAAGCCTGGTGAGACCAAGGTCGTCCAGGAAGGTAAGCAGGGCGAAATCAAGCACACCGTTAAGGTGAATGCTGAAAACGGGGAGATCGCCACGGATGAGTCCTCTGAGAAAATCAGCGACCCGGTAAACCAGATCATCGAGGTTGGCCCGGCCAAGGGCCGCGAGACCGCATTGACGGATAAGCACACGGAGAAGATTCCGTACGACACCCTCATTGAGTACGACCCGAACCTGGAAGTCGGCAGGGTTGTCGAGGAACAGGCCGGTGAGTTCGGTGAGAAGGAAATCACCAAGACCTGGAAGCTCGAGAACGGTGAGCCGGTAGGCGATCCGGAGATTTCGGAGACTGTTACTAAGGACAAGCAGGATCGTAAGATTCGCGTGGGCACTAAGTGCAAGTGCGAGCCGACGCCTCCTGTTGACCCGAGCGAGCCGACTGAGCCGACTGAGCCGACGGACCCGAGTGAGCCGACTGAAAAGTGTGAGCCGGTGACCACGTCTGACTCGTGGATTGAAAAGACTCCGTTCGACACCTTGGTTCGCGTTAACCCGGATCTGGAGCCTGGCGAAACCAAGGTTGTTCAGGAGGGAACTCCAGGCGAGGTCAAGCACACTGTCACGATTACGGTTGACAGCGACGGCAATGTGGTCAAGGAGGATTCGTCTGAGACAATCAGCGATCCTGTCGACCGCATTGTCGAGGTCGGTCCTGCTGAGGGTGAGGCCCAGCTGACGGATAAGCACACTGCACCGATTCCGTTCGATACCATCATCGAGTACGACGAGACCCTCGAAGCCGGCAAGGTTATTGAGGATCAGCCTGGTGTCACTGGTGAGAAGGAGATCACCAACACCTGGAATCTCGAGGACGGTGAGTTTGTGGGCGAGCCGGAAACTTCTGAAGAGGTTCTCAAGGAGAAGCAGGATCGTGTGATTCGCGTGGGCACCAAGCTCGACTGCGAGCCGACTGAGCCGACGGACCCGAGCGAGCCGACTGACCCGAGCGAGCCGACTGACCCGACCAAGCCGACTGACCCGACCAAGCCGGGCAAGCCAGGTGACAAGCCAAGCA
>NZ_KV836078.1:0-4072 GCF_001838215.1 Corynebacterium sp. HMSC061H03
TAAACCAGTCCAACTTTCGGGGGCCAGTTCAGTAATCGTGAGCCTTTTTGCCGGAGTGTTTGCACTGGTTTACATTTTGCTCCAGCTCCGCCATCCGGTTCTTCATCAGCAGTTCCCCAGTGATCTGACCCTGCTTTTGCCCGAAGTGCTGGGAAGTGGCAAAGGGGTTCCTATCGAGGTTATGAGTGGTGGAGTCCTCTCCTTGTTTATTGCTGCGACTGTTGTTCGATGCGCTATCGTCGCCGCGATTGCCGTGCTCTGCGTGTTGTTCTCACTCTCGTACCTGAAGGGCGAGTTTTTTACAGTTAAGACTGCGCGACGAGTTATGGCTATCTCCTGGCTGGTAGCGATGTATCCGGCAAGTAGTTTCCTACAGCATATGGGTGAAAACTGGGTCGCAAGTGGCCTGAATCTGAGCGCGTGGTACCAGCGTGATCATGCCGATTTCAATGAGCACCTGGGAATATGGTTTGTGCTTATGATAGTCATCTCCACTCTCGGAGTTATGTTGTTCCGAGCTGCGCGAATGCAGGAAGATCAGGAAGGACTCATTTAAATGGCGAAGGTTGTGTGCCACTTAGATGAGCTGCTTGAAAGCCGCGGAATGACGTTGGCAGCCCTTTCCGAACAGGTCGGGGTCACTCCGGTCAACCTCTCAGTGCTGAAAAACAACAGGGCGAAGGCCGTGCGATTCACGACGCTCACTATGTTGTGCGAAGCTTTGGACTGCCAGCCAGGAGATTTATTCTCGGTGGAGTAAGTGTGTTCGCCGTCTGAGAAGTCTAGGGGTACTGGGCGCCCAACGAGCCCTAAGCTTCGTCGGCAAGCGTTGGGCGCACCGGGCGCGCAAGCTGCGTCATGTGCGTACGGCCGCGCAGCTCCACGGACTTCAGGGTGGTCCAGCGAGCCTGCTCGTCCTCGTTGGCCAGGCGAATGGTGGAAGCTGTGGCGAGCACGCGGCCCGGGGTGTCCTTGGCCAGCTCGGTCAGACGGGCAGCCTGGTTAACCGCGTCACCAATAACCGTGTATTCAAAACGGTCGCGGGCACCGATGTGGCCGGCAACGACGTGCCCGGCGGAGACGCCGATACCCGCGGTGAGCTGGAGGTCGAGCAGTTCCTCGCGCAGTTCACGGGCGGCTGTGAGGGCGTGCCCAGCAGTGTCATCGAGGGGCAGGGGAGCGCCGAAGACAGCCAGAGCCGCGTCACCCTGGAACTTGTTGATAATGCCCTTATTGCGGTGCACACAGTCAACAACGTGGTCGAAGAAGGCATTGAGCTCACGGACAACGACTTCTGGCGAGTTCTTCTCCGCGAAGTTGGTCGAACCAATCACGTCCACAAACAGCACCGCGACGAGGCGATTCTCGCCGCCCAAAGTCGGCTTTTCTTCCAGAGCCTTACGGGCGACCTCAGACCCGACATAGCGGCCGAAGAGGTCACGGACCCGCTGACGCTCCTGCAGGCCACGCATCATTTCATTGAAACCCGCCTGGAGAACGCCCATCTCGGAGCCGTCGTAAATAGGCACGCGCGTATCCACCTGGCCCTGGCGGACCTTGTTAATCGCACCCGTGAGATCACGAATCGGGTCGACGATGGACATAGTGGCCAACATCGTGCCGAAATAGCCGGTAATCAGAGCCAGAATTGCCAGCGCGGTGATGGTGGGCAGCAAATCTGCCGCGTCATCTGTGAATAGACCACGGCGCTGACCTATCAGCACAAGCAGGATTGCTACCACTGGAACACCGCTGGTCAACACCCACGTCTGGCGCAGGCGGTGGCCAATCGGTGGCTCCAGCGAAGAATCCGGGGCCCTACGCGCCAGCGCCTCCACAGCAACCGGACGCACCATGCGCTCCGCAATTAGATAGGTCAACAGTGCCACCATGGCGCCACCGAGCACCGAGGTGAGCAGCACCATCAGGCCAATCTTGCTGTCATAGGCGAACGCGACTCCACTGAAGACAATCACGCCCAGAGACCAGATGACGGTACCCAAGAGTGCCTGATAGACAGGCACGCGCATGACCAGATAGCGCACCCGCCGCGGATCGTGCAGCTCTGGATGACGCTGCCATTTCAACAGCGGCTTGAACAGGATCCAAGTAGTGCCGATTCCCGCAATAATTGCCAGAACCAGGTAACCAGCCAGGGCATAGATGACCCCATTAGCCAACCGCGGCAGGTGAGTTTCTTGGTTCAGTGGCAACAGCATGCCGAGGAACAAGCCGACAATCATGGCTCCGACAAGGTTGCAGACGAAGATAAATGAGGCATAAGCAGGCCACATTGTCCCGCTTAGCCATTTCAGATTTCGCCAGAGCCGTTGCATGATTACTACCTTAGTGGCAACCCCGGATTGCAGGGAGTAGTTACCTCACAAGAGTCTCGTGGGGCGCGCTAGAGTTGTGGCCATGACAGAGCCGATGACAGAGCGCAGCGTGTTTTCTCGTATGCCCGAAACCGGTGGGGTTCGCCAGCGGCTGCAGGCTGCTGTGCGCGCTGCGCATTATCGCTTTGCCAATGGTCAACCGCTGGCAGGCGATGGGGTGGAGGTTTCGCCGGAAGGTGGGGACGCGGGGTCGTCGTTAAGCGATGTGCCACGCGACTCGGACATGACGCACGCCTGGCTGTTCACGGGACCTGCGGGGTCGGGGCGGTCGGTGACGGCGACGGCGTTTGCGGCGGCGCTGCTGTGCACGCGGCACGACAACCCCGGTTGTGGCGAGTGCGAGGGCTGCCGGACGGCGCTGGCGGGAACACATGGCGATATCAAGATTGTGCGCCCGGAGGGCACCATCATTTCCGTGGCGACGGTGAGGGACGAGCTGCGGCCCTGGGCCTACAAGATGCCCACAACGGCGGATTGTCGCGTGCTAATCATCGAAGACGCCGACCGCCTCAACGAATCCGCCTCAAATGCGCTGCTCAAGGTGGTGGAAGAGCCGCCGCTGCGCACGGTCATTATCATGTGCGCACCTACGACGAACGCGGAGGATTTCTCCGTTACGCTCCGTTCGCGCTGCCGCCACGTCTATGTGCCGACGCCGCATATCGACGACGTTACAAACCTCCTGCGCGCCGAGCGGCCAGAGCTTACCGATGAGCAAGCGGTCTGGGCCGCGACGGTGTCCAACGGTCACATCGGGCGTGCGCGTGGCTTTGTCTCCGATGAGGGCTCGCGTGCCTGGCGGGGCAAGGCCCTGGATTTCGTAGAGGCCGTGTTCGACCCGGCGAAGTCGTATTTGGCGGCGCGAGAGTTAGCCAACGAAGTGGCTGGCGAGGTGAAGCGGCGGATGGAGCCGCTAGAGGCTGAGGAGCTGGAGAATCTCGAGCGCTCGTTGGGTGTAGGTGCGTCTGGCAAGGGTGCGCAGGCGGCGCTGCGCGGCTCTAAGGGCGTGATCAAGGAGCTGGAGGATAATCAGAAGCGGCGGCGCAGGCGCGCGGAGTCAGATCTGATTGACCTGTCGTTGACCGACATTATGGGGCTTTACCGCGACGCCCTGGTGCTGGCGTTTGGGGCGGAACGTGCTGGGTCGGCTTCTGGCGCTTCTGTTTCAGATTCCGGCGCTGATTCCGAGTTTGGGGATGGCTCCGTCTATCTCATTAATCCGGACCGCCGGCGGACGGCGACGGAGCTAGCCCGACGCCTTCCGCCAGAGGCGATATTGGCCTCCATCGATGCTGTCACCGAGGTGCGCGGCATGCTCGTGACTGCAGTGAAGCTGACGGTCCTGATGGATGAATTGATGGCCAAACTGCAGATTGCAGGGCAGGTCGGCCGCAGGTAAGCCAGCAGCTATGCCCAATTCAGCGGACTGAAGACCCCATTTTGGTCACGATGGGGCAGTGCAGTAGTATTACCGCTTGTACATTTTGTGCAGAGTTATTTCTGCTTGCTTGAAAGCTCAGCGCGATGTGCGTGCCGCCTTAGCTCAGTCGGTAGAGCGTCTCACTCGTAATGAGAAGGTCGCGAGTTCGATTCTCGCAGGCGGCTCGGTTTGAAACGGGATCCTTGGAAAAGGGTCCCGTTTTTTGGGTTAAGTAAAGAAAAGTGTGTCTTTTCCG
>NZ_KV836079.1:0-2054 GCF_001838215.1 Corynebacterium sp. HMSC061H03
GGCGCGTGTTCAGGTGGGTTAGTATCCCTGATTCACCATGGGCGCGGACACACGGGTACGGGAATATCAACCCGTTATCCATCGACTACGCCTGTCGGCCTCGCCTTAGGTCCCGACTCACCCTGGGAGGATTAACCTGGCCCAGGAACCCTTAGTCATTCGGCGGAGGAGTTTTCCACTCCTCATTCGCTACTCATGCCTGCATTCTCACTCGCGCACACTCCACACTAGGGTTACCCCAGCGCTTCACAGCAGTCACGCGACGCTCCCCTACCCAACCACCACAAAGGTGATTGCCGCGGCTTCGGCGGTGTACTTGAGCCCCACTACATTGTCGGCGCAGAACCACTCGACCAGTGAGCTATTACGCACTCTTTCAAGGATGGCTGCTTCTAAGCCAACCTCCTGGTTGTCTTCGCGATCCCACATCCTTTTCCACTTAGCACACCCTTAGGGGCCTTAGCCGGCGATCTGGGCTGTTTCCCTCTCGACTACGAAGCTTATCCCCCGCAGTCTCACTGCCGTGCTCTCACCTCACCGGCATTCGGAGTTTGGCTGATGTCGCTAAGATGATAGTCCCGCTAAACCAACCAGTAGCTCTACCTCCAGGAGGAAACACACGACGCTGCACCTAAATGCATTTCGGGGAGAACCAGCTATCACGGAGTTTGATTGGCCTTTCACCCCTACCCACAACTCATCCCCTCAGTTTTCAACCTAAGTGGGTTCGCGCCTCCACAGAGTCTTACCTCTGCTTCACACTGGCCATGGGTAGATCACCCCGCTTCGGGTCCAGGACATGCCACTGACAACACACTAGTTAGTATTCGCTTTCGCTACGACTACCCCACCAAACGGGTTAACCTCGCGACATGCCGCTGACTCGCAGGCTCATTCTTCAAAAGGCACGCCATCACCCCACAAAAAAGGGCTCTGACGGATTGTAAGCACATGGTTTCAGGTACTATTTCACTCCCCTCCCGGGGTACTTTTCACCATTCCCTCACGGTACTAATCCGCTATCGGTCATAAGCAGGTATTTAGGCTTACCGGGTGGTCCCGGCAGATTCACAGCAGATTCCACGAGCCCGCTGCTACTCGGGCAACACACCAATTGCACGCACGGGTGTTTCACGTACCGGACTCTCACCGTCTACGGCAGGACATTCCAATCCACTTCCGCTACACCCACACAACACAACGCAGGACTAGCAGACCCTGCACAATGCATCCCCACAACCCCACGCACGCAAACCCTGCCAGGTATCACACGCACGCGGTTTAGCCTCATCCACGTTCGTTCGCCACTACTAACGGAATCACAATTGTTTTCTACTCCTACGGGTACTGAGATGTTTCACTTCCCCGCGTAACCACCAATTAGACTATGAATTCATCTAACGGCGACCGCCCACAACGACGGCCAGGTTTCCCCATTCGGACACCCTCGGATCAACGCTCAGTTGGCAGCTCCCCGAGGCCTATCGCAGCCTCTCACGTCCTTCATCGGCCTACTATGCCAAGGCATCCACCATGCGCCCTTACAACACAACACACAAACAAATAACTAAGAACAATCACAAACAGAAAAACTGCTTGACAAAATCGAACTTACAGAAAAACAAGATGCTCGCGTCCACTATCCAGTTCTCACACAACACCCACACACCACACAACAAACCACCAAACAGCAGCCTGCCTGCAGCACGCAGCAACCTGTAAACAGGAACAACAACAAGTGTGTCATCCCAGACACCCAACAGCGCACCAACAACCAACCAACACCAAAGGAAAGCACAAACGTTTAAAATCATCACACGCACGCGCAGACCACCACTTCAGTGATCTAACCAGTAGGTGTTCCACCCAAAAAACAAAAAATAGCCACACGCCACCAACACGATGACACATGACACAAAGAAAAAATAATCTCCTTAGAAAGGAGGTGATCCAGCCGCACCTTCCGGTACGGCTACCTTGTTACGACTTCGTCCCAATCGCCAATCCCACCTTCGACAGCTCCCCCACAAAAAATGTGTTAGGCCACTGGCTTC
>NZ_KV836080.1:0-7533 GCF_001838215.1 Corynebacterium sp. HMSC061H03
AGTCAGACACACTTTTTGCTACTTAACCCCGAGCGGTAGGGGATGCATATAAAAGGCGTTCATTGGAGAGATAACCAACAGCGGTGTGCTGAAATAGGGCAGTGTGGGTAAGCTGCTAAGGGTAGTGGCTCCTTTCATCGGGAGCCTGACGTTTTGTAGTGGGACAAGGCTGGAATAGCCACCGCTGCAGCCGCTGTTTTTGAACTCGTAAAGAGTGAAGGACATTCCTTATATATAAGGTGTGTTCGGGAAACGGCAATATCAATGAAAAAGGGAGAGGTTTCTACGTGAGTTTCGATGATTGCCCACCCTCGACTCCGGCCCACCGTGAGAAGAATCCAGAGTCGCGTGCATGCCCAGTTGCGGCTATTGACTGGAACACGATTCCTGATGACAAGGATCTCGAGGTTTGGGATCGTCTGACCGGTAACTTCTGGTTGCCGGAAAAGGTGCCGCTGTCGAATGACATCAAGAGCTGGAATACACTCAACGCACTGGAGCAGCGCACCACGATGCGCGTGTTCACTGGTCTGACCATGTTGGACACCATCCAGGGCACAGTTGGCGCAGTATCGCTCATCCCGGATGCGCTGACTCCGCACGAGGAAGCTGTGTACACCAATATCGCCTTCATGGAATCGGTGCACGCAAAGAGCTACTCGTCGATTTTCCAGACGCTGGCGTCGACTCCTGAAATCCAGGATGCGTTCCGTTGGGGCGAGGAGAATGAGTACCTGCAGAAGAAGGCCAAGATCATCCTCGATTACTACGAGGGGGATAACCCGCAGAAGAAGAAGGTCGCTTCCACTTTGCTGGAGTCCTTTCTGTTCTACTCGGGCTTCTACCTGCCGATGTACTGGTCCAGCCACGCCAAGCTGACCAACACCGCGGACATTATTCGCCTGATTATTCGTGATGAGGCAGTTCACGGTTACTACATCGGTTACAAGTACCAGCGCAACCTGGAGCGTCTGACCCAGGCTGAACGTGACGAGCTGAAGGATTACACCTTCGATCTCATGTTTGATCTCTACGACAACGAGATTCAGTACACCGAAGAGATGTACGACGAACTCGGCTGGACCGAGGATGTCAAGCGTTTCCTGCGTTACAACGGCAACAAGGCTTTGAACAACTTGGGCTATGAGGGTATGTTCCCGGCCGACGAGACTCGAGTTTCGCCGTCAATCCTGTCGGCTCTGTCGCCGAATGCTGACGAAAACCACGACTTCTTCTCAGGTTCCGGTTCTTCCTACGTCATGGGTAAGGCTGAAGTAACCGAGGATGAGGACTGGGACTTCTAAAAGCACAGGTGTAGGGAACATTCCGCACCGAGCCCTACTCTGGTGACAGCACACACGGGGGTAGTAGCCCTAGCCTCGACGGTTCCTGCTAAAAAGGCGTTAGCCCAGGTTAAGACAATTCTCAGGAAACTAATAGTGTGCTTAGCTGAGTGGGGAAGTGGGCCGGAAAATTCCTTGGCCTTAACTTTTTCCAAGGTTCAGACTAGAATCTGGCACATAGTGGTAGGTGGTTTCGCCGTCGCGTACTCACCTGCCCTATTCTCACAAGGACAAAACTTCAAATCCCTGTAGTGAGTTACAGGAAATCTTCGCGTAGTAAGGAGGAAGAATGACTGCAGTAGCGCCTCGTCCAGATCATGGCGTTGTAGCGCCGGAACGGCCGCAGCCGTTCGGACATGAGCGTAAGGGCAGCTGGGCGTGGGAAATGCTGACCACGACCGACCACAAGAAGCTGGGCATTATGTACATCATTATGTCCTTCTCGTTCTTCTTTGTCGGCGGTCTGATGGCTCTGCTTATCCGTGCTGAGCTCTTCGCCCCAGGACTTCAGTTCCTTTCTAACGAGCAGTTCAACCAGATGTTCACCATGCACGGCACGGTGATGCTGCTTCTGTTCGGTACCCCGATTGTTTGGGGTTTTGCTAACTACATTCTGCCGCTTCAGATTGGTGCTCCGGACGTGGCTTTCCCGCGTCTGAACGCCTTCGGCTTCTGGCTGACAACTATTGGTGGCATTCTGATGTTGTCGGGTTTTCTGACTCCGGGTGGTGCTGCTGACTTCGGTTGGACTATGTACTCTCCGCTGTCTGACCCGATTCACTCCCCGGGTGTCGGTTCTGACCTGTGGATTGTCGGTGTCGGTGTCGGTGGTGTCGGTACTATCGCTTCCGCTATTAACATGACCACCACTGTCCTGTGCCTCCGCGCACCGGGCATGACCATGTTCCGTATGCCAATCTTCACCTGGAACATCCTGGTTACCTCGATTCTGGCTCTGCTGATCTTCCCGATTCTGACTGCAGCTGCTCTTGGTGTTCTGTACGACCGTAAGCTGGGCGGTCACATTTACGACCCGGCAAACGGTGGCGCCATGCTGTGGCAGCACCTGTTCTGGTTCTTCGGTCACCCAGAGGTCTACGTTCTGCTGTTGCCGTTCGTGGGCATCATTACTGAGGTTGTTCCGGTCTTCTCCCGTAAGCCGCTGTTCGGCTACGCAGGTATGGTCTTCGCGACCCTGTCTATTGCAGGTCTGTCCATGGCTGTGTGGGCGCACCACATGTTCGTGACCGGTGGCGTTCTGCTTCCGTTCTTCTCGTTCATGACCTTCCTGATTTCGGTCCCGACCGGTGTTAAGTTCATCAACTGGATGGGTACGATGTGGCGTGGCCACATGACCTTCGAGGCCCCGATGACCTTCGCTCTCGGCTTCATCGTGACCTTCCTGTTCGGTGGTCTGACCGGTATTATGCTGGCATCCCCGCCGCTGGACTTCCACGTCTCTGACACCTACTTCGTCGTGGCACACTTCCACTACACTCTGTTCGGTACCCTGGTCTTCGCTTCCTACTCGGGCGTTTACTTCTGGTTCCCGAAGATGACCGGACGTATGCTCGACGAGAAGCTGGCAAAGGTTCACTTCTGGCTGACCTTCATCGGCTTTAACCTGACCTTCCTGGTCCAGCACTGGCTGGGTAACGAGGGTATGCCGCGTCGTTACGCCGACTACCTCGAGACTGACGGTTTCACCACCCTGAACATGATTTCCACCGTTGGTGCGTTCATCCTGGGTCTGTCTGTTATCCCGTTTGTCTGGAACGTCTTCAAGTCCTGGCGCTACGGTGAGGTCGTCACTGTTGATGACCCGTGGGGTTACGGTAACTCTCTCGAGTGGGCTACCTCTTGCCCGCCGCCGCGCCACAACTTCACCTCGATGCCGCGCATCCGCTCGGAGCGCCCGGCGTTCGAGCTGCACTACCCGCACATGGTTGAGCGTCAGCGCGCAGAGGCCCACGTTGGTCGCCAGCTCTAAGAGCTAGTGGCTACATGGCTGATGCAACTCTGAGTTAATAACTACGCGAAGCTACGGCCCCATCACGGATCTCCGTGATGGGGCCGTAGTCTTGTCTTTGAGAGTCTTTCCTAGGGAAGGCGCAGTAAGGGGGGGTGTTCCTATCTAGTTGTCAATTCTATGGGCAGCCTCGTTGGGGGTAAGGAACGGGCAGTGTCACCGCCGATTGAGTTGTTTTCGGGCACGCCGATGAGCCGGCTGGGTAGCACCCAGTCGGCTTTGGATTTGTGCGGTTACGCGGCAGCGGCCCCCGTTTCTGCGGTTGTGTCGCGGTAGAATTCTTTGTTACGCATCATCGCGTATAAAACGTTCAGTCGCCTGCGTGCGAGTGCTACGACAGCGGCGTTATGTCTCTTGCCTTCCTGACGTTTTCGTTCGTAGAATTGCTGGGAACGCTCGTGGAATCTGATCGATGCAAAAGACGATTGCCATAGGGCGTTCTTTAATTTCTTGTTCCCAGCACGATTGAGCGCGTTCGACATAATCGATGTCCCCGACTGGTGTGTCCTTGGGGCTAAACCCGCGTAGGAGGCTAGGTGTCCTGCGGTAGGGAAATCAGACATGTCACCGACAGTCATGAGGATTTGTGCGGCCGTTTTAGGGCCAATCCCGGGCATCGACAACAGGATGGCTGTGTGGGGGATGTCCTGAATGATGGCGACGACTTGCCGTTCGATTTCTTTGCGGTGTTCTAGCTTTAACAATGCATCTTTTGCTGACATCGCAACGCCGAGTTCGGCGTAGTGACCACCGGCGATGTGGATGGTCTGTTCAGTGATAGCAGCAAACAGCGCATCGACGATGGGCTCTGGGTTGCGGGCCCGGTGCTTACGAGCGATTTCGACTACTCGCCGTTTACCGAGTCGTTTGATCTTCGTGGGACCACCGTATTTCGCAAGCAGCTGCAGGATCCATTTGCGGTGGATCATCTGGCCGCGAAGAACCTGTTCGAACGCGGGATAGGTACCAACTAACGCGGAACGAATTTGGTTGATCAGTCGGGTATATGACCGGGAAAGGTCTTCGTCGATCCCATTGAGTATTTTCAGCTCAAGAAAAACTTGCTCTACGCGGTCGACGCTTCGCAACGCCTCGGGCAGGTGGCAACCTGCGTATGCGATCACGTAGGCATCACGGATATCCGTTTTTGCGTTGCCCGCATGGATGCGTGACAGTTGGCGCATGGCTAATCCTGGCAAGTACCGAACATCTACGCCTTCGGCTTGAGCGACCGCGACTGTCAGTCGCCCGATGTTGTTGGGTTGATCGACAACGACAAGTACTTGCTTGCCGCCAGCAGAGAACTTTCGGAACAGCTCTCGTAGCGATGCTTCGTGCTGATTTATCCGTTTGGACTGTACCTGGTGACCTTCTTGGTCGAGTACGCAGGCGTGGTGGAAAAATTTCCCGACGTCCATGCCGATGACATAGTCATATGTCATCTTTTTGACCTCCTAGCGATTCAAAAGGGTTTGTACTTCTTTCATCGCTGGGGGTCGGACATACTACGCGCTGGCATCCACATTACTTTGAGCCCTCACACGCAATGGTGCGGGGCAGGTTCCTATTAGCAGTTGGGAGTATGTCACTGCCCTCGGTGGCATCACCCCCCCGGATCATTAACAGACAGGGCGACTAAGAGCCATGCCAAGGCCAGCGACGAGTTCCATTCATCCGAAGGGAACGGAAACCAACATAACCCGCCCCTATGCCGGGGATACGGTTATGAACCTTCGGCTCCCTTCTTGGAACACCCAACAACGTAATGGGCAGGGAGCGCAGGGAGCGCAGCAAGGGAGCTGGAGGGGAGAGCAGGGGGCGATAGCTAGCGGCTGTGACTGGCCACCCTCCGAAGTGCGGTATCCCGCAATGCGATGAGCACTCTGCCGGGGCTTCATGCGATACTGGATTGGTGAATGAACAGGTAATTACCTCTCCCAGTCAGTCTGCAGATATCGATGCCTTGTCGGTTTCGTTAGCACCGGGACTAGCTCCGGTGCTTATTACCGCCGTTGGCCGAGACCGCCCGGGCGTCTCGGCAGCTTTCTTCCGCGTGCTCGCGGCCCACGGAGTTCAAATTCTGGATGTGGAACAGTCGGTGTTTCGCTCTAATCTGAGCCTCGGTGCGCTTGTTGGCGTCACAGAAGAAAAGGTCGGTGTTCTCCGTGAGGGGCTGATTGAAACACTGAAGCCTCACGGCATGACTGTCAGTTTCCAGCTGGATGCCCCGATTGAGCGCAGCGATGGCTCTACCCACGCACTTGTCGTGTTGGGCAATCCGGTCAACGCTGAGGATATTTCCCGTATCGGACGTACTCTCGCTGATTATGGTGCAAACATTGATTCCATTCGGGGTATTGCTGACTACCCAGTTACTGGTCTGGAGTTGCTTGTCTCTATTCCGGACCCGAAGCCGGGTGCGGGCATTCCGCTGCGTAAGGCACTGGCTGAGCTTGCACAGGACCAGGACATCGATATTGCAATTGAACGCGCCGGTCTGCAGCGCCGCTCCAAGCGCTTGATTTGTTTCGATGTGGACTCCACCTTGATTACCGGTGAGGTCATTGAGATGCTTGCCGCTCACGCTGGTCGCGAAGCTGAGGTCGCAGCTGTTACGGAGCGCGCTATGCGCGGTGAACTGGACTTCGCCGAATCATTGCACGAGCGAGTGAAGGCTCTGGCTGGCTTGCCGGTTAGCGTCCTCGAGGAAGTGACGAACTCTATCGAGCTGACTCCAGGCGCCCGCACCACGATCCGCACGCTGAAACGTCTCGGTTACAAGTGTGGTGCTGTCTCCGGTGGCTTTATCCAGATTCTGGAGCCGCTGGCAAAGGATCTGAGCCTGGACTTTTACAAGGCCAATACCCTCGAGATCGAGGACGGAAAGCTGACTGGACGCGTGGTCGGCGATGTCGTTGATAGGCAGGAAAAGGCCCGCAGTCTTAAGGCGTTCGCAGCAAAGTCGGGGCTTCAGATGCACCAGACCGTCGCGGTCGGCGATGGTGCCAATGACATCGATATGTTGTCGGTCGCAGGCCTCGGCATTGCTTTCAACGCAAAGCCAGCGCTGAAGGAGATCGCTGACACGTCGGTCAACGTTCCATTCATGGACTCGATTCTGTTCATGTTGGGCATTTCCCGCGATGAAATCGACGATGCCGACCGCGAAGATGGCACCTTCCGCCGCGTGCCGTTGGAGCAGTAGTGCAACGCGAGGATCACAAGAATCCAGCTGTCACGGACGCATCATCGATACCGGAGTGGTTCCGCATCGCCCATAATCTCCTGCCGCAACCCGATAGGGAAGACCACGGCGAGGATGTGCCGTGGGCAATGGCTATCGTGCTTGAGGTTCCGAAGAAGGAACGCCCCTCGCGCACCGCGCTGCTCCGCGCCGCCGCGATGGCTGTTGTTGCTTGTTGCCTGGACGAACGCGCAGGCGATGACACTTCTGCCTATCAACAGGGTCTGGCGTCTTGGTACGGTGCACGCATCCGCAAGCTCACACGTCGCGCTCGTAATATCGGCTGGCAACGCGCTCAGCTTGCGCCGGGTGTCACAGTGAATGTCGACGGCGCGCAAGCTCGCGCACTAGTGCCAACACCAGTCGACGAAACATACCCGGAGATTGCCAAGCTGCAGATCTCCGGCACCGATTTGCCTTACGACGACCCGGAGAACACGCTTCCCAACGGCCAGGGCGGCCATGGGGGCGCTGACACCTTTGCTCCGCCAGTGATTTGGGTGGACAAAGACCTGAATATGTCAGTCGGGAAAGTGGCGGCGCAGGCGGGGCACGGCTCAATGCTCTATGCCGCCACCCTGTCGGTCGAGGACGCTTGGGCTTGGGCGCAAAGTGGCTATGCGCTAGATGTGAAAGAAATACCGCGGGAGCAGTGGCCAGCGCCAGAGCTCCGCGCGGTTGAGGTTCAGGATGCCGGGTTTACTGAGATTGCACCCGGCTCAGTGACTGTGGCTGTCACTCCCGGGGCGCCAGCTTAAAGCTTGGTGCGTGCTGCCTCCATGGCCTTGAGGTCCTTGCGCAGAATCTTGCCCGTCGCCGACTTCGGGATTTCCTCCATGAATTCGACGACTCGCACCTTCTTGTACGGTGCGACGCGGTCTGCGACGTAGTCCATGATCTCGTCTTCCGTCACCTGC
>NZ_KV836080.1:7633-35729 GCF_001838215.1 Corynebacterium sp. HMSC061H03
CATGATCTCGTCTTCCGTCACCTGCTTGCCCGCCTTGAGGACTACGTAGGCTTTTGGAATCTCCTCGCCGTCGGAGCGAACGACACCACTGCAGGCGGCATCGGCAATATCCGGGTGGCTGAGCAGTACGGACTCGAGCTCGGCCGGCGGAACTTGGTAGCCCTTGTACTTAATCAGTTCCTTGAAGCGGTCGACGATGTACGCATTGCCGTGTTCGTCGAGTTCCGCAACGTCGCCGGTGCGCAACCAACCGTCGATAAGCGTTTCTGCCGTAGCTTCTGGGTTGTTGAGGTAGCCCTTCATGACCTGCGGACCGTAAACCCACAGTTCGCCTGGCTTCGAGCGCCCCTCGGAGGGGACTGGAATCTCTTCGAAGCCGTCGGCCTCGAGATCCACGATTTTGTATTGGGTATTCGGCACCGCGCGGCCGATGGAATCCAGCGGGCTATCGTGGCCGATACGGATGTGGGTGGCGGGGGAGGACTCGGTCATGCCGTAGCCCTGGGCGACGACGCAGTCGAGGCGCTTTTCCACCTGTTCTGCGAGATCGAGTTGCAGGGATGCTGCGCCGGAGAAGATCGTCTGCAGACTGGACAAATCGAAGGAATCGACCGCTGGGTGCTTAGCCAAGCCGACAGCGACCGGCGGGGCGACAAATGCGAAATTCACCTTGTGCTCGGCAATAATGGAGAGGAAGTCCAGGAGGTCGAACTTGCCCATGGTGTACTGAGTCGCGCGACGCCACAGCGACAGGTTCAGGAGTGCAGTCAGGCCGTAGATGTGGAAGAACGGCAGGATAGTGGCGGTTGGCGTGTCCTCAGTCAGTGCGGAGGCTGCCGACGCGCCGGCCTGGGCGACGTTAGCGACCAGGTTGCGATGAGTGAGCTGAACGCCCTTCGGTACACCAGTGGTTCCCGAGGAAAATGGAATCACGGCAACGTCATCGGGTGATACCTCGACGTCCGGAGCTGCGTGCCCCTCTGCAAGCAGCTCGCCCATGCCGTGGAGGCCCGTCAGGCCGATAATCATCTCTTCCGGGAGGCCAGCGGCCTCAGCGCCGTTAGCGCCGGCCCAGCCAATCGACGAAGTCGTCAGCATCATTTTGGCGTCAGAGATACGCAGCTGCTTTTCAACGTCCTCGGCAGTTGCCAGCGATGCAACTGTCGTGCAGACAGCCCCTGCGCGCAGGACACCGTGAAGAGCGACCGCGAAGGTTGTCGAGTTGGGGCAGTGGAGAGCCACGACGTCGCCCTTCTTAATCCCACGTGCTGCCAGCGCACCCGCGAACTTCTCAATGCTGGCCTTCAGATCACCGAAGGTGACCTCGGAGCCTGAGTCAACGATTGCAAGCTTGTCCTGGTGACGTGGCTCAATTTCTCCGAAGAGGAACTCAAAGAGTGAGGTCTCCGGGATGTCGATGTCGGGGAGGTTGCTGGAAAGGGGCATGCAGGAAATCGCCTTTCTAATCTTGCGCACGGCTGCCAAGTGCCCTGCTTCATTAGCCTGGTCACTGCAGCAGTGCTGTGTTTCACATCACAATAATGTATTGAATAGTAAAGCGTAGGAGTTTTTCAGAAACTCTATCTAATCCAGCATTACTTCGTGACCTCGGACAGCCCCCTGAATCAGCCTTGGGTCAGCCGCTGCAACGCTCCAGTCGCAATATCCAGGTTGGTCGTCCGCCAGAAGTCCGGCATCGACGCGGCAATCCATGATCCATAGCGTGCAGTCGCTAGACGTGAATCCAGTACCGCAACAACCCCGCGGTCATCGACTTGACGTAGCAGGCGACCAGAACCTTGCGCCATTAGCAGCGCTGCGTGTGTCGCTGAGACCTCCATAAAACCATTTCGGCCAGCGGCATTAGCCGCATCGGAGCGCGCGGACAGCAGTGGATCATCGGGTCGGGGGAACGGGATACGATCGATGATGACACACGATAGCGATGGGCCAGGAACATCGACGCCTTGCCACAGCGTCAGCGTGCCAAACAAACATGTCTGTGGATTAGCGGCGAAGCGATCAACCAAAGCACCGATAGAGTCATCGCCTTGGCACAGGACGTCGTAAGGCAGGCGCTTACCCATCTCCTCCGCCGCGGCTTCAGCGCCACGGCGAGAAGAAAACAGCCCCAGCGTTCGTCCACCAGCGGCACGGATAAGGCGCTCCATAATCGCGAACTGCTCTGGCGTGGCGCCATCGCGTCCGGGGCGTGGCAGATCGCGTGCGACGTAGAGGATGCCAGACTTCTGCGGGTCAAAGGGCGTGCCGACGTCCAAGCCATCCCACCCGCCGGAGGGAAGACCCCAGGCAGCGGCCATAGCATCGAACTTGCCGCCAAGAGCAAGTGTTGCTGAGGTCAAAACGACGGTGGATTCGCTGAAGAGGCGTTCGCGAAGCAGTGCTGCGATGGATAGGGGAGCGACATAAACCGTCTTGTTCTCGCCAAGCCATACGACATCGTCGCTGCTGAACTCTAGAATCCGGACGACAGTGTCGTGCATATTCTCCACGGCTGCGCGGACGGTCTGGCGCTCAGTGTTGTCAGAGTCGGAACCCGAACCACCGGAGCCCGCCCCGCCGGAGCTGCCTGAGCCAGAGGTGCCCAGCGTGGTCTGCAGTTGCCACAGACTATCGCGGAGCGAAGCTAGCGCCGCTCCCAGCTCACCGGGAATTTCTTCGAGTGCGCCGCTGTAGGCGTCGGCAAGCAATGCGACGGTCTCGCCGAGCAGATCCGTGGCATCGGTGACATCATCGACCTGCTCTGCGGCGCCGAATTTGCGGGCGCGCCGGGCCATCATGGTGATACCGGCGGGGGAGAGCTCGTCGGTGGCAACAGAGGTGATCCGGCCGTCGAGCTCGTGAGCCTCGTCAATGACAACGCAGTCGTGCTGCGGCAAGATCATGGCGTCGGAGAGCGCATCGATGGCCAACAGTGCGTGATTGGTGACAACGATGTCGACGTTGGAGGCCTCGCGGCGGGCTTGTTCGGCGAAACACTCCTCGCCGAAAGGGCAGGAAATGGCACCGACGCATTCGCGAGCCGTGACGGAGACCTGCCGCCAGGCTTCGTTGGAAACGCCCTTGTCCAGGCTGTCGCGGTCGCCGGTGTCGGTGTCATTGGCCCACTCGCGTAGCCGCATGACCTCGGCAGCGGTTCGACTGAGCTGTGCTTCGCTGAGTAGAGCGGTTGGGCCGCCCATACCGGTCGGCTCGGAGTCATCACCGTCCATGACGGGATCTTTGATGACATTTCCGGCCTTGGACTTGCACAGGTAGTTCGAGCGGCCTTTAAGGATTGCGAAGGTTGGCGTGCGGGACAAGTGTGGCTCTAGCGAACTGACTAGCCGCGGCAAGTCGCGTTCGACCAGCTGGCGTTGCAGCGCAATGGTCGCCGTGGAAACGATTACCGACTCGTCGGACTCCATTGCTTGCACAATGGCGGGCACCAGGTAGGCCAGTGACTTACCAGTACCGGTACCGGCTTGTACCGCTAGGTGTCGCTCGCGCGCAAAGGCGGAGGCCACCGACCGGGACATTTTGACCTGATTCGGGCGAGTTGTTCCGCCGAGTCCCTTCACTGCTGCATCGAGAAGAGCTTCGATGCTGTCCGAGTCATGGACGCTGGCTCTCGGCGAAGCTAGCTCGTCAGCATCGTCAACATCGTCAAAGTCCTCAAAGCCGTCCGATAGCTCTGCAAAATCTGCGTGCTCGGGAGTATCCGACACAGTTCCCCCGCCGCCTAAACGCCGTGAAAACGGACGGACAGTACCGGCTCGTCACGGGAAAGTGCGAGCCCCTCCCACGGGAGGCTGACCAGCGCCTTAACCAAGTGATCGCGGGACTCTTCCAAGGTCGGTAGGCCATCGACGACCTCGCCATCGCGCATCATCGGAATGGTTAGATCGCGGTAGTGCAGGTTGCCCACATCCGGGATTTCCGAGCCGAGCGGGAAAGCGATTTCCTCCACGGCGGTACCGGAACGGCGGCAGGTACGAATCGCCGCCTTCACGCCACCGTGGCTTCGCTTGTCCAACGAGCGCTTGGCGACGGGCACTCCATCAACTTCGACCATCTTGTAGACCAGTCCCGCAGTCGGTGCGCCGGAGCCAGTGACTACAGAGGTGCCCACGCCGTAGACATCGACCGGCTCGGCCCTCAGCGCCGCAATGGCGAACTCGTCGAGGTCAGAGGACACTACGATGTTGGTGTTGTGTGCGCCCAGCGAGTCCAGCTGCTGACGCACCTGGCGAGCGAGAACTCCGAGGTCACCGGAGTCAATACGTACACCGCCGAGTTCCGGCCCCGCGACCTCAATGGCCGTATTGACGCCCTCGGTGATGTCGTAGGTATCCACCAACAAAGTGGTGTCGGTCCCCAGCGTGTCAATCTGAGCTTTGAAGGCTGCAGCCTCGTTTGTCGTGCCATCTGGGTTGGTGTGTAACAGAGTCCACGCGTGCGCAGCGGTACCGGAGGCTGGGATGTTGTACCGTGCCGCTGCCTCCAAGTTGGAGGTGGCGGTAAAACCTGCCAGGTAGGCGGCGCGGGCAGCGGTCACAGCTGCTTCTTCATGAGTACGACGCGAACCCATTTCAATAATCGGGCGCCCACCGGCAGCCGTGACCATTCGGGTCGCTGCCGAGGCAATGGCGGAGTCCGCATTGAGAATGGAGAGAATAACAGTCTCCAAAATGACACACTCGGCGAAAGTGCCCCGCACAGTCAAAATGGGCGAGGCGGGGAAGTAGAGCTCTCCCTCCCGGTAGCCGTCGACTTGGCCGCTGAAGGAATAGTTACGCAGGTAATCCAGCGTCCGGTCGTCGAGGAAGTCCAGCGAAGCCAGCTGTTCCTCGGTGAAGCGGAAGTTGCGGATAGCATCCAATACACGCGCTGTCCCAGCGACAACGCCATAGCGGCGCTCATTCGGCAGACGACGGCCAAACACCTCGAAGGCGACCTGGCGCTCGCCGGATCCGTCGGCAAGCGATGCCTGCAGCATCGTCAGTTCGTACTTATCGGTGAGAAGGGCGGTGGAGGAATGCTTATCAATCACGGTCAATAGTCTAGTCGGCTGAAGCTGGCCGGGGCAGTCGGTTCCGGCGAGCGCGCGCCACTCCGTACTATCCTGGTGCCTATGAGCATGCCAGCAGCAACACCGATGCCCACTATGGATGCCGATGTCGTGACGGAATCGAACCGACCCTGGCAGTGCATTGTGTGGGATGACCAGGTTAATTCGATGAGTTATGTCACCTACGTGTTCCAGATGCTCTTCGGCATGGACCGAAAGAAGGCGCACGCGCTGATGATGACGGTTCACACGGAGGGTAAGGCAATCGTGTCTTCCGGTGAGCGTGACAAGGTGGAGGCCGATGTGAAGAAGCTCCACAAGGCGGGCTTGTGGGCAACAATGGAGCAGGCTGACTAAGCCGATATTCGACAGCGGGAGAGAATTTACATGCGTCCTTGGAAGCGCAAGCGATCCCTTCTCGGCGGTGGCGTCAAGTACGTCACGGCTTTTGAAGGCACGGAGCGGGATTTGCTGCTGAATCTGGCTGCTACTGTGGCGGACTCGCTGATGGAGCGAGCCCGGTCGGCGCCGAAGGATGAGCTCGCGGAAATGACGGGAATGCCCGTCGGACACTCCGAGGCCCCAGCCGATCCTAAGCTTGCGCGACTGTTGCCGGACTTCACCAAGCCGGGTGAGGAGAGCGTGGAGGGGGAAAACGCCCTCATGCGCCAGCTGCATGAGTCGGAGATTGTAGAGAGCAAGCTCCATTCCCTGCGTGCGATTATCGACGCACTGGAGCCCGCCGAGTCGGGGCAGGTATCCATTTCGGAAAGCGATGCCCATGCCTGGGTTGCAGGAATCAATGACCTACGTATTTACCTGCACGTTTCCATGGAGAACCTCAATGGCTCCATCGAGCAGATTGAGCAGACCGACGCGATGTACCAGTGGCTGTCCTACAACCAAGAGTCACTGCTGGATCAGCTTATGGGTGAGTAACGAATCCGAGCAAAACCCCGAAAGATGCAGTAATCAACTGAGGCTAACTGCCATGAACTGTGGTGAAAGGTGCCGTAGTCGACAATGAATTCTGAGATTTTCGCAATCAGCCCCACCGACATTCGACACCAAGCCAGCAGTGCTGCGCTGGGCACGAGCATCGACATCGGCGCAGGCTGTCTCGACTCCATCGACGGCATTTCCATCGGCCATGCTGCTGAGGGGGATACCGGAGTTACCGTCATCGCCGCTCCAGGCGGTGCGATCGGCGCTGTCGATGTCCGCGGCGGTGGGCCGGGCACTCGCGAGACCGACCTGCTCGCACCGGAGAATACCGTCGAACGCGCCCACGCTGTCGTTTTGGCTGGCGGCTCCGCGTACGGCCTCGCAGCTGCCGACGGAGTTATGCGTGAACTGCGCGACCGCGGCATTGGCTTTGAGGTCACTCCAACTCGTCCGGATATCCTCGTGCCGATCGTCCCCGGTGCTGTCATCTTCGACTTGCTGTTGGGGGAGCCGACGCTGCCCACCGCCGAACTCGGGCGCGAGGCGTTGTCTCACGCGCTTGACGACGTCCCGGAGGACACTCCCTCCGGCACAGTAGGTGCCGGTGTCGGCGCTATGGCCGGGGCAATCAAGGGAGGTTTTGGACAAGCCCGTGTGACCTCCGCCGATGGTAAGTACTTTGTGGCTGCCGCAATGGTGGTCAACTCCTTTGGTGCGGTCATTGACCCGGAGGGATGCCTCTACGGAATGCCAGTGGCAGTCGGTGCCAGCAAGGACGCATTGGCGCAGCTGGATCAGGTTTTCGTCGGAAGAACCAAGATTCTCGCCAATGTGGGTGGCGACGAGGAATCGTCGGCAAGCACGCGAAACACAACGATTGGCACGTTGATAACCAATGCGCCTGTGACAACTGCGCAGTTGAAGCGGTTGGCGATGTGCGGTCATGATGGGCTGGCGAGAGCGATTCGGCCGGCCCATGCGCCGATGGACGGTGACACGCTGTTTGCACTCAGCTCGGCCGAGGCAGCGGATAGCGAAAACGCTGAACCCGTGGGCTCGGATGTGGTGGCCCTGTTGGCTGCGATGGCGGCCGATGCGGTGCAGATGGCTATTGTCGATGCCGTGATGAGTGCAACGGGGCGCGCGGGAGTATCCGCGCTGTCAGAGATGCTGGACAAGTAGTGAGGGAAGTTCGCCAATGAATCCGCAATGGAGCTCGGGACAACAGCAGAATTACCAGAACTATGCGCAGTACCCGATGGGCGGTCCCGTGCAGACGCGGCGGAATAATCAGATTGTTCCGCAGGATCGCGACGGCGGGCTCGGGGCGGCCATCAGTACGGCTATTGGGTACCTGGTACTTATCTGGACGGTCTTTCTTGTCAACGAATTCATCTTTGGTGGAGCGCTGAACAACTTCGGTGTGCGCCCACGCGAAACCTCGACGCTGTGGGGAATTTTGACCGCACCGCTGCTGCACGCAGATTACGGGCACATTGTGGCGAACTCTCTGCCCGGGGCGTTGTTCGCCGGTTTGATTGCAATGTCGTCGAAGCGGCTATTTTGGCAGGTCACGCTCTTGATTACGGTCGTTGGTGGCGGTCTGACATGGCTGGTCGGCGGTGTAAATACCGTCCACATCGGTGCGTCCGGCCTGATTTACGGCTGGCTGGCGTTTTTGGTCGTACGCGGTTTTGTGAACCGTCGGGTGATGCAGATTATTTTGGGCGTGATTCTGGCATCGATGTATTCGGGTCTTATCTGGGGAGTGCTGCCAACACAGATGGCTGTTAGTTGGCAGATGCACCTCTTCGGTGGGCTTGCGGGCATCTGGGCTGCGGTGATGTTTAAGCGCGGTCGTGCGCGTCGCTAAAAGTGTTCGCTAAGAGTGCACGTCGCTAAAAGCCCGAGATGCGCGACATCAGCTCCTGGCGGAATCGGCCTAGAATAGGAGCTTCGGTGTTTGTCCAACGATATGAGGAGTCCAGATAGCGGTGGGAGCAGGAGCAGAAACTCAGGCAGTCGATCAGCTGACAGCGCAGGATAGCGGCTTCCCTGACCGAACAGCACCGATTGGCATCTTTGACTCCGGCGTCGGTGGGCTGACAGTGGCGCGTGCCATCATGGATCAGCTGCCGCACGAGTCGATTATGTACATCGGCGATACTGCCAACGGCCCTTACGGCCCGCTTCGCATCGCCGAGGTCCGTCAGCACGCTGAAGCGATTGCCGATGAACTGGTTGCACGCGGCTGCAAGATGATAGTCATTGCCTGCAACACTGCTTCGGCCGCATTTTTGCGTGATGCCCGCGAGCGCTACCCAGTCCCAGTAGTCGAGGTCATTCTGCCCGCCGTGCGCCGTGCGGTCTCGACCACCAGGAACGGAAAAGTCGGCGTAATCGGTACCGCCGCCACAATTCGCTCCCGTGCTTACCAAGATCTCTTTGATGCGGTGCCCGGCGTGGATGTCTCCGCGGTCGACTGCCCGCGATTCGTAGACTTTGTCGAGCGAGGAATCACCTCCGGTCGCCAGATCCTGGGACTTGCAGAGGGCTACCTCGCGCCGTTGCAGGCGGATGGTGTGGACACCCTCGTGCTGGGCTGCACCCACTATCCGCTGCTGTCTGGTGTGATTCAGCTGGCCATGGGGGAGGACGTCGCCCTAGTGTCCTCGGCGGAGGAGACGTCGAAGGATGTTCTGCGCATTCTCACAAAGACTGACATGCTCGCTGACCCGGAGAGTAATCCGAACCCTGTGCGCACATTTGAATCCACTGGAGATCCGCAAGTTTTTGCATCACTGGCAAAGCGCTTCCTCGGGCCGGGTATTAGCCAGGTCACTATGCATTCCCAAATGTGACCTTTCTTATTAAACCCAGACACTCCATTGGTTTTTGCTCTTTTTTAGTCAATTACATGGCAAGCTTGAAGTATGCGATTGAAGGTTCTGGGATGTACGGGCAGCATGGGCGGCCCATCGGCGCCAGCATCTGGCTACTTCATTGAGCTGGATAACGGTCGAACCTTTGTCATGGATTTGGGTCCCGGTGTCCTCGCCGAATTGCAGAAGATCTCTGATCCTGCAGCTTGCGAGTTGTTACTAACTCATGTGCACCCAGACCACACCGCAGACATTCCAGGGCTGCTCGTCTGGCGTCGCTTCCACCCGACAGCCCCGGCGAGTTCCCGGAATCTCCTGGTTGGCCCCGGAGACATTCACGACCGGATAGGCACCATGTGCAAAGCACTGGGAAGTGAAGAAGATGCCAACCTGGAAGACACTTTTGACCAGGTTGTGAGTAACCCCGGTGAGCCACTGCTAGTCGGTGGGGGCGAAGCGGACGGAGGCGCCGTCGTTACGCCGTATAACATGGTCCACCCGGTGCCAGCTGTTGGATACCGCATTGAAGCAGATGGCCTGACTATTGCATACACCGGAGATACTGCGTGGACCGATGAACTGGTGGAGCTGGCGCGGGATGCGGATATCTTCATCTGTGAAGCCACTTGGTGCAGCAACGAAGAGGGCACCCCGCCGGACATGCACCTGACGGGCTATGAGGCCGGAAAGGCAGCGACGCTGGCGGGGGTTAAGAAGCTGGTGCTGACTCACATTCCGCCATACGCCGACGGTGAAGAAGCACTACGTGCTGCGAAGAGTACCTTTGCCGGTGACGTTGAATTGGCCTACCTGGGCATGGAGCTAGGCGGCTAGTCTCAGCGATTACCGGGTTTCCGTACAGCTGTCGCACCGCGTTCGCGCCGGGCGGTAGGGTAGTTGGCATGACTACAGCTAATTCCGATTTTCGCCGTGCCGATGGACGCGCGGTTGATGAAATGCGCAAGGTAACCATCACTCGCGGCTTCACCGACAATCCGGCCGGTTCTGTGCTGGTTACTTTCGGCAATACGCGTGTGATGTGCACCGCTTCCGTTGAGCAGTCGGTGCCGCGATTCAAGCGTGACTCCGGCGAGGGCTGGTTGACCGCTGAGTACTCCATGCTGCCGGCCTCTACCCATGAGCGCATGCCCCGCGAATCGATGCGCGGCAAGGTCAAGGGGCGCACTCACGAGATTTCCCGTCTAATCGGTCGCTCGCTTCGCGCAGCTATCGACTTGAAGGAACTCGGTGAGAACACCATCAACATCGACTGTGATGTTCTGCAGGCGGATGGTGGTACCCGCACCGCCTCCATCACCGGTGCGTACGTCGCGCTGGCTGATGCCTTGACATACCTGCATGCAGCAGGTGCAGTTCCGGGCACTCCGCTGAAGGCACCAGTCGCAGCTGTTTCGGTCGGCATTATTGACGGCCGTGTCTGCCTGGACCTGCCTTACGAGGAGGACTCGCGCGCTGAGGTCGACCTCAACGTGGTGATGACCGCAGAGGGCAAGTTCGTCGAAATCCAGGGCACTGGCGAGGAAGGCACCTTCGACCGAGGTCAGCTGAATGACATGCTCGACTCTGCGGAAAAGGGTCTTCGTGAGCTCATCGCCCTGCAGCAGGAAGTTCTGCGTGCGCCGTACCCGGGTGAGCTGCCGTGAAGCTCCTTGTCGCTACCCGAAATTCTAAAAAACTAGTCGAGCTCGACCGCATCCTGCGTGCGGCGGGTATTGATTCGGTGGAGCTTCTTTCGCTTAGCGACGTCCCGGAGTACCCAGAGCGCCCTGAAACCGGTCGCACTTTTGCGGACAACTCCTACATCAAGGCTTTCGATGGTGCGACACACACCGGCTACGCGTGCTTGGCTGACGATTCGGGGCTCAGCGTAGATGAGCTAAACGGTATGCCGGGTGTGCTCTCGGCGCGCTGGTCCGGCACTCACGGAGACGATGTCGCTAACTACGAGCTGCTGCTCGCTCAGATGGGGGACTGCCCAGATGAGCGTCGCACTGCGTCCTTCCGTACCGCCTGCGCGTTGGTCGTCCCCGGTGTCAAGGAGGTGCCGTCCGCGCTTGCCGACGGCGGTTTTCCAGCCGTCCTCGATGAAGCCGGTAACCTGCTGCTGGTTGTAGAGGGCCGCTGGCCTGGCTCCATTCTGCGCGAGCCTGTTGGAGACAATGGGTTCGGCTATGATCCGGTGTTCGCGCCCGCAGTTGGAGAGGGCAACGAAGCTGAGGGCACTTTGTCTGCGGCACAAATGAGCGCCGAAGACAAGGACGCTTTTAGTCACAGGGGGCGTGCACTGCGTGCCTTGACTCCGGCGCTGAAAATTCTGGCTGAGGTTGAGGCTAAGGGGTAGCCCTGGGATGAGCCCTCGGGCGAATCCTCGGGCTGTCGAGAGCCCGCTACTTCAGCTGGAAAGCGGTCTCGACTTCCTCACGGCGCTTCTTCTCGACAAAGAAGGAGAGGAACGGGACCACGCCACCGAGCGCGGTGATGATCCACTTTGCTGGTTCCCAGCGGGCCTTGGTCCCCAGATTTACGGTAGCAATGAGGAATGCCATGTAGCCGAAGCCGTGAATCTGGGCGGTGTAGAAGAACCACCGCGGCGCGTCGGCGGAGTTGTCGAGGATGAGGTACTTGTAAATCATCTCGGCACACAGCAAGAGCAGCATCACACCCGTGAAGTAGGCGGTGACGGAGAAGTACGTCAGTGCCTTCTTTACGCGCTCTTGACGATCTGGATTGATGTTGGTCACTAAAAGTCCTTTTCTCGAATAAGCAGTTATCGCCTAGGCGTTGGTGCCAGAGTCCGTCGATTGTGTCTCATCCACACGCTGCACCTTTCGCGAGCCATCTGGGTTGGTCGGCAGGAATTCGTCTGGAATTTCCGTCATGACATCGTCTTTAGCCTCAAATGCGGCCTCGCTATTGCCGCTCAGGCGTTCGCGTTCGTACTCCATGTACTTGCGGTAGGCCCAAATAAAGAACAGGCCGAAAGCGGGCCACTGCAGTGCGTAGCCCAGGTTTTGGAATGAGCTGGTTGTGTTCCACCTGCTGAGCTGCCAGTAGGCGAGTGCAAGAGTGGCGCCGACTGCAAGAGCCAAGAAGATTAGTTGCACCACGCGGGTACGAGTGGGAATCTTCGCTGGCTTGTCAGTGGTATTGGAATGCTGTGAAGTGGACACATAACCACCATAGCTAGTCCGTGACCTGCCAAGCTAGCGTGCTCGCTGGATAAGGCAGGGGATGGGACATTAGGAATTCTGCGGCAAACCCGTTAAAGTGTGTACAGTCCAAATGAGCCGTGAAAGTTCGTTGCGTCTGTAGGTGGCTAATAAGTAGTCCAGGCTTACGGGAATTGCGCGCAGCTGTCATGGACTCAACTTAGGCGCCTGTGGCGGAATTGGCAGACGCGCTGGATTTAGGTTCCAGTGCCTTAGGGCGTGGGAGTTCAAGTCTCCCCAGGCGCACAAAGCCTAAGGCCAGGCAGTGTTTTACTGCCTGGCCTTTGGTGTTTTTAGAGGTAGCTTCCTGCTTAGGGTGCTACTTAACCGCCAATGCAAGTTACTGACTGCGTTTATGGCTGGTGACGGTGGGTCATTGCAAGTTACTGACCCCGCTTATGGCAAAAATGGCCCGAAAAATGGCCCAAAAGTGCCATAAACTCGCACAGTTTCATATTTGCAGCCCGTACGGCAAACGCCACGGTTCCACGTTTCCAGACAAGCTAAACGCGCTTGCATGGCTAGCCGAAAACAAGAAGGCAATCGAACCTGTCGATACAATGACGCTGATCGAATCGTATCTTGAATCGTAAGGTGGAAGCAGGGAGGCAGCATGAGCATCTCGATGCATCTGGATGAGTACATGGCGCGTCGTGGCATAGTTCCCGACGACACTGTGGTCAACGATGATCCCTGCGCAATCTTCGACGGCAAAGTCGAGCGCGACGGTAGGTCGCAGCAGGACCTTGAAGAGTCAGAGCGGCGCTTAGAAGAAGCGGAGTCCGCAATTCTTGATGTGCTAGGCGATTAACCGAGGAAAGATTGAGCGTTCTCGTCGCCCATCGACACACATTCCGGATGTGATGTTCATCACCGATTGGGTGTAAGCTAGCGCGGTCTTCGCGGCTTGATTTTTCGCCGCCGGTACCGCCGCAGTGGTGTTATGCAAGGAAACGTTCAGTAGGGGAACACTGTTTCCTACCTGCGAAATTCTTTCACTTTTGAAGCGCCGAGTCCGCTGATCTTGTGGTCGTGTCAAGTCCCTGGTTTCTAGGGTTACAAAATTTTTCACTTTGCTGGCGCCGCAAAACCACATCAGAAAAACATGATGGAATCCTCATGATTTATGGCATAGTGTCCTGGCAAGGATTTGGAAACAAAAGATGTTTTCATTTCGTACTCCACAAGACAAGGACCTCAGCCACGTGAAATACGAAAAACTCGCCACTTTGCAGACCAATGTTGTAACTGCTCCAGATCTGGGTACTTTTGCAGTTACTTTCGCCGGTCAATCGCAACCATGGCTGGACACTCTCTCCAGCGTCATGGCCAGTGGCAACTCAAAGAAACTACGGGAAGTTTTCACTCGCGCTGAGGAACTGCTCGCACCGCTTGACGACGATCTCATCGGCCAGCTTCCCGCAGGTTTCGACCCCTTTGGTTGGGCAATCTCACTCGTGACAGACGACCCATTTACCGGAGATACAACCAACCCTGCAGTCAGCGTCCCAGGCATCGTCTTGGCACAGTTGGGCATTGTCGAGTTGCTGGCAAAGCAGGGAATTAATATCACCGAAGCGGTAGCGGTAACCGGTCATTCGCAAGGTGCTCTTACCGCTGAGATTGTCGCTCATCCAGAGAAGGCAGCAGAACTGCTTGCACTAGCTCGTCTCATTGGTGTGGCATGTGCGCGCGGAAGTCGAGTGGCAGGATTTGGACGCGCGCCGATGATGAGCATCTCTGGCCTGACTGTCGAGGAGCTGGAACCTTTCCTCTCCCAGGACTGTGTCATCGGTCTGAAGAATACGCAGACCACCAGCGTAGTTATCGGCAAGCAAGATGAACTAGAACAGCTGGCAGAGCAGCTCACAGCGAAGCAGCAGGGGCGGGCTGTCGAATGTACAGTTTTGCCAGTTAGCGGCGCATTCCATCACCCAGCACTGGCGCCTGCTGCGGCATGGGTAGTGGAGCGAGCTGAGCGCATTGGGCTGGATGCAGAAACAGCTGACCGGCTTGCGCGTGCAATCTTGGTTGACTCCAGCGATTGGAGCGCCGAGGTGCGGGGGCTCATCGACCAAGGGGCAACCACCATTTTGGATCTGGGGCCACACACGGGCGTCGTCAAGCTGACAGAACGTAACGCTGAAGGGTATGGCGTGGCGGTGATTTCTGCGGCAACAGCTGCGGGGAGGAGCATCCTGTCTGAGAGCGACATTGAGCATCCGACATCGTGGCTGGAGTTTGCACCGCGGCTGGTCACTGGAGACAAGCCTCGTGTCGAGACGAAGTTCACCAAGTTGACCGGGCGCTCGCCAATTCTGCTCGGCGGTATGACCCCGACAACTGTTGACCCTGAAATTGTGGCGGCTGCAGCGAATGCCGGGTTCTGGGCGGAGCTGGCCGGTGGCGGCCAGGTCACGCCGGAAATTTTCGAGGCTAATGTGGCGCGACTCTCCGATCTGCTCGAGGAGGGCCGCAGTGCACAGTTCAACACCATGTTTTTGGATCCGTACCTGTGGGGTTTGCATATTGGAAGTCGGCGTTTGCTCCCGCGTGCAGTGTCGGCGGGTCGACCGATTGATGGTGTCACCATCTCTGCCGGGATACCCGAGGTGGACGAGGCGGTTGAGCTAGTAAAGCAGCTGCGTGAGGGCGGAATTCCGCATGTCTCCTTCAAACCGGGCACAATCGCACAAATCGAGTCGGTGCTCGAAATCGCGGATACCTTGGCGCAGCAGGGCACGGCGTATCCAATCATCATGCAGGTTGAAGGTGGGCGTGCTGGTGGCCACCATTCCTGGGAAGACCTCGATGATCTGCTGATTAACACTTATGCAAAGATTCGCGAGCGAGATGTAGTGCTTGCTGTTGGCGGTGGTATCGGCAAGCCAGAACAGGCCCGTGATTATCTGATGGGCACGTGGTCGACACGTTACGGGTTGGCGCCGATGCCGGTCGATGCTGTCATCATCGGCACAGCTGCGATGGCGGCAAAGGAGTCGACCGCCTCTGAGTCCGTGAAACAAATGCTTGTCGACACCGTCGGCACTGACAACTGGATCCCCGCTGGTAGCGCCATGGATGGCATGGCGTCGGGGCGTAGCCAGTTGGGTGCTGATATCCACGAAATTGATAACGCCGCAGCACGCGCTGGCAGATTGCTTGACGAAGTCGCAGGTGACGCCACTAAGGTGACCGAACGTCGCGCAGAGATCATCGAGGCAATTAACGCCACCGCGAAGCCGTACTTCGGAGATATCGGCACCATGACGTATGCCGAGGTGCTGAATCGCTATCTCGAATTGTGTGCGCCCGAAGGGACGTTCCTCGATCCGACGTGGTCGACGCGCTTCGTCGCACTCGTCGACCGCGTAGAGGCACGACTGAATGCAGTCGACGCGGGCACGTTTGACGCGCTTGCCGACAGCGACAGCTTGCGCACCCGGCCGCAGACCGAAATCTCGCGACTATCCGGCCTGCTGGACCTGGATACCCAGCTCCACCCAGCAGATGTCACCTTCTTTATCTCTGAGCTCTGCCGCACACCTGGCAAACCTGTGCCATTCGTTCCGGTTATCGATGATGAGGTTCGTCGCTGGTGGCGATCGGACTCCCTATGGCAGGCGCATGACTCTCGCTACGATGCGGATCAAGTCTGCATCATCCCAGGGCCGCAGGCTGTTTCGGGCATTACCCGCGCGAATGAGCCAGTAGCGGAGATTCTGGGTCGGTTTGAAAAAGCTACCGCACAGGCATTGATGGATACCGGCTACCTGCCGGAGGGGCCTGTTGACGCTCTTAGCCGGATGCTCGCAGCACCTGTGATTTGGTGGGCTGGCCGACAGCAGCCGAACCCAGCGCTGGCACTTGGGGCGGAACATGAGTGGGTATGTGTATCTGACGCAAGTGATGTCTCTCGTTCGCAACGCCTGGAACACCCAGGCACGGGTGCCATTTTGGAGACCATCGGAGCTGATGGCAGCAATGATGAGGGCGGGGAGGCGCTCGTCTGGGCACAGCTGACCGTTCCGCTGCCCGATGCTGCGGGTGAGAATACGAAACTGCGAATTCGCCTGTGTCAGAGTGCAGCGGTGGGCGCAGCGCCCGTCGTTAAGCATGAGGATGCGGCGGCCGCGATGCGGGAGCTGACGCGAATCGCAGCTGGCGGTGAGCTTGCAAACATCGTCGATGGGGTCGCGGAGTGGGAATCCGTGTGGGATCCGATGGCGATGGCTGACTACGATGCGGTAACTATTGCAGCTGCCGGCGATGAGTCACAGGCGACGGTGCCGGACGCGTTGGTTGGGCATGCTTGGCCAGCGATTTTTGCGGCAGTCGCGCAGGCGCGTACTGAGACCGGCATTGATGTTGTTGAGGGCATGCTCGCGCTTGTTCACCTTGAGCATCACATTCGTATGATTGGGGCTCTGCCGCAGGAAACCACAACGCTGCGGATTAGTGCGCGTGTCGACGAGGTCGTTGATACGGACTTAGGGCGACTAGTTGTGGTGCGCGCGGAGGTTCGTGATGGCGATACGCTGCTCGCCACCTTGAGTGAACGCTTCGCCATTCGTGGCCGAAACGGCGGCGAGACAGCACGGACCAATACTGTGCCATTTCCAACGGTCATGGACACGCCACGGAGTTTCCGCGGTGCGTTGACCGTGGAAGCGCCTAAGGCGATGGAGCCATTTAGCTGTGTTACGGGCGATCGCAATCCTATCCACGTCGATTCCCGTGCAGCAGCGCTAGCTGGTCTACCAGGAGTTATCGTCCATGGAATGTGGCTGTCGGCGATGGCTGAGCATGCGGCTGTTGCCACGTCGGATGCCGGCATTGGCAATCGGGTGATTGAGTTCACTGCGACTATGCTGAGCCCGGTTCTACCTGGACAGGAAGTGCAATTCTCTGTCGAACGCCGTGGTTTTGATGACCGTCCAGGCACCGGTGAAGTCCGCGAAGTCACGGCCACAGTAGATGGCGAGCTGGTATTGACCGCCACTGCTGTAATTGCCGCACCGACGACCGCATATGTCTTCCCCGGTCAGGGGATTCAATCACGGGGGATGGGGCTGTCTGCTCGGACTCGTAGCGTGGCGGCCCGCCGCGTGTGGGACCAGGCTGATGCGATGACCCGAGAGAAACTTGGCTTTTCCGTACTGGCTATTGTCCGGGACAACCCGGTAGAGGTGGTCGTGGATGGTGTGCGCTATTTCCACCCAGAAGGTGTTCTGAATCTGACTCAGTTCACCCAGGTCGCCATGGCGACGTTGGGGCTGGCACAGGTTGCGGAGCTCCGTGAAGCAGGACTGCTGGATGAAACAGCTCACTTTGCGGGACACTCTGTCGGTGAGTACAACGCGCTGGCGGCTTTCGCTGGTGCGCTTGACGCAGACGCCGTGTTGGAGGTTGTCTACCGCCGCGGTTTGACCATGCATGAACTGGTCGAACGTGATGAGCAGGGGAGGTCCAACTATGGTTTGTGCGCCCTGCGTCCGGACAAGATTGGCGTAGGCGAGGACGAGGTCACCGAGTTTGTTAATCGGTTGTCGCAGGAAACTGGTGAGTTCCTCGAAGTCGTAAATCTCAACCTGGCAGGCAAGCAGTACGCCGTCGCCGGCACCGTCGCGGGGCTTGCGGCACTGGCTGAACAGTGCGAGCGCCGCAGCTCGGACGGCAAGGGATACGTGCGTATCCCAGGTATTGATGTGCCATTCCACTCCAGTGTCCTACGCGACGGTGTGGATTCCTTCCGTAAACACCTGGAGCGGCTGCTGCCAGCGGAAATCGCTCCAGAACGCCTGGTGGGACGCTATATCCCGAATCTCACCGCGACCTCTTTTGAGCTGACTGAGGAGTTCGTCCGCCAGATGGCTGCAGTTGTCGACTCGGACATTCTGGAAAACATCCTTGCCGATTTCGACACAGCTGCTGAAAACCCGGCGCGCCTTGCCCGCATGTTGTTGGTCGAGCTGCTGGCCTGGCAATTCTGCTCACCGGTGAGGTGGATCGAAACTCAGGATCTGTTGCTTGAGGATCTCGGTGTCAGCCGCATTGTTGAAGTCGGTGTAGGTACAGCGCCCACACTGGCAAACCTGGCTGCCCGTACCTGCCAGTTGCCCCGTCACAGAAGCCGTGACATTCGAGTGCTCAATCTCGAACGTGACGCTGATGCAGTGTTTATGCGCGACCAAATTCAGCCGGAAAAGACTGCGCCCGAGTCGGAGGTTACAACGGCGCAGGACACGGCGCAGGCTCTACCTGGAGAAACAGGAGCAGCGGGAGCAGCGGCGCCGGCGGTATCCGCCGACGAATCCGCGGCGACCGAACAGGCAACCACGATCACGAGTGTTGCCACTCCGGCTACCGAAGTTGCTGATATTGCCGTCAGCCCGGCACAAGCGCTGGAAGTTCTTATTTGCCAGTGGACGAAGGTGCGTCCCGACCAGCTCGGCGCCGCCGACTCCATTGAGACTCTGGTCGATGGAGTCTCATCTCGGCGCAATCAGCTGCTGCTCGATCTCGGTGTGGAATTCGACCTCGGTTCAATCGAAGGGGCCGCAGATGCGGAACTGACGGATCTAAAGGACAAGATCGATAGCTTGGCCAGTGGGTATTCCGCATTCGGCCCAATTCTCTCCGAAGCCATTGCCGACGGTATTCGCCGGATTACCGGTCCCGCTGGTGCAGGCGCGAATTACATCGATGACTATGTGCTGGGTGAATGGCAGCTCGGTAAGGGGTGGGCAACCGCGGTCAGCGCCGAAATGATGCTCGGTACTCGCGAGGGTGCATCCCTGCGCGGCGGCGATCTTGCGCATCTGGCTCCGGCCGCCCCAACCAGTACTGCTGAACTCAACCAGCTGATCGATGAAGCGATCCTTGCGGTCGCCGCGCAGCGAGGTGTTTCTGTCGCTAAGCCATCGGCAAGCGACAGCAGTGCTGGAATGGTCGACTCGGCTGCACTCACTGAGTTTGCAGATAAACTGACAGGCCAGCAAGGTATTCTTGCCACCGCTGCACGCACGATTCTGGAGCAACTCGGCCACGAAATTACCGGTGCCATTGATTTCGATGCCGAAGACGCGGACAGCAACCTGGTAAATCTCGTCACCGCTGAACTCGGCGCGGACTGGCCGAAGCTGGTCACCCCGACCTTTACGTCCACCAAGGCAGTGCTTCTCGACGACCGCTGGGCCACCTCCCGCGATGACCTAGCACGCCTATGGGCAGCCGCTGTTGAGGACGTGGCTGAAACCGCGCCGGGCAGTATCCACGAAACCGCAGTCGAGCAGGCACAGTGGTGGGCTGCTAAGGCAGACGCGGCAGGGCGGACACAGTTGGCGAGTATCTACCGACAGTTGGCGGATGAGGCCATCACGAATGTGGATGAACTATCGATGAATGCCGACATCGCAGTTGTTACCGGCGCATCGCCAAATTCGATTGGCTCCGCTGTGACTGCACAGTTGCTGTCTCAGGGAGCAACCGTTGTTGTCACTACCTCACGCCTTGGACACGAGCGCCTGAGCTTCTACAAGCAGCTCTACCGTATGCATGCGCAGGGCGATGCGAAGCTGTGGGTGGTACCGGCGAACCTGTCCAGCTTCCAGGACCTGGATTCCCTTATCGACTGGATCGGAACCGAGCAGACTACGACGATTGGCGCGGAAGTGGTTGTGACCAAGCCCGCACTGTCACCGACGCTGCTATTCCCGTTCGCGGCACCTACGGTCTCAGGCTCGCTTGCCGACGCCGGTCCTGCGTCCGAGACCCAGATGCGTCTACTTCTGTGGTCGGTGGAACGGCTCATCGCAGGGATGTCAGCACTTGGCGGGGACAATAATCTGGAACATCGTTTGCATGTGGTGCTGCCGGGTTCACCGAACCGTGGTCGCTTCGGCGGCGATGGTGCCTATGGTGAAGCCAAGGCCGCCCTCGACGCAGTGGTGGCGCGCTGGAATGTGGAGGACTCTTGGCGTACCCGCACCACTCTGGCTCATGCACAGATTGGTTGGGTTCGAGGAACCAACCTGATGGGTGGAAACGACCCGTTGGTGGCTGCAGTGGAAGCAAAGGGAGTTCGCACCTTCTCCACCGAAGAAATGGCAGCTGAACTCATTGAGCTGGCGAGCTCGGAGGCTCGGAAGAAGGCACAAACCCGCCCGATTCAGGCCGATCTCACCGGCGGATTGGGTGAGGTGGACCTCAACATTGGGCAATTGGCACAGGAGGCTGCACAGGCGGCCGCCCCAACAGATCAAAACTCCGAGGTCTCTAGCGGGGCGCGCTCGCAGGAGCCGTCGTCAAGCCGTGTCCTGAGCGGCCTGCCAAGCCCACGTCGACCAATTCCGCAGACAACACCGATCTTTGGTGACATCGCGGCGGCTCCGGAGGACATGGTGGTCATTGTGGGCGCTGGTGAGCTTGGGCCGTACGGTTCTTCCCGGACGCGCTTTGAGGCTGAAGTCGATGATATTTCTGCAGCAGGAATTGTGGAATTAGCCTGGTCAATGGGGTTGATTTCATATGAGGGTGGCTGGCGCGACGCCGACGGGCAACCGTTGGCAGAAAGCGACATTGCTTCGCGCTATCGCGATGAAGTGCTGGCGCGAGTTGGTGTGCGTCGTTACGCCGATGATGGCGATTTGGTTGATAATACGATGACTGAGCTGACCACGGTCTACCTGGATCGTGCGTTGAGCTTTGCTGTGCGTGACCGCGCGGCAGCGGAGACTTTTGTCAGTTCCAACCCGGACAACACCACTGCGAGCTTCGATGCCGAGACAGGGCAGTGGCTTGTGACACGTGCCGCTGGCACGCCGGTTCAGGTTCCACGCCGAATGGCGATGAGCCGCTATGTTGGCGGTCAAATTCCGCAGGGCTTTGACCCGGCACGCTACGGTATCCCGGCAGACATGATGGACAATCTGGACCGCGTGAGCTTGTGGAACCTTGTCTGTACTGTCGATGCGTTCTTGTCATCGGGCTTCAGCCCAGCGCAACTGCTGGAAGCGGTCAACCCGGCGCGAGTGTCGTCGACACAGGGCACAGGTATTGGTGCGATGGAGTCGCTGCGCAGTCTCTACATCGACGGCCTGCTGGGGCAACCGCGAGCCAATGACGTCCTGCAGGAAGCATTGCCAAATGTTATTGCCGCCCACGTTATGCAGTCGTATGTCGGTGGCTACGGTCAGATGATTCACCCTGTCGCAGCCTGTGCGACGGCAGCGGTGTCGGTGGAGGAGGGCGTCGACAAGATAGCCCTGGGTAAGGCAGACTTCGTTGTCGCGGGTGGCTTCGACGACCTGTCCACAGAGGGAATCACAGGTTTCGGCGACATGGCCGCCACCGCTGAGTCCGCCACCATGGAAAACAAAGGCATCGACCATGCGTACTTCTCCAGGCCGAACGATCGTCGACGCGGAGGCTTCGTGGAATCGCAAGGCGGTGGCACGGTGCTGTTGGCTCGCGGAGACATCGCTCGTGACATGGGGCTCCCCGTGCTCGGTGTCGTCGCATACGCCCAGTCTTTCGCCGACGGCGCGCACACATCCATTCCGGCGCCGGGTTTGGGTGCGCTAGCGGCCGCTCAGGGCGGTGAGAAGTCTCGGTTGGCTCGCGCCCTTGCAGCACTCGATGTCACCGCGGATCAGGTCGCGGTGCTGTCCAAGCACGATACCTCGACCAATGCCAACGACCCCAATGAGTCCGAACTGCATGAAAGTATTGCAGATGAACTCGGTCGCAACCGCTCGAACCCGCTGCTGGTGGTCTCGCAGAAATCGCTGACCGGACACGCCAAGGGCGGAGCTGCAGCGTTCCAGATTATTGGTCTGACCCAGGTTTTGCGCAGCGGCATTGTGCCAGGTAATCGATCGCTGGATTGCGTCGATTCCGCATTGGCTGAGCATTCTCGTCTGGTATGGCCAACGAAGGCAGTCAATTTCGGCAATACGCTGCCGCTGAAGGCTGGCTTTGTTACCTCGCTCGGGTTCGGACATGTCTCGGCACTGGTGGCAGTCGTCCACCCGGAAGCTTTCTACCAAGCGATAGTGCAGCACGATGGCGCTGAGGTCGCGGAGCGTTGGCGGTCCGCAGCGCACGAACGCGAAGCGGCTGGTCTGCGTCGCATTGATGAGGCTATTTACGGTGGGGAAGCCCTCTACGAGCGTCCACGCGAGCGAAACCTCGCGGACGGTGGTCGGTTCGGTTCACCCGCTGCATTGGAAAAGGCAGTTCTGCTTTCCGACGGCGCCCGCATGATCGATGGTGTCCTCCAGCCATGATTGGCGTGGACCTCGTCTATATTCCGGGCTTCGCAGAGCAGCTGAATATGACAGGCAGTCAGTTCGCGCAGGCGGTTTTCACACCTGCGGAGCTACTGATAGCTAGACGCCGCGGAGCAGTCGGCGGCGCGCTGGCGCGTCACTTAGCGGGCCGCTGGGCTGCGAAGGAAGCCTTCATCAAGGCCTGGTCGCAGACTCTCTTCGGCAGCCAACCGCCGATTGCGCGCGATCAGCTGGACTGGCGGGAAATAGAGGTGCAGCCGGATGCTTACGGTCGCGTGAGCATCAGTCTCCACGGAGCTGTGAGCCGCCATTTCCACAATCAGGAGTGGCAGCTGGGGCCGTCGTTAAGCATCTCGCACGACGGCGACTACGCAATCGCCGTCGTACGCCTGGACTAGTCCGGCGCCGTGCTAGTCGACGGACTTCTGACGGCGACCGACCAGGATGCCGGCACCGAAGATTAGCGCGCCCAAGATTGCGCCAGTTCCGGCGACTGCGGCGGTTTGGAGCGGGGAGTTGGCAGCGGCCTGCTGAGTCTGCACATCAACTTCGTCGAGCTCATTACCGGAAGCGTTGGACTTTGCGGAAGCCTTGCCAGATGCCTTGGAGGAGCCGCTGGCCTTGGACTCTCCGGTCTTGGCGGCACCGGCCTTCACAGCTTCTTCGCGTTCCTTCGCGGAGCCGCCGACGCTGAGGTCCGTGGCCGTGTCCTGGCTGCGGTCGGAGGAACCGTGAGCAGCAAAGGTGTAGAGCGCGCAGTCATTTTCGACGCAGTTGGCGGCCGAGGTGACGGCCTCGACATTGAGCGTAGTAGAGAAGCTGCCGTCGGAGGACATCTGGGAGGTGCGGACAAACTCAGCGGCGGAGAAAGCATCAGCGTTGGTGGTGGAGAACTTGTTCTTCTCAGCCACTGCGACGTAGATGCCGTTGCCGCTGGTCTTGAATCCGCTGCCGGAGACGGTAATTGCGGTGCTGCCCGATGGGTTTAGTTCCGTGGTGGACAGGCTTACCGACGGGGTGCCGGTCGAGGAGCTGCTGCCGTTGGAGCTGCTGGAGCCGCTGGAAGCGTTGGTGCTACTCGTTCCACTAGACCCTGTGCTGCCACTGGTGCCGGAGCTTGCGCTGCCTGCAGACTGTGAGGAGCCACCGCCGGACGGCAGGGTAGCGTCCTGCTTGGCAGCTCCGCCGGCAAACGATACCGCGGTCGCTGTGTCCTGGCTGCGGTCGGAAGAACCGTGAGCAGCAATGGTGTAGACCGAGCAAGCGTTCTGCATGCAGTCTGCCGTGCCGAACTTCGCGCTGACCGGAAGATCCACGCTGAAGCTGCCGTCGGACTTCAGGTTGCCGCGAGAGGTAGACACAAACTGGGTATCCGGGCCGAAGGAATCGGCGTTGGTCACATCCATCTGGTCATTTTGCGCGATACCGACGTAGATGCCCGGTCCAGAGGTCTTGAATCCCTTGCCTTCGACTCGAATGGTGTCGCCGCTCGGGTTCAAGTCTGAGGTTTTGGACAGGCTCACCGATGCGTTACCCCGTGACTGCGACGGTGACTGCGAGCCCGACTGTGACTGCGAGCCCGAACCAGTGCTCTGGCCACCGCTCGGTGCCGCGCCGGTGGAACCCTGCGATTGAGCAGCCTGGGAAGAAGCATCCGCCTTGAAGGTGATGGGGACCCACTGGTCATTGCTGCGGTCAGAAAGATTAGGGAACGCGGTAAAGGAGGCTACGTAGCACTGGGTGGAGGTGCAGTCGACATCGCCAAAGCTGGTCGCGACCTTCATCTCCTGCGTAAAACTTCCGTCAGCGCCGACCGTGACCTTGGCCGCTTCGCCGTAGGTCGAGGGGTAGCCCGACTTTGGCTTCTCGATTGTCTGAGCCAGGTAAATATTGGCGTTAGCGGGGTAGCCGACTCCCTTGATGGTCACGGTGGCGCCGTCGGACAAATCGGTGGCGGGGGTCACGGAGAGCTGGCGTTCAGACTGATCGGTGCTACCGCCGAGAAGGTCGCCGATGCCGGGGAACGAACCGCCGAGCTGTCCAATCGATGGCAGTGACTGTGCCGATGCGGGGACTGCGGGTAGGAATCCCGTACTCACTACGATTGCCGAAGCTAGAACAATAGAGCGGGGAAGCAGGCTCCGTCGGAAAGCGCCCTGCGTCGTGGACATGTGAACCTCTGATTCTGTTTGGGATTTCCGGCGCAGGCGCGGCGAAAAACAGGGAACCCCACCGCGCTGACCAGAGTAAAGCGTAAACTAAGGCAAGCCTACCCTCCGCGTATTGATAAGGGCAATAAATGCCCCTGCCGAGGTGGGCGAGGAGTGCTCACTAGTCTGCTGCCTCTGCGACGCTCATGAGATAAGAGATTGTCATGCGTTTGATTTCCTGCACCGTCAGCTCGTAATGGGCTTCCCGCTCAGCATCGCTTCCCGGATGGTCCACCGCATAATTCAGCAGGGCGTACGTGGCGTTAATCATGAGGTCGGAGATGAAGTTCAGTTCCGCATCGCTTGACGACGGCACCAGCGGGCGCAGCACCTTTGAAATCTCGTTGACCAGGCGTGACTTCGTATCTTCTGCAGTCGCGCGTGTGGCGGGCGTTGATTGAACAGCCAGCCATACGGCTCTTCTAGAAACGTCCTCGCGCCAGAGTTTTGCCAGGTGATCGATGAACTCCGAGAGAAACTCCGGCCATTTCAGGGTGGGGACTGTTTCGCCGAAGCGTGAGACTTCCTCGATGACGGCCTCGGTGTCCTGACGGTCGAGCTCGCAGATCATCACATATTTGTTCGCGAAAAATTGGTAGAGCGTGCCAATGGGGATGTCTGCAAGGCGAGCGACCTCGTCGAAAGTGAAAGACTCAAACCCGTGCTCGATGAGTACTGTGCGTGCCGAGCTGAGCATGCGTGCGTATCGCTCTCGGCTGCGTTGCTGAGCCGGAGTGCGACGGGGACGAAGAATGTTCGGTGCGTCCGGGGATTGAGTCACTACTACAAAACCGTCTAATCGGGATGATGTGGGATGAGAGTTTGGGGCCGAGGCCAGAGCAGGCCTTGTGGCCAGCTAGCTTTCGGAAGCCTGTGTTTCCACGCCCAAATCACGTAGTACGCGCTGGACGTGCCCCTTGGCGCGAACGTTGTACCAGGCCTTTTCAATTTCGCCTTCGGCATTGACCAAGAAGGTGGAGCGGATGACGCCCTGGACAATCTTGCCGTAGTTCTTCTTCTCGCCGAAAGCGCCGAACGCGGTCATGGTTTCCTTGTCCGGATCGGACAGGAGGGTGAAGTTCAAACCGTGGTCCTCACGGAACTTTGCGAGTTTCGCCGGCTTGTCCGGAGAAATACCTACGACAGGAATGCCGGCATCATTCAGGGCTGCGGATTCATCGCGGAAGTCGCATGCCTCAGTGGTGCAGCCTGGGGTGTTAGCCCGCGGGTAAAAGTAAACCAGCACGGGCTTGCCAGCGTAGTCCGACAGAGAAACCTGCTCTTCAGCGTCGTTGAGAAGAGTAAACGCTGGGGCAGGATCGCCAGCTTCCAGTCGGATGTTGTTCTGGCCGTATTCTTTGTCGCTGGAGGAAGAAGTAGTCATGGCTTAATCGTATCGACTCTGGAGCGGTGCGTGGCGACTCTGAAGTAATGCGTTGAGTTTTTCCCCGTGCTCGCCCACGTTGCTGTAGTGGAAGTGTTAGTCTTTTAGGCGAACAATCACTTTAGATATTCAACTTTTTAGGGAGTTTACGTGGCTCGCAGCATTGAAGATATCCAGCGCGATATTGAGCGTAACCGTAACCAGCTCGCCCGTACTCTGGATGAGCTAACCGTGCGAACGAATCCGAAGAACGTTGCGGATGACGCAAAGACCCGCGTTCTCGATGCTCTGAATGAGCCGAAGGTGCAGGCAGCACTGGGCGTCGTTGCCGCACTCGTTGTTGGCGGCATCGCAATGGGCATTCGTCGCAACCGCAATCGCAGCAAAGAAATCGACCGCATTCGCGAGATGATTGAGACTGCTGCTAAGTAGTTTTTCGGTATTCAGCGCACGCGCCTTAGGCTGTGCCCTAGAACATTAGGGCTTTTTGTGTATTCGTGCATGGAGTAAAACAGGCGTTATACGGACGAGTCGCACTTGCTCTGCTGGGGTTCCGTGTGTAGCTCGAAAAACCGAGTGTCAGGGGGGGCAGGTCACTAAGTCCGTGGAATGCAATATGACCGGGAGAGTGTTTCCACCTTCCCGGTCTTTTTCGTGTGCTATCAGGGACTCGAGCCCAGAGGGGACTGATGTCAATGACGGAGGAATATCGAAGCAGGTAAAAGTGCTTCTCGTTCGTTCTCGGTTCTGGAAAAACATACCGTACAACCGTGGAGCACTTTTGAATTATATGTGGTTTCGGTATACGCCATGATGCAAGGTAACCACCGGCGGGCACACCTTACGAAAGCAGTGACTGTATATGGTTATCGAACATTGCCTGATCGATGGCTATTGCTACAGCCGCTCCAGCCCCAGCAGCTTGAGACACTTGATCAGGAGAACTCACGACATTTCCGACAGCCCAGATGCCAGGCTGAGAGGTTTTGCCATTCTCTACCTTCACCCAACCGTTTGAAACAGCGCAGCCCACTTGGCGCAGTAGAGCATCGTTTGGAATAAACTTCGGTCCAGTGAAACATGCCTCGAAGCGGGTGCACCCCTCAGGCGAACTGATTTCTATGCTTTCGTTGTCATCTGGCACTGCGGAGACTGTCTCGACAGAGGAAGAGGCAATAGATACTCCGCACGCATTTAGTTGTTTGTGCTGACTGGCCGGCAGCTCCATTCCATTGAGAAATAATGTTACCGAGCGCGCCCATTTAGTCAGAAGGCAGGAAATTCGATATGTGAATTCTGGGTTCTCACCGCCTACGATGGCAATATCCTTTCCTCGGACTTCGTAGCCGTGGCAGTAGGGACAATGAAAAACACGTTTCCCCCAAAGTTCGGACAGGCCAGGCACCTGAGGTAACTCGTCGGTAATTCCTGTTGCAATAAGAACATTGCTAGCAGAAACTCCCATTTTGTTTGATAGTTCTGCAGTCCAATCTCCGTTTGGCTCTTTGCTCAGTTTTTCGACGCGCCCCCGAGTGATGGTTCCACCAAAAGATTCGAACTCTTGGTGCCCTCTTTTGAGGAGTTCTAGCGGCCTGACGGCATCAACCCCCAGTATTCCGTGAGCGTGTTCGCTAAAGCGGTTCCTGGGGTTCCCATCGTCGATTATGCAGACATTACGGTTGGCTCGTGCGAGATTAATACCAGCAGCGGTGCCGGCAGCGCCTCCTCCCACGATAAGAACATCAAACTTCATGTAGGAAGTCTCCTTTCATGTTGTTGCTATTCCGATTCCTGCAGCAGACGTTTGCACACCATGAGTGGTCTAGCAACTACTGGGAGAGCATCTCAAGAAACATTGGAAGGTATCCGGACGATGACGGATTCAACTAGCCCGTTCTTTTGTAACGTGGGAACTAGCAGGGCATAAAAGGCGATTATCGGGTTAAGCAGCTAAACTGACTAGCCCAAAACTTGTGGGCTGCACGTGTGTGGTACGGGCTGCAAATGTGAAACTGTCCGAGTTTATGGCACTTTCAGCTCACTTTTCGGGTGGTAGGTTCAGGCGGTGAATGCATCACCACT
>NZ_KV836080.1:35829-36212 GCF_001838215.1 Corynebacterium sp. HMSC061H03
CACATCGCCAATGGGGCATCAGCAAGCGCGGTTGGACGTGAATTAGGGATACCCCAACCAACTGTCAGCCGGTGGGCGCGACAAGCCGGATTGAAGATTCAGCACCAGTCGCACTGCCCGAAGGTCTCGATGATGCATAAGCATCGCGTGATCTACGAGATGCTTATGGCCGGCACATATAGTGTTGCCCAGATTGCTGCGCAGGCCGGGGTGTGCACATCCACGGTGTATAACCGGCGGGCTAGTTTAACCACTATGAATACCCGCAGCCGGATAACGCCCGGTGATGTATCTCGTGTTGGCACTGGTCAGCGGCTAGGGCTGGCGGAACGCTTAGTCATTGCCCAGTATCTGCGGGCAGGGCATTCGCACCGGCGTATCGC
>NZ_KV836080.1:36312-37307 GCF_001838215.1 Corynebacterium sp. HMSC061H03
CGCCCTAAGCTGCGCAAACTCGATGACAATCGGTTCTTACGCGCCCAGGTTGTTGATCTGCTCAACCGTGGTGCCTCGCCGCGTCAGGCCAGTGACAGGTTGGCTGCACTGTGGGGTGATAATACGTCCATGACTATTAGCCACGAGTCGATTTACCAGGCCCTTTACGTACAAGGGGCAGGCAGCTTGCGCAAAGAACTTGTGTTTGAAAAGTCCTGCCGGACTACCCGGCCAGAGCGTAAACCCCGCTCGCTTCTAGCCGGGGTGCCCAAACCACGTGGAAAACGCTGGACTCATGATGCCAATATTTCACTTCGCCCAGCGGAAGCCAACGACCGTGCTGTACCCGGTCATTGGGAAGGGGATTTGATTATTGGCGCAGATGGCACCAGTGCTTTAGCGACGTTGGTGGAACGCCGCAGCAGGTTTGTGCTCCTCGGCAGACTCGGCACTGACCATACTGCCACAAGCGTCAATGAGGTCATGGTGCGGATGATTCGTCGGCTCAAAGAGTCGATGGACACCACGATTTCGACGTTGACCTGGGATCAGGGAGTGGAGTTTGCCAAACACACGGAGTTTTCTGTCGCGGAGAATATCCAGGTGTTTTTCGCCGATCCGCATTCACCGTGGCAGCGAGGTAGCAATGAGCGGATGAACCGGGATATCCGGTTTTATTTCCCCAAAGGAACCAACTTTACCGATGTCACCGACCAAGAGGTCGCCGAGGCGGAAGCATTGCTGAATAACCGGCCGAGGGTAGTACTCGGCGGGTTAACTCCTCGGGAGGTAATCTCTGGTGTTATCCATGATGCAATGACCGCCTGACCCTACCGGGTCATTTTTGCCATAAACGCGGTCACTAACTCGCATTTAGGTAAGCAGCGAAAGATGCCCCGCCTGGCAACGCGCTGAGCGGACGCACTTTTTGCAACTGAACCCATCAAGCGTGGGGTGCAAGTTGGGGGTTAAGTAAAGAAAAGTGTGTCCGCATG
>NZ_KV836081.1:0-1060 GCF_001838215.1 Corynebacterium sp. HMSC061H03
GTTTATCACCACCGACTATTTGCAACAGTGCCCCGTCCGGATACTGCCAGATATCGGCGTCCAGGGAGATGTCCTGAAGCGCGGTGTCCGGAATTTCAGGTTTGTGTCTCTACAAAGACTAACTATCAGAAAAACTCATCGAGCATCAAATGAAACTGCAATTTATTCATATCAGGATTATCAATACCATATTTTTGAAAAAGCCGTTTCTGTAATGAAGGAGAAAACTCACCGAGGCAGTTCCATAGGATGGCAAGATCCTGGTATCGGTCTGCGATTCCGACTCGTCCAACATCAATACAACCTATTAATTTCCCCTCGTCAAAAATAAGGTTATCAAGTGAGAAATCACCATGAGTGACGACTGAATCCGGTGAGAATGGCAAAAGCTTATGCATTTCTTTCCAGACTTGTTCAACAGGCCAGCCATTACGCTCGTCATCAAAATCACTAGCATCAACCAAACCGTTATTCATTCGTGATTGCGCCTGAGCGAGACGAAATACGCGATCGCTGTTAAAAGGACAATTACAAACAGGAATCGAATGCAACCGGCGCAGGAACACTGCCAGCGCATCAACAATATTTTCACCTGAATCAGGATATTCTTCTAATACCTGGAATGCTGTTTTCCCGGGGATCGCAGTGGTGAGTAACCATGCATCATCAGGAGTACGGATAAAATGCTTGATGGTCGGAAGAGGCATAAATGCCGTCAGCCAGTTTAGTCTGACCATCTCATCTGTAACATCATTGGCAACGCTACCTTTGCCATGTTTCAGAAACAACTCTGGCGCATTGGGCTTCCCATACAATCGATAGATTGTCGCACCTGATTGCCCGACATTATCGCGAGCCCATCTATACCCATATAAATCAGCATCCAGGTTGGAATTTAATCGCGGCCTCGAGCAAGACGTTTCCCGTTGAATATGGCTCATAACACCCCTTGTATTACTGTTTATGTAAGCAGACAGTTTTATTGTTCATGATGATATATTTTTATCTTGTGCAATATAACATGGGTTGGCACTGTTGCAAATAGTCGGTGGTGATAAAC
>NZ_KV836082.1:0-13423 GCF_001838215.1 Corynebacterium sp. HMSC061H03
TCCATGATGCAATGACCGCCTGACCCTACCGCTTGAAACTGTCATAAACTTGCACAGTTTCACATTTGCAGCCCGTCTTTCTGAAGTTGTCAGGTTTGCTGCTTAACCAAAAACGCCCGACCGCCTGCGCATCAACTGCACAGAACAATCGGGCGTGAAAAGGCTTTTGGCTATCTAGCCGCCTATTTACTTCTTGCGAGCCTGACCCGGCTTCGGAGCCGGCTTGGACGGCTTGGAAGAGATCTTCTTAGCGTCGTCAGCGTTCTTCTTCTCGGTCTTGACCTCGTCGACCTTGATTTGAGCCTGCTTGGAAGCCTCTGCGGCCTTCTCCTCAGTGGTCTCCTTGGCCTCAGCAGCCTTGTCCTTGGCCTCGTCGGCCTTGTCGGCTGCCTTGCCCTTTACCTCTTCAGCCTTTTCCTTAGCCTCAGAAGCCTTCTCTTCAACGGTCTCCTTGACCTCTGCGGCCTTCTCTTCGACCTTGTGCTTAACTTCCTGGGCCTTCTGCTGGTACGGAGCTGGGTCAACCGGGAGCTTGTCGTCCTTGCGCAGCTTCCAAACGATGACACCGACGATTGCTGCAACAACAGCGAAGACCAGGGAAGCGGTTGCGATGCGACCGTTCTTGGCGCGCTGCTCTTCCTTACCGGTTACCTTGTCGATAGCCTTCTGGGTACGCACCTCGAGGTCCTTGCGAGCCTTCTTGGCCTTCTTTTCAGCCTTCTTAGCCTCGCAGCGAGCCTTGCAACGGGTCTTCTTGCCCTTGCGCTTAGCGTCCTTCTCGGCCTGCTTCGCAGCCTTCTTAGCCTGCTTCTTGGTCTCCTTGGACTTCTTCTCAACCTTGCCGGTCAGTTCTTCGGCCTGCTCAGCGAGCTGATCGCGGGCGTCGGAAACCTTTTCCTTAACGTCTTCCGCCCAATTGGTTGCTGCGTCCTTTGCTGCCTCGTTCTGTGCAGCTGCCACCTTCTTAGCCTCCTGCATCGTGTCGTAGAGCTCTGCAGCCTTCTTGTCCCGGTAATCCGAGTAGCTGTCGTAAGCGGACTTCAGTCCCTTGACAGCCAGCGAGATTGCGTTGGGGTTCATGACTCTCCTTTATTAGTGCGTCGCCAACAGGCATCGCCTTTAATTCTCAATCAATGATTAATACTGCTGCGGCGCCAGTGCCTCTGAGACCAAGATGCTTCTAAGTCCAAGAGCTAGGGCCCAGTTAGGCCTAGCGCCGAAATATTTGCAGCAGGCTCACATTCCAGCTTAGGCACTATTTGGCCTCCATGGGGGTCAACGAAGAACTCTTTTCCTTATCTTGAGAAACATTTTCGCTGGTTTCTGCCACGGAGAAACTCACCAGTAGGAGCAATTGGCCACCAAGGTCGGTATCCTAAGGAACGTGACTATTAAGACTGCTACTGCAACTGTGCACACCAACCATGGCGATATCGTGATTGACCTGTTCGGCAACCACGCGCCGAATACCGTCGACAACTTCATCGGCCTGGCAGAAGGCACCAAGGAGTACAAGGGGCAGAACGCCTCTGGCACCGAGTCCGGCCCGTTCTACGATGAGGCCATCTTCCACCGCATCATCGCTGGATTCATGATTCAGGGTGGTGACCCGCTGGGCACCGGCACCGGCGGCCCGGGCTACATGTTCGACGATGAGATTCACCCGGAGCTCCAGTTCGATCGTCCGTACCTGCTCGCTATGGCAAACGCCGGCAAGCGCGGCGGCCGTGGTACCAACGGTTCCCAGTTCTTCATCACCGTTGTTCCGACCCCGCACCTCAATGGCGCTCACACCATCTTCGGTGAGGTCGCTGATGATGCCTCGAAGAAGGTTGTCGACGAGATCGCTCGTGTGGCTACCGATCACTGGGATCGCCCGCTGGAGCCGGTCGTGATTACCTCCATCGACATCGAGAAGTAATCCGCTAGCTTCTACGCTCTTTAACCCGTCCGGTTGTTCCGGGCGGGTTTTTTCATGCCCATTTTCGCTTTACGACGGCCCGTAACTTCAATGTTGTGTTTAGGGGTAGTGGGGGTAGTAGCACATCGTGTTGATTCTCCACATGTCCACAGCCCTGTGGAAAAAATACTCCACTGTTCACCTAGGTGAACACGGGCCAAGAAGCACGTTACGGGTTCCAATTTTCACAAATTACAACAATTCACAGTTGTCCACAGACTTGTGCACATGTGTGGATAATTCCATTCTTGTAATTTACGAACCAGCGTTCGAAAGTGGTCGAACTCCGCAGAATATTGGAGTTACGCACAACTTGACTTGCAACTATGTTACTTGTTCACAGAGTTATCCACAGGCTGTGGATACTGTGGACACAGGGGATAGAACCAAAGTTGTCATGCTTTACGGTTTCTGTCACGTAACCCGTGAGAAATTTGGGACGAAATCTCTCCACAGTTATCCACAAATTACATGATTGTTACACAGGTTTCTGTGGATAACTTTTTTGCGCGATCAGTAGGAGGGAAATCCTCATTCGTCGAAAAACGTGTGGGAAACGGGTGTATTGACGGGGGTGAATTGACCTGGGTTTTTAGGTATGAAAAAAAGGCGCATCCAAAAGTGGATGCGCCTGAGGGGGTGCGATGTATTAGAGCTGACTAACGCCAACCCATAGTCATCAGCAGACCAACAATGAAAAGACCAAAGCCGATGACGTAGTTCCATGCGTTCAAAGTCACCATGAACGGAATATGCGGACCCGCGATGTAGTTGACCAGCAGCCAGCCCAAACCAATCAGCATGAACCCGAACATCAGCACCTTGTACCACACCGGCGTCTGAGTGCTGTTGATTTTGACCGGGGTACGGCTGACGGAGGAGCCACCGGATTGTGGTGAATTAGTGCTTTCGATCTTTGCCTTAGGCATAGCGCTTTAAACTCCTTAGGTTGTGGTCAGCAGGTTGCGATCAGCGCGGTATCTACACTCCCGCGGTATATGCATAATTGTAAACTTTGCATCCGAACTTACCAGTGAAGTTCGCAGGCAGTAGAATTCCCAGTTATGCAGATTCTCGTCGTCGATAACTATGACAGCTTCGTATTCAATCTGGTCCAGTACATAGGCCAGCTCGGCGAAACGGTTACTGTCTGGCGCAATGATGATGCGCGTCTCCGCGATGTTGACGACGTCGTAAAGCAATTTGATGCAATCCTACTGTCGCCCGGTCCCGGTGAGCCGTCTAATGCGGGGTGGACAGAGGACATTATTCGCGCGGTGAGCAGGCAGGACGAGCCGACACCGGTGTTGGGTGTGTGCTTGGGTCACCAGGCGATTGGTGAGGTCTTTGGTGCGCAGGTCGTGCGTGCCGACGAGCTGTTGCACGGCAAGACCTCCCCGGTCACTCATGACGGCACGGGTGTTCTGGCCGATGTGCCCAGTCCTTTTATTGCCACGCGCTACCACTCGTTGACGGTGGATCCGAAGACACTGCCGGAGGAACTCATTGCCACGGCATTCACGGATTCGGGCATGCTGATGGCGATGCGCCACCGCGACCTGCCGATTCACGGCGTGCAGTACCACCCGGAGTCAGTACTCACCCAGTACGGGCACCGCATGCTGGTCAATTGGCTGCGGCTGGCCGGCGGTGAGTACACCGAGGAACTCCTGGCGGAGTTGGAAGAGCAGCAGGCCGTGTACCAGCGCGCCTTCTCAGACGTGCTGGCACACTAGCCGCTAGTTAGGCAGCAGATCCGGCAGCCTTATGGGAGGTTCCGGAGCAGGCCGTTCCTCTGAAGAGCTCTCCGGGGCAACCCCCAGCCGGTAGACGCGCAGGGTGACCTCGCCGTCCTTGTTGACCTTGGAGCCGGCCGACGGGTCGGCCTTCTCCACGTGGTCGACCTTGGACAGATCCAGCGTGGTGACTTCCTCGGTGCGGATAGTTCCCTCGAAGCCGGCATTGGTGAGTGCCTTCTCCGCATCGCTGCGAGTCTGGCCCTCAACTCGTGGCATCTTAATTTGGTTGCCGCGCGAAACGTGCAGCTCGACAGTCGTTCCGACGGTGAGCTCCGTGCCCTTCTGGGGAACCTCAACAACGGTTCCCTGTTCCTCAGTGGAGTCAACCTCCACCACCTCGACAACGAAACCAGCGGATTCGAGGGTCGTGCGGGCGGAATCCAACCTCTGACCAGTGACATCCGGAACAGTCTTGGTCTCGATACCGGAGGAGACAGTCAAAGTTACACGGGTTCCCTTCGACACCTGAGAACCGGCAGCTGGAGACTGCTCGATGACATTGCCGCGCGGAACGTCCTCACTCGGTTCCTCTTGCAGCTTTGGATTGACGACAAGCCCCGCCTCCTCGAGCAGGCGGCGAGCTTCCTCGGCCTGTTTGTCGCGCACATCCGGCACATTGGTCAACTCTGGGCCCGAAGATACGCGCAGCTTGATACGAGATCCCTGCGGCAACCCCGATCCCACACCCGGTTCGGTGGCAATCACCGTGTCTCGGGGCACATCTGGGTTCGGCTCGTCGACGCGGTTGACCACGAAACCAGCCTGCTCGAGAACCTGCGTTGCCTCATTGACATTTAGACCCTCGACCTGCGGAATGGCAACGGTCTCGACCTCGGTGGACGAGTTGAAGAGCTGGTAGGCACCGTAGCCGACACCGCCGAGAGCGACCAGCGCAGCAGCCGCCAGTGCGACAGTCTTTCCTGCGCCACCCTTCTTTTTCTCAGGCTCGTCAGTGTTAGCGATCTGAGCAGGGGCTTCCGGCTGGGCAGCCGCTCTCTCCGGTTCCGGAGCCGGAGCAGGGACAGCGGCCGGAGCCGGAGCCGGAGTTGCCTGCTGCGCAGGGGTCACCCGGGTCTCAGCATCCGATGGAGCTGCCGGAAGGAATTCGGTGGTCTTCGCGTCGTCGTCATGCGCGCCGTGGTGTGCCAGCGCCAACGGATCCTCGCCGCGTGCAAGACGACGCAAATCCTGGGCGAAGTCCTCTGCAGAGTCGTAGCGCTCCATCGGATCCTTGGCCATCGCGGTCAGAAGCACCGCGTCGAGGGCCTGAGCCGTGTTCGGGTCGGTGTTGAGCTTCCCCGAAGGCCGCGGCGGCTGATCCTGAACGTGCTGGTAAGCGACAGAAAGAGGGGTTTCGCCGGTGAACGGCGGGGCGCCCGTGACGGCCTCGAAAAGTACGCAGCCGACAGCGTAAATATCGGAACGGGCATCAGCGGTCTTACCGCGCGCCTGCTCCGGCGAGAGGTATTGCGCGGTACCCAGCACCGCCGCAGTCTGCGTCATCGTGGTGGAATCACCGAGCGCGCGAGCGATGCCGAAGTCCATCACCTTCACCTTGCCGGTGTTGGTCAGCATGATGTTCGCCGGCTTGATGTCACGGTGAATAATGCCCGCATGGTGCGATGCCGTCAGCGCATCACACACCGATGCCATAATCGACGCGGCTTTCTTTGGGTCGAGCCGCCCCTCACGACGAACAAGATCACGCAGGGTCTCGCCCTGAATCAGCTCCATGACAATGAAAGGCACGCGCCCCATCGGGCTATCCGTCTCGCCGGTGTCGTACACCGACACGATCGACGGGTGATTCAGCAGCGCTGAGTTTTTCGCTTCACGACGGAACCTTGCGAGGAAGTTCTCATCCCTGGCAAGGTCGGCCCTCATCATCTTGACCGCGACAGAGCGACCGAGAACAGTATCTTCAGCGCGGTAGACATCGGACATGCCGCCAACGCCAATGAGCTCGCCGAGCCGATAACGGCCGGAGAGGAGATCGTCATTGCCAGACATTGTTCGTCAGTCCCTTCGGAAGGATTTCCACCAAAACATCTTGTACCTGAATATTACTGTGCATCTGGAGTCCCCAAGGTATTACCGGAGTCATTTCCCAAGGGCAATTGAATACCGGGTAGACCACCGCCACTGGAGTCGTCGCCACTGTTGTCGCCACTGTCGTTGCCTGAATCCTGAGTCGGTTCGGACGTATCCGGAGCGGTCTCGCTGGTGTCCTGCTCAGTGGAGCTGTCAGAGGCACCGTCATTGTTGCCGCCGTAGTTTTCACCAGAGTTGCCGCCGTCGTTATTTCCCCAGTTACCGGAATTGTCGCCCGACCAACCGTAACCAGAACCGTCGTTGGGGTCGGTGTTTTCCTCTGTGGTCTGCTGCTGTGACTGGTTCGGAATGTACTGCTCCAAGTTCGGAATGGTTGGCAGTGAACCGGTAGTCGACAGCGAATAGACGACCGCGATAGCACCGGCCAGCAACACTAGCAGCACCAACAGCACAATGCTGCCGCAGCCACAACCGCAGCCGCTGCGCTTCTTTGCCGGCTTACGCTGTCGGGCGGGTTGCTGCGGTGGCCGCTGCGGTTGCTGCGGTGGCTGCGACACCGGCATGGGCGGTCGCGTCATGGCACCGAGTTCGGTGGTCGCCGGGTTGGCAGCGTTGGATTGACGGTGCACCGTTGGGGTCACACCACGCGGCTGTGGTGGGCGGTGCCCCGCGCGCACTCGCAAAACAGCCTGTGCCAGCTCACGGCCATCGGCATAGCGACGCTGCGGATCCTTGCGCAGCATAATGCCGATAAGTTCGCGGATATGCGGATTGACCGTCGGCGCCAACGCAGGTGGTGCCTCGTTGATGTGTGCCACGGCAACCGCGACGGTGGAGTCGCCCTGGAAGGGCCGGGCGCCGGCCACCATTTCGTAGGCGACACAGCCAAGCGAGTAGATGTCTGTCGCCGGACTCACCTGTTTGCCCTGTGCCTGCTCCGGTGAGACATACTGCGCGGTACCGACGACCATGCCGGTACGCGTCAGAGGCACCGCTTCAGCGGCTTTGGCAATGCCAAAGTCGGTAATCTTCACGGTGCCCTCCGGCGTCACCAGGAGGTTGCCCGGCTTAATGTCGCGGTGGACAAGGTTCGCAGCGTGAATTGCCGACAGGCCGTGTGCAGTCTGCTCCAGCACGTCGAGCATCAGGTGCTCTGGCAGGGTGCGACGTCGCTGCAGCACCTGCGACAGAGATTCGCCACGGATGTACTCCATGACGATGTAACACGCGCCGTGGCTGCCGATGTCGCCTTCCTCGTAGGTGACAATCTTCACCACGTTTGGGCTGTTGACGCTGCGCGCAGCGGCGGCTTCGTTCTGGAAACGCTGCCGGAACTCGTAGTTGTCCGAGTACTCCTGGTTCAGAAGTTTGATTGCAACCAGTTCGCCGCTGGTGGCGTCGTCGGCAAGCCAGACGGTGGACATGCCGCCACGGCCGAGCAGACGGCGAACGTGATATCGGTCGCCAACGATGTCTTGAACTTGGTGGGCATCCATGCTTATCGACCCGCCTGTTCGACCGCGTCAATGAGTGCACGGCCAATCGGGGCAGCAACGGAGGCGCCGGTAGCGCCCTGGCCCTGGCCGCCACCGTTTTCCACGACGACAGCCACGGCGACATCGGAGTCCGGCGCGAAGGCGATGTACCAGACGTGCGGTGCGTACTCGCCGCGGACAGCACCGTGTTCCGCGGTACCGGTCTTGGAGGCAATACGCGAACCGTTACCGCCCGAGTGCGACTCGGAGCCGCGCATCAGCTCAGTTACGGTCTCCGCGACCTCCGGCGAAATCGCCTCGCCGGCTTCAATCGGCTTAAAGGACTTGATTTCGGAGAGGTCGGCACCGCGCACCGATTTGATGATCTGGGGTTCCATGCGCACGCCGCCGTTGGCAATCGTGGCGGCGATGATGGCGTTGTCCAGCGGCGTGAAGGACACGTCGCGCTGACCAATGGAGGTCTGACCCAGCGAGGACTGATCCGGAATATCACCGACAGTGGAGGGCTGAATCGGCAGGCCCGCGTCGTCGTGGGTCTCACCGATGCCGAATCGCTTGGCGACGTCCTTGAGCGCATCGGCCCCGTACTGCATACCGAGCTCCGCGAATGCCGTATTACAGGACTGCGCGAAAGCCTGGCGGAGAGTTGTAGTAGCCCCACCACAGGTCGAGCCACCGTAGTTCTCCAACGTAGTGGTGGTATCCGGCAGCGTAATTTGCGGTGCGCCAGTTACCGAGGTGTCCGGGGAGGCGCCTTGCTCCAGTGCCGTGACCGTGGTCAACACCTTGAAAGTGGAACCCGGCGGCAGCGGACGCTGAGTGGCGTGGTTGAGCAGCGGTGCGCCCTCATTGTTATTGAGGGACTGCCAGGTACTCTCGTCGCCGGCAGCGATGTCATTCGGGTTGAACGACGGTGTGGAGGCCATCGCGAGAATTTCACCCGTCGATGGGCGAATAGCGACGGCGGAGCCGACGTAGCCGCGTTCAGCGAGTTGTTGGTACGCAGTCAGCTGAGCGTTCGGCAACAGCGTCAGCTCCGTGGAGGCCCCAGAGGGTTCCTTGCCCGTGACCATGTCGAGGGCGCGGGAGGTAAACAGCGAAGGGTCGCTGCCGTTCAAGATCTCGTTCTGAGAGCGTTCGATACCGGCGGAGCCGTAGATGTCCGACAGGTATCCGACCACCGCGGCATATGCCTCCGGGTTGGTGTCGTAGCTGCGGTCATAGAAGCCGCTCTCGCCCTTGACCGAGTGGGCCAGAATGTCGCCGTCAGTGGTGATTTGGCCACGAGGTTTGGACTTTTCCTCCAGGAACTGACGGCTATTCAGCGGATTGTGGGCGTACTTATCCTGCTGGAAACCCTGGATGTAGGTCAGGTTCGCCAGTAGAAGAACGAAGAGTCCGAGAACGACAACAAAGATTTGGCGAATGGTCTTATTCATCTACTGGTTCACCTCCTGAGATGCGTTGGCATTGTCGTTGAGGCCCGAAGAGTTGCTTGGAATTCCCCAGGGGCGGTTGGCCTCATCAGAGACGCGCAACACGATGGCCAACATGATGTAGCTGGCCAACAGTGAGGAACCACCGGCTGACATGAACGGAGTAGTCAGACCGGTCAGCGGCATCAGCTTGGAAACACCGGCTGCAACCACGAACAGCTGAATGGCCATCGAGAATGCGACACCGGCCGCCAGCAGCTTGCCAAAGGAATCACGTACCGCCAAGCTCGCCGAAATACCGCGGGAAATCAGAATCGCGAACAGCAGGATGATGGCACTCAGGCCGGTAAAACCGAGCTCCTCACCAAAGGCCGAGAGGATGAAGTCAGAGTGTGCCACCGGAATGTTCTGTGGGTAGCCCTGGCCCAGACCGGTGCCACCGATGCCACCCCAGCTCATGCCGAACAGACCCTGGGAGAGCTGGTAGCCACCCTCGTCGTAGGAGCCCAACGGATCCAGGAAATGCGTGACTCGCGCCTGAATCTTGTCCGAAACCATGTAGACACCGACAACGCCGACGGTCACCAGCACCATGCCGATGATCAGCCAGGAACCACGACCGGTGGCAGCGTAGAGCATTGCCAGCACAGTGCCGAAGAGCACCAGCGCCGGGCCAAAGTCATTCTGCAGAGCCATGATGACGGTAGCGATGCCCCAGATCAGCAGAATCGGACCCAGGTCGCGAACACGCGGGAAATCAATGCCCAGGAAACGCTTGCCCGCCACATTGAACAGCGAGCGCTTATTCACCAGCAGCTGAGCAAAGAAGATCAGCAGCATGACCTTGGCAAACTCACCCGGCTGCATGGAGAACGGGCCGATGGAAATCCAGATGCGGGCATCAGCATTAATCGACGACGGCCACACCAGCGGTAGCGCCAACAGAATCAAGCCGCCGAGACCCAGCAGATACGAGTACTGCGACAGCGAGTGATGGTTGCGCAGCAGGACGATCACGCCGATAAACAGTGCGACACTGAGTACGGTCCACATGATCTGGTTGCGCACCAACGAGGTGTCATTGGCCAGGTCGAGGCGGTGAATCATCACCAGCCCCAAGGCATTGAGCGTTGCTGCAACCGGCAGCATCACCTGATCGGCGTTGGGCGCCACAAAGGTCAGCGCGATATGCGCCACTGCAAAGATCACAAAGAATCCGCCAATGATGTAAAAGACATCTGCGGTCAGAGAGTTGCCCTGAGCCAGTTCCAGTGAAATTAGTGCCAAAAGCAACAATCCTGCCGACAGCAGCAGCAGGAGCATTTCCTTCATCCGAAGCTGTCGCTTCGTGGTAGTTTCACTCATTTTCGCACCTGCCTACAGTTGACTCCTGGCTTCGAGCCCAGCTTTTCATCCTTCTTGTCATCGTCGGAAACGGACAGACATACCGGCAGTGCCGACTCCGCCAAACGGCCAATCTGGTCGCTGACACCGTCGTAGGAATCAGCCGGCAGACCTTCCAGCGAATTGCGTGCCGCCGGCGAGAGATCTTCCGGCGTCATGATGTGGCAGTCGACCTTCTCCTTCGCCGTCCCAGCCGGAGGAAGCTGAACTTTATTGTCATCGGTCAAACAGATGAACTGATGTGGTTCTTGCAGATCGAAGCCCAGCAAACTACCGGGCACGCCGTGCATCAGCTGCACCTGCCCGTCGACCACCGCGAGATGGTACATCGACTCCTTCTTCTGCCAGCCCCAAATACCAAGGCCGACCAACCCGGCCACCAGCACCAGCACCACAGAAATAACGAGCCACTTGCCCTTGGAAGCCTTCTTCTCCGGCGCCGAGGTCACTGCAATTTCCTGCGACTTCCGCGGGCGGAGTGCCGCCGCGCGTCCCGCTGACGTATTGGGGCGGGGGAGTTCCTCCTCCGCACTCTGCAGGGCACCGGCCAGGGCGGGCTCGTAAGGCGTGCGTGCCGACGAATCGACAACATCGGCAACCACCACGGTGATGTTATCCGGACCACCGGACTTCAACGCGTAGTCAATGAGCTTGGTAGCGGCCTCGTCCGGAGTGCCCTCCGAGAGCACATCCTTGATGGTGTCCGCGGACACTGGATCGGATAGACCATCCGAGCACAGCAGGTAGCGATCGCCCTCGTGAACATCGCGATAAGACAAAGTAGGCTCCACCGGGCGACCGGTGAGAGCCTTCAAAATCAGTGAGCGCTGAGGGTGAATTGCCGCTTCTTCTTCGGTGAGATTGCCCTCATCCACCAGGGACTGCACATAGGTGTCATCCCGGGTAATGCGGATGAGCTCCCCGTCGCGCAGCAGATAGCCACGCGAGTCACCGACATGGCACATGCCCAGGCGGGTGCCGTCGAAAAGCAGAGCAGTCAGCGTAGTGCCCATGCCTTGCGTAGAGGGGTTCTGCTCAATTTCATCCGCGATGGAGTTATTGCCCTCCATGCAGGCGCTGCGCAGGGACTCGAGCAAATCGGGGCCGGGCTGATCATTGTCCAGCCGAGAGACGGCCGCAATCATCAGCTGAGATGCGATTTCTCCGGCGGCGTGGCCACCCATGCCGTCGGCAAGCGCGAGCAGACGCGAACCCGCATAGGCGGAGTCCTCGTTGTTCTGTCGGATGAGGCCGCGGTCAGAGCGGGCCGTGTAATTCAGAGCAAGACTCATGGTTGCAACCTCAAAGTTGTACGGCCAATACGAAATTCCATACCCGAAGCCAGGCGTTCCGGCTGTTCCACGCGCTGGCCATTGAGGAATGTGCCATTGCGGGAGTCCAGATCCTCCAAGTACCAGATGCCGTCGCGGTTGATGACGCGAGCGTGCTGGCCCGAGGCGAAGTCATCGTTGAGAACGAAGGCATTCGACTCTGAACGGCCAATAGTGATGTCGCGTTGATTATTTAGGTTCATGCGCGAACCCGCCAGCGGCCCGGAGGTGACAAGGAGCTGATGTGGAGTCTGGGAGCGCTGGAAACGCTTGGCCGGAGCACTGCTGGCCTGCCGAAGCGGGCGCAGCGGAGCCGAGCCAGCTGTTTCTGTACGCAGGGTGCGAAGCGTCATCCAAATGAAAAACCACAGGACGACCAGCACGCCGATGCGCGAAAGCAGAAAAACGATAGCTTCCACGTCCGAGGAACCTCCTTATGTAGAGCTGGTGGGTCCGCAACCGAACACACGGACGTAATTATTCCAGGAATGTGTCGGCAAACCTAGGGCAGCGGCATGTGAACCTGGTGAACCTCACTACTTAGCGGATCTGAATCAGCGGATTTAACTAGCGGATCTGAACTTCGAGGACAGAATGTCCCAGCGAGATTTCATCGCCGTCAGCCAGCAGCCAGTTCTCAATGGGTTCGCCATTGACAATGGTGCCGTTGGTCGAATGCAAATCGACGAGCACAGCGTCCTGGCCATCCCACGTGATCTCGGCATGCTGGCGGGAAACACCAGTATCCGGGAGTCGGAAGTCGGAAGCGGTGCCGCGGCCGATGATGTTCGAACCATGGCGCACCTCAAATACGCGCGAGGAGCCGTCCTGCAACAGCAGGGTGACCGTCTTTTCCTGGGACTGGTCTTCGCCCACGGCCGCGCTGCTCAGCTCAGTTGCAGCCTCTGGGGCGACCGCGGGGATGGGGCGAGAAGCGGTGGGGAACTGCTCAGCTTCCGGCTGCGGGTGGTAGGCGGCAGAGGTCTCTGCAGCTTGGGGTTCATCATCGCTTTGCGACGGGGCTGCGTCAGTGTTGGCATCATCGGCACTGTCCTCGAATGGGACGAACTCCGAAGTGCTTACGGTGTCCTCGGTGAAAGTGCTGGCCGTCTTCAACTGGCCGGTGTGGAGAGACTCCACTGCCTGCAAGTGGACGCTGATGGAACCGGTGAAGCCCCAGCCGTTGTTGCGGCAGTAGCGTGTCATGCGATCAGCCAACTGATTCGGCAGGGTGGGCTCGGACACAGAAAGGTTCTTGTAGTCGGCAGCGCTGATGCCAATGCGGAAATTATTGGGTGCCAAGTACTGACCGTTGGCGTCCTGCATCAGGAAGTCTTCAATTTCCTGCTTCAGGCATTCTTCTAACTCATTCGGGACAACCTTGCCGCCGAACACGCGCGCAAAGCTGTTGTCGAGCCCGCGCTGAAGCGAGCTATCGAGCTTGCGGATGCGTCCTAGGAAATCCATCTGACTAAAGAAATTCGCCTTCTCCCGCCAAACCGCGGCGGGTTACGTGAAAAAATGTGCACAAAAATTATCGATACTTAAGCAACAGTATAGAGCCCTACACCTTCAGTTAAGGGCTAGGAACTGCTGAGGTTTATCAAATAGTGACGACGGTTGTGGGGTAGGTTGCTATTGCTAAGTGCGAAAAAGGCGCTTGAAAAGTGCTGAAAAGTGGTGAAAAACGTGCACTGGCCTGGGGATTTGGTGGTGTATTAGCGCGGGGTGTTATAGTTCTATTCGTTCCCACGGGCGAGTGGCGGAATGGCAGACGCGCTGGCTTCAGGTGCCAGTGTCCTTTACGGACGTGGGGGTTCAAGTCCCCCTTCGCCCACAGCGAAGATCCTCGGAAGTGTAAAAGCTTCCGAGGATTTTTTGTTTGCGGTGGCGGTTGGAGTGGGGCTTGGATTGAGGGTTAAGTAAAGAAAAGTGTGTCTTTTCC
>NZ_KV836083.1:0-5165 GCF_001838215.1 Corynebacterium sp. HMSC061H03
ACAGACGTTGGCTCCCAGACCACAGGCATTCCATTTTCATCGACAGCCCACGGGCGCGTAGAAGTGAGCGTCACAGAAAATCGCCACCCAGGTCTTGCTCGAAAGCCTGACGAGTCACAGCGCGAACAACCACCCGACCAGGGGATTTACGCTCTACCAGCGTATCCACCACACCATCGATTGCGACCCACTCGCCACCACGACGAATGGCTTTCTCGATGTCCTCCGCGTCAATACCAATGGGAAGTTGAAGCGTGACCTCAACACCGCGAGAGGTTTTTTCCGCCCGAATCGGGCGAGGGTACTGCCGATTTTCCGGCTCTAACCCAGTTTCATCACCAGAGAAAACACTGGTTGCTTCGAAAAAATCTTTCACACTCTCCGGGTCACCCCAGCGACCCATGAACTCCGCTTCATGCTCGCGAAGATCGTTGCGCTCGCTTTCCGTGAGCATTTTCAGACCAGCAGGCACCGGAGGGTGCTTGTGCTCATAGAGCGACGCCAGCACATACACAGCGATAAAAACAATCGCACATAGAACGACGATAGATGTAAAATCCATCCTTCTTGCTCCTTATATATAGATGGAAAAGGGGAAAAGTCCTCGTCGGCTCCCCTGGCGAACCGCACCAATCGTTGGTGCGGAACCCACAGGTCACGAGAATTTTCAACCGCAACAGCCCTAGCGGGCTAGCTGCTCGGAGAAATCCGCGATTTGCTGCAGCTCACCGATACGCAAAGTCAGACGCATCTCAGCAAACGTCGAATCACGGTCAGACGAAGCGCGAACCTGCAGGTCGCAGCCCTTTCCAGCCGCCAGAACCTTCCCCGCAGGCAAAGTAAACGGCTTCGCACTTTGAACCGCGATGGTCGTCTGCTCGCCCTGCCACAGCGCGGGCACCTCCATCACGCGATGGATTTCATTACCGTTATCATCCAGCGCTGGCTCGTCAGTCGGACGACGATTCTCCCACTTCATGACCTGGCGCGACTCCAGGTCAGCAAGAACAACAAGCTTCACACCTGCAGCCGGAACAGTAAAACTATTGAGTGCCATTTTTGGCTTCCTCTCTACTAAACAAAACGGATAACAACCGCCGTTCCCCTTTGGAACTATCTGTAGTATATCATACTTTTTGTTGCGCGCGCTCCTTAATGTACCACTCGGCACATGTGGGCGCACCACAACGAACCAAAACACTAGATTTGTACCGTCCGCATCACATAGACTCAGCCCCATGAGCACTAATGACTACCGCCGACTGGCACAAGAAAAAGAGCACGCAATACGCGAACTGCAGACCCAAATCGAGCACACGCGCGACATCATCGCCGCCAATCGCGAAGCCCTAAAAACGCTCACCAGCCTGGCTTTTGCCGACCTCGACGTACCACAACGCCGAGTCGCACAGTGGGCTGGAGTGTCCCCGACGCAAATACACCGGTGGAACAAAGAAGTTCAGGAATCCCTAGCAAATCGTCACAGTGACGATAAACAGCCCGACGTACCTACCACCACCGCCACCGATTTTGTGCCTAAAATTTTCGACGCCAAGCAATCCGGTCATCCGGATGACATGACTACGGCGGAGCAAGAAACAATTGAAGCTGGATATAACGAAGCCGCACTAAAAAGGCGCATGGCGGAGAGCAACTGAACCACGCATCCCCACCGGCAGTTTTTCACCACCTGTACGATACGCGTTTAACGCTCTGAACAGGGCTTTTGCCATACCTGGCGCATCATCCATCAGTACCCACCCAGCGCGCCACTTACCCAGCATGCGACGCCTTGTACCGAAATTCGCGTATGCCCAGCGAGCGAGAGTTCGTCCGAAAAAAATCATTTCATCAGCGGTAACCAGCGCCACCGCCATCACCTTTTTGAGACCGAAAACGCCCCAAAACCTACCGACGCTCGCACCCGACTCAATCCACTGAGCAGGCGCACGATTCTGGTATTCCTTTTCCGCACCAGACGCATTTTTTGCCGCATACTTTGAAAAATAGAAACTTGCATGACGCGGGGACGCAAAACTCTGCCGCGTATAGTGCAAACCAGTACCCGCCACCAGATGCCGCGCACGTTCCCCTGAACTTTGATCGGCGGCAACGATTCTCGCCCATGTTGCAGCAAGCCAGCCGGTAAAATCCACCTGCACCTTTTCGCTGGTCACGGGATTTTTCACGGTACATGTTCCCTCTGGCACCACCATCAAAAGATGATAATGCGGAGCCCCCCTGCGCTGAAACTCTCTTTTCCACACCGAAAGCATTTCGCGCCCCCAATCACGCTGAAACTGAAGCCGCAACCGGTTCAAATGCGCATACACCGTTTTTGAGTCAGGCGCGACCGCCTGCCAATCGCCGGGGTACGTCAAAGTCGCCATGGCAACTTTGCCCGGCTGCTCCAAAAACGCGTTCCAGTCCAGCTCGGAAAATGTCGAAATCATGCGCGTTCGACTCTTCTGCGACCATTCCAAAATCCGGCGGTCCTCTTCCTTTTTCTGGCACATTGCCAGCTGCTCTAGGTAAACCTCCCACTTGTCACGCTCCTGCTGGTCACCCGCCTTTTCCAGGTTTTCCGTTGCCATCCCCTTTAGAGTCGGCAGAATCCCCTCCGACAGCTCTCGGGCATGCCGCAGTGCCCTCAATGCCGCATCCAATTTTTCCTCCGCAGGGACAACACCCAAACTGCGCCACTCCCGCAGCAGTACAGTGTGCTCACGGATAGCATCCGCACGAACAGCGGTATCCGTCGAGACATCCAATACGCCCTCTAGCTCAGTAAGCCGCGCCTCTACCTCCGCAACCCGCTCTTTATGACGCGTACGTTCCCTCTCAATTTTCACCAACACCTTTTGTTGATCTTGCATCTTGCGGTCACGCTCCCGTGCCCGCTCTTCTCTTCTCTCCCGAAGATTGAAATCGTACGCACCAAGCCGCAACAAACTCGGGGAAATCTGAATCGTTGCGACCTTCCCCTCTTCCCCCTCCCACGTCCGTGAGGACAGTTTTCCTGCCGCGTCCCGACATTCTTCTACCGTGGGAAATCCCCTATCCACCTTGGTGTTTTCCTGCCGGTTGTCGTTTTGTCGTGTTTTGGCACATGAGGATAAACCACGTGCCAGCTCGTCGCCTGCGGCTCCTCGCCACGCCCCGCCGTCGGCTACACCTACGCTACCGCGCGCGGTCGCTCCCACACCTACCGCGCCACTCCGCTGCCGCGGGCGCTTGCGCATGCGACCTTCGGTCGTTCGCGCGCCCTTGCCCCTGCGCTCTGCTCCCGGCTCGTCGCTGCACACGTCCACTACGGCTCCGCCTGGCTGGGCAGTGGGGGTAGAAAACATTTTCGACAACTGCATAATGAAAACACCTAGTGTAATAGGAGGAAATTTTTACAAAACGGCGGTTACCTAAAACCGCAGGTCAGCCCCGCTCCTCATTTTTGAGTAGCGACTCACTACCTCATAATCCTTTTGTCGCAGGTTCGAGCCCTGCTGGGGGCACCACGCCCGAAATTTCACGTTGGAGTGTCATAGACAGTGAGGACAAATCGCCAGTGACTACCCCCGCGTAGTGGCGCAGCGTTGTAGCCGAATCGCTATGCCCGAGATGAGCCGCAACCACCTGAGGGGCGATACCAGCACGCAAACACAAACTCGCACAGGTATCCCGAAGGGCATGGGGTGTGACTCGTCGAACGCCAGCACGAGCGCAGGCAGGGGATAAAACGCGGGTATGCCAGTTGGTGCGATGCACCGGAGTTCCGACAGTGGACGTAAACAGGAGGTCGGTATCTACCGAGTCCGCATAGTCGCGCAGGTCAGACACCAAAAAACCGGGAAGATACACGCGTCTCTTTTGGTGAGTTTTCCCGTCGGAGTGAATCCAGCCGCCACCGCGAGCAGGCATGATACCGCCAGACACCACGATGTAACCGTTTTTGATCGAGGCAGGGGTCAGAGCCGCAAGTTCCGAAAACCGCAAGCCCCCAAAAACCAACGTGAGGAACATCAACCTATCGCGACCCTCCAGTTGCTCCGCGATTTTTTGCACGTCAGACGGACTAAGGGGGTCAGGAACCGGACGCGGTGCGGGTGGCAGTTTTACGAGGTCAACCGGGGATTTCGACACGAGGTCTTCCACCTGTGCGAGGTGGTACATCTGGCGGAGAATCGAGAGCGACTGTCGTACCTGGTGGTACGCGCGGGGTGCGGTCTGAATCACCCACTGCTGAACATCACGGTAAGTGAGGTCACCTATCGGGGTATCGCCGAACGCGGGAATAAGATAAGTCTCAATCAGCCAGGAGTAATCCTCGGCGGTCTTGGGTGCGACAGGGTGGAGAGCCAACCAGTCACGGGAGTAATCAGAAAAAAGGGGGGTGGGAGTAGCCACAAAAAATCACCATTTATCAGAAAAAGGAAAAATAGCGCCCGCCTACGCGGGCGCGAATCAAGGAAGAGACACGAAGAGGACGCAGGGTCACCCGGGGCGAGCGACGGAGAACAAAACCAGGGGGTCACCGTAGGCAACGAGGTCAAGGACAAAGAGGGGGCTAGCGCCCCCCTCTGTACTCCCCCTCTATGGGCTAGGTAGCCAACCGCACAACACAGCGACCCGGAGTAACCTCACCGGTCACCCGGTTCGTATCCTCGTAGGTCAAGCAGACTCGCTCCGTGGGGGCAGCATACGGAGCCGTAACCGGAGAAACCTGCACGTCAGACGGGTTTTCCGGCATACCGTACAGGCGCTCCACCTCTACCGCGTGGGACTGGGCGCTCGCACACTGACGTGCCCGAACCTCCGCAAAAAATTCGTCGGTCGGGTCGAAATCACACGATTCCTCCGCAGCCTCGCGAGCTCTCGCGATTTGGCACGCACCATGGTCTACAAACCACCCCTCGCAGACCTCAGACACGCTATCCGCAGGGGTAGATGACGGAGCCGACGAACCACCATCACCAGCCAGAGCACCAGTCAGCACCAAAGCACCGACACCAACAACCGCAGTCGCAGCGATAGCGACCGTCGTAGCGCTTTTACTCATGATTTTCCTCCAAAAGTGGGGTGTGACCTGTATAAATGCGGTCACGGACGGTTTCTACATAGTCGGAATAGGCGGGATTGGGGGTTTGGAACCAACACAATGATTGACCGTT
>NZ_KV836084.1:0-72793 GCF_001838215.1 Corynebacterium sp. HMSC061H03
CGGAAAAGACACACTTTTCTTTACTTAACCCCTTTTTGCTACTTAACCCTACTTTTGCGCCCTAGAAATCAAGAAAGCCAGGTAGGAAACATCGTCCTACCTGGCTTAATTGCTCCTCCAGCTGGACTCGAACCAGCAACCCTTCGATTAACAGTCGAATGCTCTGCCATTGAGCTATGGAGGAATATCCACCGCACAGAACCGGCTAAACCGTACTTCGGCCATGCCGTTCCTTGCGACGGATAGATACTTTACCCAGACCCCTTGAAACTCACAAATCGCCAGGTCAAAGGTCAATTTAGACCTTCTTTTCCCACACGTCATGACACCGTTGTGAGTTCTCAGAGCCACGCAATCCACACAATCCACGCAACCTCGCACAGCGCCCACAAAGCTCCTACCAGTACTGAAAATGCTTTCCATCATGCACTTTTCATACCGCGTTCATACGATGGGGCTTATGTCTGAACAAACCAACGGAACCGAAAACACCGAGCAAACCGCACGCGTTGTTCGCGGCGTTATCGCACACGAAAAAGGCGCACCTGTAGAACTTACTGATATCCACATCCCGTCCCCGGGCCCGAACGATGTCATTGTTGACATCCAGGCCTGCGGCGTCTGCCATACAGACCTGGCTTACCGCGACGGCGATATCACCGACGAGTACCCGTTCTTCCTCGGCCACGAGGCCGCAGGCGTGGTCTCCGAGATTGGCGAAGAGGTCACGCATGTTGCCGTCGGCGATTTCGTTGTCCTCAATTGGCGCGCCGTCTGTGGCGAGTGCCGCGCCTGCAAGCGCGGTGAGCCACAGTACTGCTTTAGCACTTTCAACGCCTCCAAGCCCATGACGCTTGCCGACGGCACCGTCCTCACCCCAGCACTTGGAATCGGCGCTTTTGCGGATGCCACCCTCGTCCACGAGGGCCAGTGCACCAAGGTCGATTCGGCAGCCGATCCGGCCGTTGCCGGCCTGCTTGGCTGCGGCGTCATGGCCGGCATCGGTGCGGCTATTAACACCGGCGAGGTCAAGCGCGGTGAATCGGTAGCCGTCATCGGCTGCGGTGGCGTTGGTACGGCCGCTATCGCCGGTGCCAAGCTGGCCGGCGCTAGCAAGATTATTGCCATCGACATCTCAGACGAGAAGCTGGATACCGCCCGCGAATTCGGCGCGACCGAGACCATTAACTCTGCGGAGCTGGCCAAGAGCGATAAGGGCACCGGGGAAGAGGATTCCGTCGTTAAGCGAGTGCGTGAGCTGACCGACGGTTTCGGTGCTGATGTCGTGATTGATGCGGTCGGCCGTCCGGAAACCTACAAGCAGGCGTTCTACGCCCGTGACCTGGCTGGACGCGTTGTTCTGGTCGGCGTTCCGGCGCCGACGATGGAGCTGGATATCCCGCTGGCGGATGTGTTTAGCCGCGGTGGTGCGTTGAAGTCGTCCTGGTACGGCGACTGCCTGCCAGAGCGCGACTTCCCGATGCTGGTGGATCTGTCGTTGCAGAACCGCCTGCCACTAGAGGGCTTCGTGACGGAGCGCATTGGCATTGAGGATGTTGATGAGGCCTTCGAAACTATGAAGGCCGGTAAGGTACTGCGATCGGTGGTGGCGCTGTGAACAAGGATTTGAGGGTTGACCACGTTCTCACGTCGGGCACGTTCTCGCTCGATGGTGGCACGTGGGACGTAGACAACAACGTATGGGTGCTCGGCGATGACCGTGAGGTCATTGTCATCGATGCGGCGCATGAGGCGCAGCCGATTATTGATGCGGTGGACGGTCGCAAGGTAAAGGCGATTGTATGCACCCACGCGCACAACGACCACATCACTGTGGCCCCTGAACTGCAGGAGAAGCTCGACGCTCCCCTGCTCGTCCACCCGGGCGACCAGATGCTGTGGGATCAGTCCTGGCCGGACCTGGCGCACGAGGATCTCGCGCATGGTCAGCGCCTGGAGATTGCAGGCACGGAGGTTGTCATTATTAACACTCCGGGTCACTCCCCTGGCTCGTGCTGCCTGTACGTGCCGGAGGCCGCGGAGTTGTTCTCTGGTGACACGCTGTTTTCCGGCGGTCCGGGGGCGACCGGTCGGTCCTACTCGGATTTCGACACGATTATTAACTCCATCCGCGACAACCTGCTGACTCTGCCTGCGGAAACGACTGTCCGCACGGGTCATGGCGACCACACGACGATTGGCCGCGAGGCTCCGCACTTGGAAGAGTGGATTCGCCGCGGCTACTAGTCGCTAGCCACTAGCTACTCAAACACGACCTTGACCGCCTCTGCTTGCAGTTCGCGGCGGTACTGCTCCATCGCGAGCAAGTCCGCGAACAGCGAGTTGTAGGCGGTTTCGTCATCTGAGGGCCGCATTCGCGAGAGCATCGCCTTCAGCTGTGCAATTTGGTCACCGACCCACACTTCCTGCAGTCGCGCCAGAATCGCCTGCGCATACGGGCGCAGCGTCTCTGCATCGACGGCGATTTGCTCCACGCCCAGCTCAGTCACGAGATGCTTGACGACGTCCTCCCGAGCCTGATCCATAATTGCGGTCGCCCAGCTATGTGGCTGTGTGGCCGCCTCCCCACAGGCGCCCCCGGCAGCCATGATGGCGTCGAATACCGCTCGGTATGTCGGATGCCCAAAGGTCTCAGGTGCGAGCGCATCGAATACCGGGCCGGTGGTAGCGGGCTCTTGAATTGCCAGCTTGAGGGCCTCACGCTGCGCATAAAGCACAGGGTCCCTCGGGTTTGGATACGGCAGTGCCGGGTTGCGCCGGCGCCGCGCTTCCTCCGCCTCTTCACGGGCCCGGGCCTCTTCTTGGCGACGCTGGTAGGGAGTGCGCTTTTCATTCTGTGGCCGACTGGCCTCCTCGCGGACGCGCTGCACAAGCTCGGCTTCATCATTCCAGCCAATCCAGCCGGCAACTTCGCGGGCATACTCATCGCGCAGCGCCGCGTCCTTGAGCTGGGCCAGGACAGGCACCACTCGGCGCAGCCCGGAGACCCTGCCATTAGCGGTGGTCAAGTCATAGTCGGCCAGAAGTGTGCGGAGGACAAATTCGATCAATGGCCGTCGTGAAGCGACGAGATCGCGGACTGCGGCCTCCCCCTTCTTCTGGCGCAAATCACACGGATCCATGCCGTCCGGCGCGACCGCGACGTAGGACTGGCCGGTGAAGTTCTGCTCCCCCTCGAAGGCGCGCATGGCGGCCTTCTGTCCTGCCTCGTCGCCGTCGAAGGTGTAGATGAGTTCGCCGCGGAAGAAGTTGTCGTCGAGCATGAGACGTCGCAGCAGCTGGAGGTGCTCCTCGCCGAAAGCGGTGCCACAGGACGCGACGGCTGTGGTCACGCCCGAGGCGTGCATGGCCATGACGTCGGTGTAGCCCTCCACGATTACAGCCTGATGACCAGCGGCAATATCCTTCTTTGCCAGATCCAGGCCGAAGAGGACCTTGGACTTCTTGTACAGCATGGTCTCGGGCGTGTTCATGTACTTGCCCAGATTGTCATCGTCGAAAAGCTTGCGGGCACCAAAGCCGATGACATCGCCGGACATATTGCGGATCGGCCACATGAGACGACGGTGAAAACGATCGATCGGCCCCATGCGCCCCATCTTGGAAAGACCCGCCTTGTCCAACTCCTCGAAGCTAAAGCCCAGGCGCTGCAGGTGCTTGGTTAGAGTGTCCCAGCCGGCCGGCGAGTAGCCACAGCCGAACTGGGCCGCGTGCTCGGCGGTGAAGCCGCGGTTTTCCAGAAACTCGCGCGCGGGCGCTGCCGCTGGAGTGGAGAACTGTTCGCGGTAGAACTTCTGTGCCTCGCGGTTTGCGGCGATGAGACGCTGGCGAGTTCCCGGTTCCTCGCGACGGCCCGTGCCGCCGCCCTCATAGTTAATGTGGAAGCCAATTTTCTCCGCACAGGCTTCGACAGCCTCCGGGAAAGACAGGTGTTCCATCTCCATGAGGAAGCTGAATACATCACCGCCCTTGCCGGTGGAAAAGCAGTGGTAGTAGCCATGATTGGGGCGTACGTGGAACGACGGCGTGCGCTCGTCTTTAAAAGGCGAAAGCCCTTTCAGAGAATCCGCGCCAGCCGGTTTGAGGTTCACGTATTCTGCAACGATCTCCTCAATCGGAGTCCGTTCGCGGATTGCCGCGATATCGGAGTCCGGAATTCTTCCCCTAGCCATGAAAATAACCTTACCCAAACCGTCCAATCGACTCCGCCGTAGAGGTTTCGCATGCCGACGAGCCGCCCGCGCCCAACCCAAAAACGTGCCGGCGGTGACAGATATGGAAAGATACTAGCCATGGCTGAGTGGAAGAAGATTGCGAGCGGCGTAGGCGCTGCCGCCCTGGTGCTGGCTGGTAGTTATTTCGGGCTCGATGGCGGAGATCAGAACGCATCGGGGTCGGAGGACTCACAGGGGTCGCAGAGTTCCGAATCGCAGAGTTCCGCTGCCTCTAGCGCGAAGTCGAATCCCAAGCCGGGTCCTAACTCGAGCAGCAACAAGTCGGGTGCAAAGGGTGCCACCTGCGCAGTAGATACCCTGCCGCAGGAGGCCGACGATGTTATCGACCGCATCCTGACCGACCAGGACCACATCTACTCGCAGCACGACGGCAAGCACTTCGGCAACTACGAGGGACGCCTGCCGAAGGAGCGCGGTGACTACTACCGCGAATACACCGTGACCACCCCGGGCAATTCCAGCCGCGGTGCACGCCGCATCGTTGTCGGCGGCGGTTCCGAAAACGATCCGGATGTCTGGTACTACACCGACGACCACTACGAGAGCTTCTGCGAAATTCCTGACGCGGAGGACTGAGCCAAAGTATTACTGCGGAATCAGCGCTACCCGATAAAACCGAGTTGATTTGCGCTCCGGGCAACAAGAACGATGCCAATTATTGCTGCCACCCACAAAACAGTGACCTTTGTTTCATATTCCAACCGGGGGATAACGTTCACTACCCGGTTGTAGACCTTATCTCCGAAGGCCGCGAAGAGCACTCCAACGATGACTGCGGGCGAAATCATCACTACACAGTAGAGCGCGAGGATAAGCAGTTGCACTGCGAAAGGCACTGCCATCGATTCAATGATTCCGATTGCCGCCAAGTACGGCAACATCGTACCGACCTCGACAACTGCTGCTGCTAAGGCTAAACCCACCATCGCGGGGAGGCCGGCAGAACCTTTCTTCGTGTCCTCCGACCGAGATTCAAGTACCTCTTCGACAGTCCGTTTCTTGGGATTCGGTGCCAGGATTCCGTAAGCGGCTAACAAAATACCCAAAACCATCATCACCCAACTGAACCAGGTGTTGGATGCAATGCCTGAGACTGCGTCTAAAGCCTGACGCAGGCCGAAAAAGAGCGCGATGCCAACCGCAAAGTAGGACAAGACAATTGTCCCTAAATAAGTAACGTATGCGGCGCCCCTCATCCTCCGCCAGACGATGAGCAGCACTACTGGAATCAGCAGGGTTCCAGCACTGAGACTGTCAAGAAGCGCAAGCCCCACAAGAACAAGATAGTCCATCTCCATCACTCCCTCGTACATTCGTATAGTAAACTATCATACAGTCGTACGGGAAGTGGCGCGAATGAAACCCCAAAGGAGTTTTAGGATATGAGCATGATGTCACCTCAAGAAAAAGCCATTTCCGATGCAGCAATCAAAGTAATTGTTAACCAGGGGTTCGACGTTGTCAGCGTTCGAAAAGTGGCTCAACAGGCGGGCGTAGCCCCTGGAACAGTGCAGTATTTTATGGGCACGAAAGACGAACTACTCAGCAGGGCACTTCTGCGCTCGGCAGCACGACAGCATGAAAGAGTCTCGTCGTTACGCTTTCAATCGAATACCTCGCCGCTAGAACAGCTCCACCGCTCCCTGCTCGAACTACTCCCCATCGGCCCAATACAGCGCGAAGACGCAGCACTGTGGGTTATCCTCGGTGCCGCTGCATCAACACGCAAAGTTCTGGCCCAGGAGTACCAGAACGAACTCAGTAGATTCCAGGACCATCTCATTTCAGCACTGTCCGCCGCAGACGTCCCTGGAGATATAGCTCAGACGGCCCGGCTCATCACAGCTATCGTAAATGGACTAGCCCTCGATTACATGCATGCGAAGCCCGACGCAGAGACTACGAAGGCGCTTTCCGATGACCTCAGTAGTAGCCTTCAGCGGATACTTCAAAAATAGTAATCGCTGACAGCACTACCCCCACGCCGCAGCCACACCAGCAATCTGGCGATCAAGCCGCTCTACACGCGATTCCGTCATCGACGCTAGCTGATCAACGATAACCCGCAGCCGCGCTTGGTCACTCTCCGCCCGGGAATAGAGCCACTGGAACATCGGATCAAGCGTTCCCGGAGCACCCTCCTGCAGATACTCGGCCACCCGGAAAAGGCGATCGCGCTCACGCTCCTGACGGCGAATATGACGCGGAAGATCCATCACATACAGCACGGCGATGGTCTTCAGCATGGTGACCTCGGCCAGAATCGAGCTGGGCACGGCGAGGTCCGCGTCGTAACGCCCGAGCGGAAGCGTCGACCCGGAGGCAGCACGCGTACCCGCGACGGAAGCAGTGACAAAACGGCCGACCAGCTCCGAGGTCATCCGTTTCAGCGCGACCAGCGAGCGCAGCGAACCATCATAGGACGCCGCAGCTGATACCACCGGCAAGCTGGCAAGACGCCCGGCAGCCTCGACGAGCTCCGCTGGATCGCCACCAAATGCGGCAGCGCCCTTGTCAGCGAGTGCGGCCAGTTCCACCGTGTCCCACAGAACACCCAGGTCAACGCGGCCAGAGACGATGCCATCCTCGACATCGTGGACGGAATAGGCGACATCGTCAGACCAGTCCATGATCTGCGCCTCAAGACACTGCTTGCCGTGCGGAACGCCCTGGCGAATCCACTGCAGAATTGCGGCATCTTCCTGGTAGGCCCCGTACTTGTGGCGGAGCTGACCATCGGGACCGATTGGCGTCCACGGGTACTTACAAGCCGCATCGAGCGCCGCCCGAGTGAGATTGAGTCCGCAGGGCTCACCTGTACCATCGAGCACCTTCGGCTCGAGGCGAGTGAGAATACGCAGCGTCTGCGCGTTGCCCTCAAACCCGCCGCACCCAGCGGCAATCTCGTTGAGGGCGCGCTCGCCGTTGTGGCCATACGGCGGATGCCCGATGTCATGGGTCAGGCCGGCCAGCTCTGCGAGATCCTCATCTGCACCCAACTCGCTGGCGATTCCGCGGGAAATCTGCGCGACCTCCAGCGAGTGAGTCAGGCGTGTGCGGGGAGTATCGCCCTCCCCTGGCCCCACAACCTGGGTTTTGTCAGCCAGCCTGCGCAGCGCTGCGGAGTGCAGGACGCGGGCGCGATCTCGTGCAAACGCCGCCCGGTGGGTTTCCAAGGACTGCACCCCGGGCAGCAATGACTGCTTCGGAGACTCCTCGACAATACGAGCGAGTTCAAAAGATGAATACGAAAATTTACCGGCCACGTAATTATTGTTACGTATCCTTGTAGATATGTCTGACAGGAATCGCGTGTTTCGCCCCCTTTACCTTGCCGCATCGGGTGCTTTTCTCGGCCTGAGCATGCCGCTAATTACTGCCGCACTACCGGCACAGCCACCGGTTCACGCACCTGCTTCGCTGCTGGCACTCGCACCGTCAGCATCCCTGGCGCACGCCGAGGCACCGGCGGATGTGTCGGGCGAGGTGGCTGATCTCGCAGGTGTGCTGAGCGGCGGCGATGAAGCTCGTCTGAAGGAGCAGATTCAGCAGCTCAAGACAGAGAAGCGACTCCTGTTCTCGGTGTTTTACATCAAGAGCTTCGACGGCATTCAGGGCGAACAGTGGGCGCAGCAGGCCTGGGAGCACCTCGGAGCTGCCGACAACCGCGGTGTCCTGGTCGTCGCCGTGGAAGACCGAAACCTCGGCGCTTTCGTCGGAGACTCCTTCCCCCGCAACGCGGAGGCCATCAACAGAGCAGCTCAAGGGCAGTTGTTAGAGGATGACAACTGGGCAGCTGCGGGTGAAGCTGCCATCGCCGAGGCAGGCGGTGGCAGCGGCTCCGCCGGTGGGTGGGCACTCGGCGCCGGCCTCGGTGGTGCCGCCGTTGTCGGTGGCGCCACCTGGGCCGTGGGCCGCCGCAATAAGAAGAAGCGCGATGAGGAGGAGATCGCTCGTGGCCGCAACATCGACCCCAAGGATGTCTCTTCGCTGGACTCGCTGAGCACCAGCTCACTCGATGTTCTTGCGCACGATGAGATTGTCAGTACCGATGAGTCCATTCGCAAAGCCCGCACCGAGCTCGACCTCGCCCGCGCTGAGTTCGGCACCGAACGCATCCGCAGCTTCGACAACGCACTGAAGCACTCTCAGTCCACGCTCGAGCGTGCGTTTGCACTTCGCCAACAGCTTGACGACGGCTCCGTGTCCGACGAAATCGAGCGCCGCAGTGTCCTGCTGGAGATTATCTCCACCTGTGGTGTTGCGGATGACCAGCTCGACGGCGAGGCCGCAAACTTCCAGAAACTCCGCCAGGAGTTGATGAATGCTGAAGCGACGATTTCGAAGCTCACTCAGCGAAGTGTCGAGCTGCGTTCACGTATGCCGCGTGCCGGCGAAATTCTCGATGGTCTGCGCGCACGTTACGAAGAGCAGATGCTCAGCTCTGTGACCGACAATATCGACATGGCCACGGAGCACCTGAATCAGGCTGACCAGTCAATGTCTGAGGCCCGCCGCATCGCGGACCTACCTGCCGGTGAGCAAGGTGGTCTGATTGATGCGGTGTCGGCCACCGACTTTGCGCTCACACAGGCAGAGAGTCTTCTGGAGGCCATTGAACACGCCGATAGCGATATTCACGCTGCAGTCGCTGGACTGGCTTCCCTTATCGCCGAGGTCCGCGGTGAAATCGATGAGGCCTCGCACCTGATGTCGGCACCGCAAGGCGCCAACATCAACCGCGAGCGTCTCAATGCGGCCATCGAAGCAGGCCGTGAAGCACTCGGTGTGGCAGCCAATAAGTCCGAAGTGGATCCACTGAGTTCCTGGACCGCACTGACCGATGCCGATGAGCTGCTCGACGAAGCCCTCGACTCCGCTCGAGACAAGGCCGCGTCGTTCGCCCGCGCTACCGCTACTTTGCAGCACAGCATGCAGGATGCCGACAATCACATTCGCGCCGCGGCTGACTTAATTGCTACCCGCCGCCGTGTGGTTGGCGCTGAGGCTCGCACTCGCCTCGCGGAGGCGCAGCGTGCTTACGGCTCTGCTCAGGGCTTGGCCAACGACGATCCGCGAAAGGCGTTGGCCTACGCACGTCGTGCGCGCAAGCTCGCGGCTGAGGCCGCTGACTTGGCCCGCCGTGACATCCGCCGCTACCAGGATCAGCGCCGCGGTGGCGGCAGCAACGGATCGATGGTCGCCGGCATGGTGCTGGGAAGCATGCTCAGCAACAACAGCGGCTTTGGTGGCAGCATCGGTGGCTTCGGCGGTTTCGGCGGAGGTTCGAGCCGACCAGGCGGCTCCGGCAGCACAATGGGCTTCTAGATTCCCGCCTAAATTCGCATCTGGCGTGGTCCATCCACAGACCACGTCGCCAGAGCGGCGGCAATCAGCCAGTCTTCGAAACTCCCCCGGAAGTCTCCTTTCTGGGCATAGACACCAAATACCCCTCGGCCTAGACTGTCCTCTCTGACGATTCGGGCGAGCTCATAGCCTGGCCGCTCGATGTCGAAGACCGTGCGAATTCCCCGTCCTTCTCTGTTTAGGACGAAAGAATCCCCCTCATCCGGATTCGTCATCACTAGCGCGTTCGTGCTAAAAAAGCGGGCTTTCACCTGCCAGCCACGCCCTTGTGACGAGGTGATCCAGAAAGCACTAAAGACCCCGTCCTGACAGCTCCAGCCGTCGGACAGGGCCTTTTGGTTCTCGTCGTAAACGACGCCGTCTGCAATAGTTGCTACACGATCCACACCCAAATCATATAGGCAATCAGCAAGAGCAAGCAGACAGTGAGAATCCAGGTAGAGGAAACCATGCGGGACTCCAGCACTCGACGAGCACTGTAGACCAGGAAGATCTTCTCCTCTTCCGGCAGCGCACGGCCCTCATCAGTGTCGAACTGCACCTCTGCGTGGCGCACGCCACGGGACGCACCGGTAAACTGACCCCACTTCTCGCCGGTCTTCGCATTCTCGATGACGTAGTTCGTCGATCCCTCGCACACCAGCTTGCCTTCAGGACGATCCGGCCCAAAGGTCACTGAAAGCTGCTTGGCTCGCGAAATCTTGTCACGGTCAGCAGCAACGGTCGAGAACACGCGGCCGTTGGGAAGCGTGGCGGAAACACGGTGATTAGCAGAGGCATCAATGACCCACTCCCCTTCCGGGGTGTTGAGGCGATCGCCCTGCTCATCACGGATGTACGTGCCGACTTCGGTGCTTTCCTTCAGAATCGGCCAGGTTTGCTCGGATTTTTCCCGAGAGCCGTCGCCGAGACTATAGGATTCCCAAAAAACTTCTTCGGCCATTAGCAGCCCACCAGGCGAGCTGCGAGGTAGCCTTCCAGCTCGTCAATCTTGACGCGCTCCTGCTCCATGGTGTCGCGGTCACGGACGGTCACAGCGTTGTCCTCGAGAGTATCGAAGTCAACGGTGACACAGAACGGAGTACCGATCTCATCCTGGCGACGGTAACGACGGCCGATAGCACCGGAGGTGTCGTAATCGACGGCCCAGTACTGGCGCAGCTTGTCCGCGACAGCCTCAGCGGTCGGAGTCAGGGTGTCCTTCTTCGACAGCGGCAGAACAGCAACCTTAACCGGCGACAGACGCGGGTCTAGCTTCAGCACGGTACGGGTGTCGGTGCCGCCCTTTGCGTTCGGCACCTCTTCCTCGGTGTAGGCATCACACAGGAAGGCCATCAAGGCGCGGGTCAGACCGAAGGACGGCTCAATGACGTACGGAACGTACTTTTCGCCGGTGACCTGGTCGTGGTAACGCAGGTCTTCCTTGGAGTGCTCGATGTGGCAGCCGAGGTCGTAGTCCGTACGGTTGGCGACACCCATCAGCTCGCCCCACTCGTTGCCCTGGAAGTGGAAGCGGTACTCGAAGTCAATCGTGCGTGCAGAGTAGTGAGCGCGCTCTTCCTTCGGAACGTCGAACTGACGCATGTTCTCCGGGTTAACGCCCAGGTCAATGAACCAGTTCCAGCAGGCGTCGACCCACTCATCGAACTTCTCTTCCGCCTGGTCCGGTGCGACGAAGTACTCGATCTCCATCTGTTCGAACTCGCGGGTACGGAAGATGAAGTTACCCGGGGTGATCTCGTTGCGGAATGCCTTACCGGTCTGGCCGATACCGAACGGTGGCTTCAGGCGAGCCGTGGTCATAACGTTCTTGAAGTTGACGAAGATACCCTGAGCGGTCTCCGGGCGCATGTAGTGCAGGCCCTGCTCATTGTCGACCGGGCCGAGGAAGGTCTTCATCAGACCGGAGAACATCTGCGGCTCGGTCCAGTTGCCCGGCTGACCGGTCTCCGGGTCCGGAACGTCTGCCAAACCATTGGCCGGCAGGTGACCGTGCTTGGCCTCGTAGGCCTCCAGCAGGTGGTCAGCGCGGTAGCGCTTGTGGGTGTGCAGGGACTCCACCAGCGGGTCGGTGAAGGTAGCGACGTGGCCGGAAGCTTCCCAGACCTGGCGCGGCAGGATAATGGAGGAATCCAGGCCGACGACATCCTTACGGCCGGTGACGAAGGTCTTCCACCACTGGCGCTTGATGTTTTCCTTCAGCTCCACACCCAGGGGACCGTAATCCCATGCCGAGCGGGTACCGCCGTAAATTTCACCACACGGGTAAACGAACCCCCTGCGCTTACACAGGTTGGCGACGGTATCGACAACTGACTTAGGTGCCACGGTCTAGACCACTCCTTATAAATGGCTTCGCATCGCACACCACACGCCTTTTCCGGGCACACAATTCAGCCCGTTCCGTGCGGCGAACGACATAATGAAAAGCAAAATGTACTGACCCCAACAGGCCAGTTAAAAGTTCCCCTATACTCTAGCGCATCTTGTCCAACCGATACCGGGTAGTGTCGGTTACATGGCTGGCGAAGATATGCACGAAGTTAGTTCTGGCGAAAACCCACGTGGTACGGGCTCCCCCGCTAGCACCGGGGCACACGCCTCCGCGCGGCCGGCCGCAACCCGCATCGGCCAGCGCAGTACTCGCCAACGCCGCGCCGTCGTGTCGATTATGAGTGAGGCCCCTAATTTTCGCTCCGCTGCTGACATTCATAAGTCGCTGACGGAACGTGGGGACAAGGTCGGCTTGACGACGGTCTATCGGACGCTCCAGTCCCTTGCAGAAATGGACATTGTCGATGTTCTGCACAATGCCTCCGGAGAGGCTCTCTACCGGCTGTGCGGTGACCACCACCATCATCACCTGGTCTGCACCGATTGCGGCAGCACCGTTGAAGTCGCCGGCGGCCCTGTCGAGCAGTGGGCTCACAGCCTTGCGGAGGAGCACGGTTTTAATCTGACCGGGCACACTGCTGAGGTCTTCGGCCTGTGCAGGGACTGCCAGAAGAAGTAGCCCGGGCTCCCTCCCCCCCCTAAAAAATATCGGCTCTAGGCCTTGCCGAACCTACGGTCGCGCTTGGCGTACTCCACCACTGCGGCGCGTATGTCATCCCGACCGAAATCCGGGAAAAGCTTGTCCTGATAGACCATCTCCGCATAGGCGGACTGCCAGATTAAGAAGTTGGACGTGCGCTGCTCGCCCGATGGACGCAGGAACAGATCAACATCCGGCATAGTCGGCTCATCCAGGAACTGTGCGAAAGACTTCTCGGTCAAGTCATATTCGCTGAGCTCCCCCGCTGCTGCCTGACGAGCAATCTCTCTAGCAGCATCAACAATTTCAGCGCGACCACCGTAGTTGACGCACATATACAGAGTTAGCGCGTCATTGTCCTTCGTCTGCTCCTCGGCAATCTCAAGTTCCTTAATAACCGAGCGCCACAGTCGCGGGCGACGCCCTGCCCAACGCACGCGAACGTTCTTCGAATCCAACTCATCACGACGTCGGCACAGCACATCGCGATTAAAGCCCATAAGGAATCGGACCTCATCGACCGAACGGCGCCAATTCTCAGTGGAAAATGCGTAAGCCGACAGGTGCTTGACGCCCATCTCCAAACAAGCATCGACGCACTCCATCAGCACGGCCTCACCACGCTTGTGCCCCTCGGTGCGTTTGAGCCCACGCTGTTCGGCCCATCTACCATTGCCGTCCATCACGAGCGCGATGTGATTGGGCACGAATTGCTGCGGTACAGGAGGATTCAACACGCTTCCTATTGTGCCCCACCGCTACTGTTTACTGCCAAAAAGCATCCACATGTTCCAGCGCCGGCACCCGGCGGCCCAGGTAGTACTGCAGGTACTTCGCCGTTAGGGTACGCGCCGTCGCCATCCGCCCCTCGAATTCGCTTGACGACGTATCGATGCCCGCCCATTGCTCATGAGCAAGCTGCCACATTAGATGCAGAACCTCGGTCGGCGGAGTATCTGCACCCGGTGGCCGGCAGTTAGTGCACACTGCTCCGCCCAGTGCGGGAGAAAACGCGTGGTGCGGGCCGGCTTTGCCGCAGCCTGCGCATTCAAAGAGGCTTGGCTGCCAACCTGCCTGCGCCATTGCTCGCAGGATGTAGGAGGTCAGCAACAAATCGGGGCGATGGCGACCGGCCGCAACGTCGTCGAGCGATTGGGTGGTGAGATCCCACAATTCGGGAGCCGGCACTTGCTCCTCGCCGACAATGCGTTCGGCGACGTCCAGGACTGCACACGCACAGGTGTAGCGCGCATAGTCGTCGACAAGCGGTGCTGCCCACGTGCGCACGGTATCTGCGCCTGCGATAGTGGACAGTCCTCGGCGTGGGTAGATGTTGACATCCACGTCGACGAATGGTGAGAGGCGGGAGCCGAAGCGGCTCTTCGCGCGCCGCACGCCTTTGGCGACACCGCGGACTAGGCCGTGGTCGCGGGTGAAAAGGACGATGATGCGATCGGCTTCGCCGAGGTCGTAGCGGCGTACGACCAGCGCACGGTCGCGATACGGCTCGACCAACTTTTTAGAATCCCAACTTGCCCAGCTGCTTCGGGTCCGACTGCCAGTCCTTCAGCACCTTCACGCGCAGGTCGAGGTAAACATTCTGACCGAGCAGCGCAATGAGTTCCTTACGAGCCTTGTGAATGGTGGTGCCCATGCGTCGACCGTCGCGCCCCATGAGGATGGACTTCTGCCCCGAACGCTCGACATAGATAACGGCGTGGACATCCAGGACGCCTTCGCGGTCCTGGTTCGGCAGCACCTCATCAATCTGGACTGCCACGGAGTGCGGCAACTCATCGCGCAGACCGCCGAGGGCCGCCTCGCGAATGAGCTCCGCCATCCGGGTGTGCAGATCCTCATCGGTGATGTGCCCCTTTGGGTACAGGCGTGGGCCCTCCGGCAACTGGGAAGCCATGACATCAATCAGCGTATTGATATTCTCCCCGGACTTCGACGACAGTGGAACCAACTCAGCATCCGGACCGAGCAACTCCTGCAGCTCGATCAGGCGCTCAATAATGGTGTCGCGCGAGACCTTATCCACCTTGGACACAATGCCCATGATGTTCTTGCAACCTTTGGAGACGTTCTCGTAAATCCAACGGTCACCGGGACCAATTTTCTCGTCGGCAGGCACGACCATCGCGACCAAGTCCACATCGGAGTAGGTCTCCTGAACCATGTCATTCAGGCGTTCACCGAGCAGCGTGCGTGGCTTGTGCAGACCTGGCGTATCCACGACAACAATCTGACAGTTCTCGCGGTGGACTACACCTCGGACTGGATGACGCGTGGTTTCCGGCTGGTTAGCGGTAATAGCGATCTTCTCGCCCACCAGGGAATTGGTCAGCGTGGACTTACCGGTATTCGGACGCCCCACAATGGAAACGAACCCAGAGCGAAAGCCCTCCGGCGCACTGTAATCATCAGCATCTCCGCCAAGTCCAGCATTGGCCAGCATGTCATCAAGATTGCCCATCAGTATCTTCTTCCTCGGAGTAAAACTCCGCAGTCGGCTCCACCACCACAGTGCGTACCCGCATACGACCACGACGGTCACGCGAGCCCTCGGCGGTAAACTTCAGTCCTGCATATTCTACGTACGAACCGGGCAGTGGCACACGTCCAAGCTCATATGCCAACAGACCGGAGACCGTATCCACCTCATCGGTGACCTCGTCATCGAAGACGAGTTGGCGCCCGTGGGCTTCGTCGTAAAGCTCTATGAGCTCGCCCAAGCTGAGGCGCGCCTGCACGCGGTAGGAGGCATCCCCCAGTGGTTCGATGGGGGCCTGCTCGGCCTCGTCGTATTCGTCGGCAATCTCACCGACAATCTCCTCGAGGATGTCCTCAATAGAGATAAGACCGGCGACCGATCCGTATTCGTCGATGAGAATGGCGATGTGATTGCGGGTGCGCTGCATTTCATCGAGCAGATCATCCAGTGGCTTGGAGTCGGGCACAAAAACGCAGTCGCGCATGACTTCGGAGACGCGAACACCGCGGCCACCATCAGTACGCGAGTACGTCTGCTGGACAATGTCCTTCAAGTAAATGACGCCGACGATGTCCTCAACGCTCTCGCCAATCACCGGCAACCGCGAGTGACCCGACTTCACGCATAGGGCCACTGCCTGACCACAGTGCTTATCCGCCTCGATCCACACCATCTCTGGGCGCGGAACCATAACTACGCGTGCCGACGTTTCCGCGAGATCAAACACAGACTGAATCATGCGGCGCTCATCGTGCTCCACAATGCCGCGCTCCTGGGCGATATCGACCATCTCGCGCAACTCGACTTCGGTGGCGAACGGGCCATCGCGGAAGCCACCACCAGGGGTGATGATGTTGCCGAACCAAATCAGCAACTTTTCCAGTGGCCCCAACACCTTGGCCATAAAACTCAGGACGACCGCGGTGGCAAGGGAAATCGAGTACGGATTCTTCCGACCCATCGTGCGGGAAAACACCCCGAGGACCAGGAAGGTGAACAGAGCCAGCAACACCACTGCAGCCACAATGGCCCAGCGTTCCGGCTCGAAAAGCTTAAGACAGACCGCCGCCAGCGTCACTGCACCGATTGACTCGCACAGCGTACGCAAGATCACCAGCACATTGACGTGCCGGGCGCGATTTTCTACGACCTTGAGAAGAGCATTAGCACCTGCGACCTCGTCGCGCTGCAGTTCTGCCACGCGCGCACGGGAAATGCCTGCGACCGCAGTTTCGACTGTGTTGAGTCCGCCAGCGCAGATCATCGCCACAACGGCGACAATTATCAAAGTGATCATCGCTCGTTAGAACGCTCCGGGAACGCATTGGGGTTAATTGGTTTTTCGGAAAAGCTCACGCCACGTCGATCGATGTCGTCGTACCAATCCGCCAACAGGCCATTCTGCAGGGAGAACATCTGACGCTCTTCCTCCGCCGTGACATGGTCATAACCCAACAGGTGCAGTACGCCGTGCACGGTGAGCAGAACCAACTCGTGGCTCAGCGGATGGCCTGCACGCTCAGCCTGCCCCGCGGCAAACTCCGGGCACAACACAATGTCGCCCAGCATCGCAGGCCCTGGGCTAGCTGCATCTGGTCGGCCAGAGCCAGGAGTGAGCTCATCCATCGGGAAACTCATCACATCCGTCGGCCCCGGCAGATCCAGCCAGCGCACATGGAGGTCTTCGATCGTCTTCAAGTCGACAATGTGAATGCTCAGCTCAGCTGCCGGATGTACGTCCAGGCGGCCCAGCGCATAACGGGCAACGTCGATAAGCGACTCTTCATTGACGCCCTGACCGGACTCGTTGAAAACTTCAATGCTCATGTAATTTCAGCGTCCTTTATCGCTTTGTGGCGGACTGTCGCTTTTGTGGGGACTCGGCGCCCTGCTCAATACCTTCGTGATAGGCATCGTAGTCATCGTAAGCCTCGACAATTGCGGTTACCAGCGGGTTGCGCACCACATCCGCGGCCACCAACGCCGGAAAAGCGATTCCCGGCACACCGCGCAGCACCTCACGGGCGACAGCCAGACCGGACTTCTGCCCTCGTGGCAGGTCGACCTGGCTGGCGTCACCGGTGATGACCATCTTCGAACCGAAGCCCAGGCGGGTGAGGAACATTTTCATCTGCGCCGGAGTAGTGTTCTGTGCTTCGTCGAGAATGATGAACGCATTGTTCAAGGTACGACCGCGCATGTACGCCAGCGGTGCGACCTCCACTACCCCAGTTTCCATCAGCTTTGGAATCAGCTCTGGCTCGAGCATTTCGCGCATCGCATCGTGCAATGGGCGCAGGTAGGGGTCAATCTTCTCGTGCAGAGTACCCGGCAGAAAGCCCAGGTTTTCACCGGCCTCCACTGCGGGGCGAGTCAGAATAATGCGTTCGACCTGCTTATTCTTCAACGCAGCAACAGCCTTGGCCATGGCCAGGAAGGTCTTGCCCGTACCGGCGGGGCCGATACCGAAAACAACGTTATAGCGGTCGATGGCATCGACGTAGTTCTTTTGCCCCTCGGTCTTGGGACGCACGGTCTTGCCACGATGCGTCACGATGCCGCCACCGAGCACCTCGCTGGCGGACTTCTCACCGCGATCCACAATGCCCACCGCGTGCCGCACCGACTCCGGGGAGAGCTCGTGCCCACGACGGGCCATTGCCTCTAGCTCCTTGAACGCGCGGACAGCCAACGAAACATCCGCCGGAGCACCCTTGATTGTCACAACTCCGCCGCGGACATGAATATCCGCTGCCAGCAGAGATTCCAGCAGACGTAGGTTCTGATCCGCATGACCGACCACAATCGGCGCGAGATTGTCATCGAGCTCGACGACGGCAGTGGTACGAGCAGTTACTGAATACTTTGTCATTATGCGTCTATCCTACTGACCAGGCGTGGGTGCGCCGCCCCAGCGCTTTGTCAACGGGCCCAGTGCGCAAAGAGCAGCAGCTCCCGCGAGGGCGCTGCGGAGAACTGTCGGGCCGAGTACTACCGAGCTAGCACCTGCGGCGCGGAAGGCCTCGAGTTCCCCAGGGCTGACTCCCCCTTCTGGGCCGACGATGAAAAGAACCTTGTCAGCGTTTGCTGCCTGCGCGGCGAAGTCCACGAACGGAGCTGTTTCCTCCTCGTGCAAAACTGCTGCCACACCACCTGCTGACGTGGTTTCCCGGATGAGTTGCTCAATATCAGCGGAGCTATGCAGGTCAGCGACCGGCGGAATCCATGCACGACGAGCCTGCTTGGCTGCCTCGCGCGCAGCCGACTGCCACTTGGCGCGGGCCTTAGTGACCTTCGCGGTACCCTGCCATCGGGCCACACAATTCACGGCCGCCCAGGGGATAATCTCATCGACCCCGGCCTCGGTCATCAAATCGACCGCAAGCTCAGCACGATCCGACTTCGGCAGCGCCTGCACCACAGTGACGTGCGGGCGCGGACGTGGACGTTCCTCAGCGGCAACCACACGAACGTGAACCTCACGAGGGTCTACGTGCATGAGCTGTGCTCGCACCACCTTGTCCGCACCATTGGCAAGAAGGATCTCCGAGCCCTCCTTCAGCCTGCGAACGCTGATGTGTTTTGCCTCCGACCCGAGGATTCGAATGATTTCTTCCGGGCGCGGCAGCTCGGTGAACTCACCGAGGAATACGGGCAAACTCATGCGTGTTTCACACTCACTGGAGGGGGCTTTGGGTGGCTGTTTTAACGGCGGCGGAAACGGGAGAAGAAACCGTTGCGCTCACTCGAGTCTGACACCTTGGCATCATCATCGCGGTGCTCGCGTAGCTTCTCCAGCAGCTCGCGGGACTTGCGGTCCAGCTTCGTCGGCACCGTGACATCGACGTGTGCGACCACGTCGCCGTTGCCCTCGCCGCGCAGATGTGGCATACCCTTGCCCGACAGGCGAATCTGCTCTGCCGGCTGGGTGCCCGAATCAACCTTGATGGTCATTGGCTCGCCGAGTAGGTCGTCGACCTCAAACTCGGTACCAAGTGCGGCATCAGCCATGGGCACCTGGACGTTAAAGTGCAGGTCATCGCCCTCACGCTCGAATACCGGGTGCGGGTCCATGGCAACTTCCACGTAGAGGTCACCCGCCGGGCCACCGCCCGGACCGACCTCGCCCTGACCTGCCATGCGAATACGCATGCCATCAGAGATACCTGCCGGAACGTTTACCGTCAGATCACGGCGAGCGCGCACGCGGCCGTCGCCACCGCAGTTGTTACACGGATCGGGGATAATTTCGCCGGTGCCCTCACAAGTCGGGCACGGCCGCGAGGTCATCACATTGCCCAGGAAGGAACGCTGGACCTGCTGAATCTCGCCAGTACCATCACAGCTGGTACACATCTTCGGCTTGGACTTGGACTTCGAGCCAGTTCCCTCGCACTGCTCACACAGCACCGCGGTGTCCACCGTGATGGGCTTGCGGACACCGGTGAATGCCTCATCGAGGCCCAGCGAAATACGCAGCAGCGCATCTGCACCTGGCTGCACACGCGAGCGGCGCTGGCGGGTCCCGCCGGCACCGCCGAAAAATGCTTCGAAGATATCGCCGACTCCGCCGCCGCCGAAACCGCCGAAGCCACCGCCTGGCATACCGGCCTGCGGATTGAGAGGATCTCCTCCCATATCCACAATCCGGCGCTTTTCAGGATCCAGGAGGACCTCGTTCGCCTCAGAGGCCTCACGGAACTTCTCCGCAGCTTCTTCATCACCCGGATTACGGTCTGGGTGGTACTTGAGCGCCAGCTTTCGGTACGCCTTCTTAATCTCAGCGTCCGTAGCGTCCTTCTCCACTCCGAGGATGCCGTAATAGTCGCGTGCCAACTTTAGCTACTTCCTTTCAATACCCGGCCAACGTACTGTGCAACAGCAGCAACCGAGGAAATTGTTCCCGGATAATCCATAAATGTGGGGCCAACTACGCCCATGCCACCCAAAATTTCGGTGCCGGTGCCATAGCCAGTTGAAACAACTGAGGTAGCGCGCAGCTCCTCGTCCTCGTTTTCCTCACCGATGGAAACGCGAACGTGGTGCAGATCCTGCGCGGCCGACAGCAGTTTCAGTACGACCACCTGTTCTTCGAGAGCTTCAAGAACCATGGGCAACGTAGAAGGTAAGCGACCGGCCATATTACCACGGGTCAAATTCGACGCTCCGGCCAGGATGAGTCTGTCATTCGGCTTTTCAATCAGCGACTCCACCAGCACCGTCGAGCAGCGAATAAGCACATCCCGCAAATCACGCGGGGCGTTAGCCGCAAGATCGGAGATCGCAATCGACGCGTCGGCAAGCGTGTGCCCCGACATTGCGCGGTTGAAATGCTCACGCAAGAGCGGCACGAGATCGGGATCCATCGGTGCTGGCAGCTCAACATTGCGCTGCTCCACGCGCCCGGTGTCAGTGATGACTACCAGCAACAATCGCGCGTCGGCGAGCTGTACGACCTCGCAGTGCCGGACGCGGGAGACCTCCAGCGTCGGCACCTGCACCACTGCGACCTGACGAGTTAGCTGGGCCAGCAGCTGCACACTGCGGCGCAGCACGTCCTCCAGATCGACGCCGCCTTCGAGGAACTCGAGGATAGCTCGGCGCTCAGCCCGGGACAGCGGCTTAATCTGCGAAAGATTGTCCACAAAAAGGCGGTAGCCCTTCTCAGTCGGGATACGTCCGGACGATGCATGTTCCTGCTGGATATACCCCTCGGCCTCCAGCACCGCCATGTCATTTCTAATGGTCGCCGAGGACACACCCAGATTGTGGCGCTCCACCAGAGCCTTCGAGCCAACGGGCTCCTGGGAAGCTACGTAATCCGAGACAATTGCCCGAAGAACTTCCTGCCTGCGCTTATCCGTCTGAGATGACATGCGGATAGTTTAACTAAGGATGTCAACAATTATTGCGTCGGCCAGCAAACGACCGCGATTGGTCAGCTGAATCCGCTGGCCGCCATCGACGGAAACAAACTCCACCATGCCCGCTTCCGCTTGCCGACGTGCCTTACCCAGCTCATTCTCACCGAGCAGATTGGCATCGATGCCCTCGGCCAGACGGAGGCCCAGCATAATCTTCTCAGTGTGCCGATCCTCGGCCGTAAGCCTTTCTGAATCCTTAATCGGCAACTCTCCGCCGGAAATGGTCGCCGCGTAGCGAGCCGGATGCTTGACGTTGTAAAACCTCGTGCCATCCAGGTGCGAATGTGCACCGGGGCCCGCACCCCACCAATTTCCATCGCGCCAGTAGAGCATATTGTGGCGACACTGGCCGCCCGGCTTCGCCCAGTTGGACACCTCGTACCAGGAGAAACCGGCTTGACTCAGTGCGGCATCGATGCGCTCGTAGCGGTCGGCGAGATCGTCGTCGTCAGGCATGGGCAGTTCACCGCGACGCACCTTTCGCGCCATCGCAGTACCCGGTTCGACGATCAGCGAGTACGCCGAAACATGGTCGACATCGGTGGCCAGTACCGCCTCCAGCGTCGTATCGAGGTCCGACATCGACTCCCCTGGCGTGCCATAAATAACGTCGAGGTTGATGTGCTCAAAACCGGCAGCGCGTGCCTCCGCCACTGCCGCCGCGGGACGCCCCGGCGTGTGCGTACGATCCAGAGTGGTAAGCACATGCGGCACGGCCGACTGCATGCCCAAGCTCACACGGGTAAACCCTGCCTCGGCCAGGCCTTCGAAAAACTCCGGGGAGGTCGACTCGGGATTCGACTCGGTGGTGACCTCGGCATCGTCGGCAAGCCCAAAGCTGTTGCGCACACCGTCGAGCAGACGACGAAGACCACTCGCCCCCAACATCGACGGCGTACCACCGCCGATAAACACGGTATCGGCGCCACGCGCGAGTTCGGGGTGCTTTACGACGGCCATCTCGAGCTCGGCCACGATGGCATCGAGGTAGTCTCCCTGCGTTGCGCCACTGCCCAGCTGACCTGGCGTGTACGTGTTGAAATCACAGTAGCCACAACGGGTGGCACAGAATGGGACGTGTAAGTAGACACCGAAGGAATCGGTGTGTGCGGAGGCTTCGCTCACGCATGCTCCTTGGCTCGACGTTGCTTGACGCGGCGGACAATTTCATCGATGCGGGCACGTTCCATCAGGAACTCCGGAGGCCTACGGCCGCGCAGCGCATTGGCAACTGCCGGATGAGTCTCGGGAACAGCAACACACCAAGCGGCGGCAGCGGACAGTGCTCGGCGGCCAGACTGTGCGTAAAGCTGCGGAAGCACCACACTACCGATCTTTTCCACGCCTCGGATGTTTTCGGCGGAAACCCAGTCGGCGAGTTCCTCCAGGTAAGAAGCCACGGCATCGGAGCGAGCAATCATTGCCTGCGTGACCGTAGGGACTGCAACCGGATGCTGCAATGGTGCCGGAATCAGCGACAGTGACTGCACATCCGGCGACTTCGGTGCCGGATGTGGGTGTCGCCGCGGTGTCGAAGCGGAGGAAAGAGTACCGATGCGCCCCGAGCGAATGCCGGAGGTAAACGCTTGGCGTAGACCATCAAGCTCACCAATCAGAGGGCGGCAGTCCTCAACGGCCTCGTCGACGATGTCAGCGAGCTCGAGGACACATTCGTCCACCAGCTCACGATCTACATCAGCAACCGCCTGAGCAAGGTGCTCGATGTGTTCGGCAACTTCGTCACCAATGTCGTAGAGCTCTTGGGTCACTTCGCGCAGGCGTAGCCGAGCATCGAAGTGGTTAATCATTGCCCGCCCTCCCACGACATCTTCGGTGCCGGTGACATCATTGCAGTTTTCCGCTTTCGAATATTGACGAATGCCGACTTTCGAAAACTGAAAACTCCTTAAAAATTTCTAGCGCCCCTCACCTTAATGGGGTGAGGGGCGCTAGCGCGGTAACAACACGCTGCCGTTTTCTATCGGCAGCGGGTAGACCGTGAATTAACGCTGGTAGAGAGCCTCAATGTCACGCGAGTAGTTGTCCATGACAATGTTGCGCTTGACCTTCATGGTCGGGGTCAGCTCGCCGCTTTCCTCGGTGAAGTCACTGTCCAGAATATGGAACTTCTTAATGGCCTCTGCGTGAGAAACCAGCTCGTTAGCGGAGTTGACGGCGTCCTGAATCTCGGCGCGCAAAACTGCGCTGGAGGCAGCGAGTTCACGGATCGAGGTGTGCTCGGGGACGGAGTGCTCAATCTTCCACTTCTCCAGTGCCTCCTCATCGAGAGTGACCAACACGGAGACGAACGGACGACCATCGCCGATGACGACTGCCTGGGACACCAGCGGGTGCGCACGCATGCGGTCTTCCATCGGACCCGGCGCGACATTCTTACCACCTGCGGTGACAATGAGGTCCTTCTTGCGGCCGGTGATCTTCAGGTGGCCTTCTTCGGTCAGCTCACCGAGGTCACCAGTCTTAAACCATTCGCCGTCGATGAAGGCTTCCTTGGTAGCCTCTTCGTTCTTCCAGTAGCGGTCGAACACAACCGGACCACGCAGCAGAACTTCGCCATCATCAGCGATAGCGGCGGAACAGCCACCGACCGGACGACCGACGGTACCAATGATTTGCTCGCTCGGGTTGTTCACGGTGACGGCAGCCGTGGACTCAGTCAGACCGTAGCCTTCGTAGACAGGCACACCGAGACCACGGAAGAAGTGCCCGAGGTCAGAGGACAGAGCCGAACCACCGGAAATGGTGTACTGCACGGCCTCACCCATAGCTGCGCGAATTTTCGAGAACAGCAGGCGATCGTAGAGCTGGCGACGCAGCTTCAAGACACGCGACGGGCCTGCCGGAGTATCCAGCGCCTTGGAGTACTCGATGGCGGTGGCCTCAGCACGCTCGAACATGGCCAGACCGAATGCGCCCTTCTCCTTAGCGGAGGCGTAGGCGGAGTCACGAACCTTCTCGAACACGCGCGGCACACCGAGAATCATGTGCGGACGGGAACGCTGGAACTCCAGGGTGACGGTCTTGGTATCAGCCCAGTGAGACTGGGTAGCACCGGAAATCATCGAAGCCAGGGACACTGCGTGAGCCAACACGTGCGCCAACGGCAGGAAGGTCAGAATGCGGTTACCCGGACGGGCAATCAGGCCAATCTCGTTGGTGAGGATGGCGCGGGCCTCCGCCAGCCAGTTGCTGTGCAGGAGCACGCAGCCCTTCGGACGACCAGTGGTACCGGAGGTGTAAATCACGGTTGCCAGGTCGTCGGCCTTGGTGTCCTTGATGCGGCGCTCGACCTCGTCGCCGTCAATGTCACGGCCTTCGTAGCTAATGGTGTCAGTAGCGGAAGCGTTAATCTCCAGCACACGACGCAGCTGGGACTCGCCCTCCGGGTTCTCGGTGCCCTTTTCGACCAGCAGAGGCTTCATGCGGTCGGTGTGCTCACGCGACTCGGTAAATGCGAAAACAGCACCGGAGTTTTCAATAATCCAACGAATCTGGCCAGACGAAGAAGAGCCGTAAATCGGGACAACAGCAGCGCCTGCCATCCAGATGGCGGTATTGATCAGGTTCCACTCGTAGCGAGTCTCACTGAGCAGCGCTACGCGGTCGCCCGGCTGCACGCCGTTGGCAATTAGCCCCTTAGCGACCCCCTTTGCCTCGTCATAGAACTCCTGAGCGGTGACATTTACCCACTCAAAGTTCTTGGGGCGGGTGAAAAGCACCAGCTTCGGGCGCTTCTGCACCAGCTCCTGCAGCGAGGTAATAATCGTTTCGTCCTCGCCGATGACGTATTTCGCCTCGGTAGTATATTCACGCATCGAGTTACAAACCCCTACTTTCGGTAGTTCTGTCCGTCGTTGGTTTCGTTAGGAATCAACTTAGAACATCAAACCCTGCGCCGTTGTGATTTCAGTAAATATTTCGATAACGAAGTGATTTGCCTTACTGCTGGCAAAGTTTTTCTAAACTGGCATGATGGAAAGGGTGACACAGGCAGCTTCCAATCCTCCCCTTTCCTCTCCACTCGCCGACCTCGCTAAAGATGTCGGAGTTGGGGTTTCCTACTACTCCACCGAGGGCCAACTCGTGCACGTCTCTCGTGAGACAGTGCTAAAAACTCTCGCTGCTCTCGACATCGATCTGGGCCCAGATCCCAGCGATGCCGACATCAACGACGCCCGTCGTGAGTGGGCAGACACGCAGTGGTCTCGCCTTCTCCCGCCCGTGGTAGTTACCCGCCAGGGCATCTTCCACCGAGTTCTGGTTCACGTACCGCACGGCAGCAATGTCAGCGTGACTGTGAAACTGGAGGACGGCGCAGAATGGCCCTGCGCTCAGGTGCACCACTTGGTTCCGCCACGCCAAGTCGGCGATGTGTTGATGGGAGAAGCCGCCTTCGCAATTCCAGAGGATCTGCCACTTGGTTGGCATCGCTTGCGCGCAGTCAACGATGACAACGTCGCTGAGTGCGATGTGGCCGTAACCCCCAACCGTCTCGCCACTGCCGACAAGTACGTGCAGAATCCTGCCCATGGTGTCATGGCACAGCTGTACTCGGTACGCTCCAGCCGCAGCTGGGGTATTGGCGATTTCGCTACCCTCGGCGACTTGGCACAGGTCAGCGCGCAGCACGCGGGCTCTGATTTCGTCCTCATCAATCCGTTGCACGCCGCAGAGCCACTGCCTCCGGTAGAAGACTCGCCGTACCTGCCCACCACGCGCCGCTATGTCAATCCGCTGTACGCGCGCCCAGAGCTTATCGACGAGTTCGGGTACCTGGACAAGGACGAGGCCGATGAAGCCCGTGCGCTAGCGAACTCTTTCCGCCAACTCAATCACAGCCCTGATGAGATTGACCGCAACCCCATCTACGCTGCAAAGCTCAAGGTATTGCGGGCAATTCACAAGATCCCCCTGTCCAGCGCACGCCAGGCGGAATTTGACCGTTGGCTGGAGGCCGAGGGTCGTGGCATTTACGACTACGCGTCGTGGTGCACCGAGCGCGAGCTCGCGGATCGCGCTGCTGCCCGCGATGCTGCACGCGCTGCCACTTCCGATTCTGGTGCCGTAGCCGAGAACGATATCGAGTTGGTTCCACCGTTGGGTAACCACGCCAGTGTCGAATCTCTGCGGGAGGAAATCTTCCAGTTCCACCTCTGGGTGCAGTGGATTCTCGATCAGCAGCTCGGCCAGGCACAAGAGGCAGCCCTGGATGCGGGTATGCGCATCGGCATCATGGCCGACCTTGCCGTCGGCGTGCACCCTGGCGGCGCGGATGCCGAGAACCTTGCGGATTGGCTCGCTCCTGCTATCTCTGTTGGCGCACCGCCAGACGGTTTTAACCAGCGCGGCCAAGACTGGTCGCAGCCGCCGTGGAACCCGCACAAGCTAGCCGAGGCCGGCTACCGCCCCTGGCGCGACATGCTGCGCACAATCCTTCGCCACGCAGGTGGCATTCGTGTTGACCACGTGCTGGGTATGTTCCGCCTCTGGGTCATGCCGCGGATGGAGTCCCCCGTCAATGGCACCTACCTGTACTTCGACCACGAGGCAATGGTCGGCATTCTCGCGCTTGAGGCCGAGCTCGCTGGGGCCGTCGTCGTAGGCGAAGACCTGGGCACTTTCGAGCCGTGGGTGCAGGACTACCTGGCCTCGCGGGGCATCATGGGCACCTCGATTGTGTGGTTTGAATCCGAGGGCGACCAGCCGAAACCACCGAGCGCTTACCGCAGCCTGTGCCTGTCCTCCGTCACCACGCACGATTTGCCGCCGACGGCAGGCTACCTCGCAGGCGAGCACATCAAGCTGAGGGAACGCCTGGGGCTCTTGCTTTCCGACGTCGCGGAGGAAGACCGCCGGGACTTCGAGTGGATTCGAAAGGTTTTGGGCGCTGCCAAGGAAGCTGGCTGCTTTGGTGGCACGGCTGCTGCGGACATGGATGTTCAGTCCCTTACCCGCGATAATCTGCCACCAATTGACGCACTGGTCACGGGCCTGCACCGCTTCCTCGACCAGACGCCATCCGCGCTGAAGTGTGAGGCCCTGGTGGACATGGTCGGCGATCGTCGTACTCAGAACCAGCCGGGCACGAGCCACGACCAGTACCCGAACTGGTGCATTCCGCTAACCGATGCCGAGGGCAAGGCCGTGCTTGTCGAGGACCTGCCTCGCTTCCCCGGATTCAAGCGTTAATTGGTTCGTGAGCGACTAATCCCTCATTTTTGCTGTTCACCGATCTTTCAGGTTATGTGCCCGGCACTAAAACCGAGGCTAAAACTGGAAATCGGTGACTGCACCAGCGATGAGGATGAGAAGAAGCAAAACGATTAGGGCAAGTAGGACCTTCGAGTGCCTCGACCGATGCATGCTAACTCAGCTCCCTACTGCGAAATATTTGCGAACTACCCAACTCTAGCCTGTTGGGCAAATTTCCTAATACTTTAAGACATACCTTAGGGCAGCGATAGCGACCCAACACTTAAAGGGGGCTTGTCCCAGCTCAATTCACCGGGCCTCCCGGTGAGCTATCCGCAAGGCCACTACCTCATCGGCTAGCTCTCGCTGCCCGCTCCTCGACGCTCCTGCGAACGCTCCCGCCGATGCACCGACCTCTGCCACAGACGACCGATGACAACATCAATTGCGCCAACGAGAACGAAAGCAACAAACCCTCCGACTACCAGCAGAACCGCGCATAGCACGCTGACCTGCGCAAGCAGTGGCAATTGAATAAGCCACTGCCCTACTCTGTCGAATGCTTCTGCCATGAGTGTCAACCTACCCTGCCGGTGACCGGAATAACTAGCGGGCTGCGGTCGCGGGGCTCGTCGTAAAGCGTGAAGCTAGGCATCAGTGCCCGACAGCCCGCGGCGTTCGAGGAGCGGCTGGATGTCCTTATCGCGACCTCGGAAGGCACGGTAGGCGGCCATGAAGTCGATGGCGCCACCACGGGAGAGAATCTCCTCGCGGAAGTGGCTGCCGCCGCTGATTGTGGCACCGCCGTTGTTGGTGAACCAACCGAAACCGTCCGCGTCGAGCACCTCTGCCCACAGGTAGGAGTAATAGCCCGCCGAGTAACCGCCGGCGAAGATGTGGTTGAAGTAGCGGGAGCGGTAACGCGGAGCCAGGTGGGGAACGTCGAGGCCGAGTTCGGCGAGTGCTTCCGCTTCGAAGGCATCAACATCAGTGACCTGAGCTGCTTCCTCCTCGGTGAGGCTGTGCCATGCCAGATCGATGGCGCACGCGGCGAGGTACTCAACCGTGGCGAATCCCTCACCAGCGGTGCGGGCCTTCTTCACCGACTCGACTAGCTCGGCCGGGATCGGCTCACCGGTACGAACGTGGACGGCGTAATTGGCCAGAATGGACGGCTCAAGCGCCCAGTTCTCGTTAATCTGGGAGGGGAATTCCACAAAGTCGCGTGGGACGTTAGTGCCCGAGAAGGTCGGGTACGTGACGTCGGAAAGCAGACCGTGGAGGGCGTGCCCGAACTCGTGGAAAGCAGTGGTGACCTCGTCGAGCGTCAGTAGCACCGGGGTTCCCGGCTCGGTTTCGGCGATGTTCATCACGTTGACCACGACTGGCAGGCGCCCCAGCAGACGGGACTGGTTCCTAAACGAGCTCATCCATGCACCACCGCGCTTGGTCGGGCGCGAGAAGTAGTCCGTAATAATCAGGCCGATGGTCTCGCCTCCGCCCTGGCGTACCTCCCACACGGTCGTGCCCGGCGCGTATCCCTGCAGGTCCTCGCGCTTGACTACCTCGATGCCGTAGAGCTTGCGGGCAGCGTAGAACACGCCGTCTTCGATGACACGGTGCAGCTCGAAGTAGTTCTTGAGTTCCTCCGTGTCGACTGCGAATTCTTCCGCTTTACGACGGCGCTCCCAATACGGCCAGTCAGCGCCCGTGACCGTCTCACCGCCAGCCAGATCAGCGACCCGCTTGTACTCGCCTTCAGCATTGGCAATGGCAGCTGGCGCCAGGTCTGCAATGAGTTTCCGAGCAGCTTCTGCGGTGGTTGCCGTCTCCTTGGCAATGACGTAATCCGCATGCGTGTCGTAGCCGAGCAGCTTGGCACGGCGGGCACGCAGGCGCGCCATTTCCAGCACAATGTCGGAGTTGTCGAACGTGCCGGAGGCAGCACCCGCGCGCCCCAGTGAGGCTTCGTAGAGCTTGGCGCGAGTAGCCGGATTATCCAGGTCAGCCAGCTGTGCCGGAGTTGATGGTAGGTCCAGCGGAATCAGCCACGGCGCATCGGTGTCTGCCTTTTTCGCGTAGGCGGCGAAGGACGCAATGGCATCGTCGGAAAGCCCGGCGAGTTCCTCGCGGTCGTAGATTTCCACGGCGCGCGCGACGGTGTCCTTCAGCAGGTTTTCACCGAAAGCCGTGGAGAGCTCAGAGAGGCGGGAATTGATGCGGCTGAGCTCGGCTTTGTCCCCGTCGCTGAGGTCCGCACCGGCGCGCTGGAAGTCTTCGCGGACCTTCTTCAGCAGCAGCTTCGCCTCTTCCGGGTTGGCGGCATCGTCAACGCTGTCGATGGCATTGATGCGCTGCCACAGGTCACTGCGCATGCGAATCTGATCCAGGTGTGCAGTGAGCTGCGGGGCAATCTCGGCTTCAATTTCCATGCGGACATCGGTGGCGTCCGTACCGGCAACGTTGAAGAAATAAGCAGCAACGCGGTCCAGATCTTGGCCCGCCTTTTCCATTGCCTCGATGGTGTTAACAAAGGTCGGCGCCTCCGACGACGTGGCGATGGCGTCGATCTCGCGCGCATGGCTGCGCATTGCTTCGCTAAAGGCCTCGCGGACGTGGCTGTCATCGATTGCCGCAAAATCTGGCAATTCGCAGAACAATTCCGACGGTGTCAACAGTGGATTTCGTGCATCATTGGTCATAGTGAATTCAACTGTAGCGTGCTCGAGAAACCAGAGTGCGCCTACCGTCTGAAACAGGCTCCCCGCCGTTCTGGCAGGACCAACCGTGACGAGGAGGCGTTTTCCGCCATGACAGAGACGACTATTTCCGCTCCCTGTGGGAGGCTAACCGGCCGTATTCACGATGACGCAATACAAGTTTTCAATATCGATTACGCAGATGCTGCTCCGTTCGCCGCGTCGGCACCGGTGGCAGACGGCCCACAGTCGGGCACTCGGCGCTGTGAACCCGAGCGCGAATTAGTTCTCACCGTCACCGCACCGGCTGAGCCCGCGGACGCTTCCTATCCCGTATTGCTGTGGATCCACGGTGGTAGCTACGAGTTTGGGCATCCCTCCGAACCCTGGACGGACGCGACGGCCTTCGCACAGGCGGGCATCGTCACCGTTTCGCTTGGATACCGCAAGGGCCTCGAGGGCTTCTGGCGTGACAGTGAAACAGAGAACTACCGGGCCATTGATGACCTGTATCTGGGGCTGCAGTGGGCTCGTCGTAATGCGCCTGCCTTCGGCGGCGATATCGACAACATCACTATCTCGGGGCAATCGGCGGGTGCGGCGCTGGCGCTCACTCTGGCTGCTGACGATCGCACGCGCGGCCAGATCCAACGCACCATTGCCATGTCGCCCGCCTTCTCACTGCTGTCGGGCTCGCGCCTCCGCCGCACGTTGGCGGGCATCGGTGTGGGACGTGCGCCGTCCACCGACGTCTTTTCGCGTGCCGACGAACGCAGGGTTGCTCTGGCCCAGAAATTGGTGTCGGCATCCTCGCCTTCGGATCCCGCAATTGGGCCTCGCTTTGACAGCTTTGCTCCCACACTGCCAACGATGGTGACCGCCACCAGCGAAGAGTTCTTCTCAGAACCGCCGGTTGTGGCGATGGACAAGTTGCCCATGCGGGAGTGGATGGCTCGGCGCTACGCCAAGGGGCATCGCGGCCACGGCGAATTTCCGGCCACCGCCTATGCCGAGCGCCCGATGGGGAATGTCATTTCTGACTCAGCGATTCGCTCATACGCTGTTAAAGTCGCCGAACGGTCCGTGGCGGCTGAGCTGGATGTGTGGGCGGCACAGTTCGAACCGGGAGAGGGGTTGGGCTATGCACCTGCTGGCCGCACCAGTGGCGCTCCGCACTGCATCGACATTGCACGCTTCTTCGGTATGAAAGAGCCCAACCATCCATTCCACCAAGTGGCGGTCGAGTTCATCCGCGAAGGCACCTCACACATGCCCCGCTACAACGACGACCGCAAGGTGACCACCTTTGCTGGCGCTAACGCCCAGGCAGTCGAGGACATTGCCATCGATGCGTGGGCGGCTCCGCGCCAGCTCTTTGGCGCATAAGGCATAAGGCGGGTGAGGCTTGCGCTGGTTAGCGCTGTGCTGTTGCGCTCAACAACTGAGCCCAGCGACTTAAGCTGGCAGAGTCTGCATGTACCGATAAATCTCTACGCAGACCAAAATGGTGATCAGCGTGATGAGTACTGCTATGAGTTTCCTGCGATCCATAGCCACCGTTCTTACCGAAGCACCAGGCCAGACGCAAGCTTTACCCTCTGTGTTTAACTGTTAACTATGGAGCCGCTTAATTTATTAGTCCCCGAGAATTCCGCGCTGCAGCCGGTCGACCCCGCGCTGGCTAAGGTAAAGCGAGTCGCGCATGCCGCTCCCCTGCTAGTTATCACGATTGCAGCCGTCGTCGCCGCTGTGATGTGGACTCCGTGGATGTGGTTGGGCGTCCTCGCCTGCGTGCTCTACTTCGCATATATCTACTGGCTCATCGGCCGCCGAGTTCGTGCCCACCGATACCTCGAAGAGGACAACGACTTCATTGTTGCGTCCGGACGCTGGTGGCGCTCGGTCACTGTTGTCCCTTACGGACGAATCCAGTTCATCGACATCGATGAAGGACCTCTCCTTCGACTATTCGGACTGGCAACGCTGAAGCTCAACACAGCATCGGCGAGCTCGGATGCAGCCGTCCACGGTTTGCCACGTGAAGAAGCGCTCGCCCTGCGCGCTCGTCTATCTCAGCGCGCCCACGACCGGATGGCGGGTCTCTAAATGAGGCATAGAGTTCATCCCCTATCTCCGCTGCTCAAAAGCTTTGCCACAATCGCTGCGGTGACTGCATTCGCAGTCGCGAATCAGTGGCAGTTGGCCGTTGCTGTCGTGACTCAGCTCTACGACTGGGCATGGCTCGGTCTCCTTGTCGGTACCGGTGCGGTCGCCATAATTATTGGTCTGATTGCATTTTTCTCATGGCTATCCTGGCGGTATACGTTCTACGAACTCACCGACGATGAGGTTCGCTACGGCTCCGGATGGCTACTGCGTTCTCGACGCGCGGCACGGCTCGACCGCGTGCAGGCGGTGGATATCAACCAACCATTGTTGGCGCGTATTTTCGGGCTCGCCGAAATTGTCATTGAAACAGCCGGCGGCTCCGATTCGCACTTCACAATCAAATACCTCACTCCCCCGCAGTGCGAACAGTTCCGCGCCGACGTGTTGGGTGAGGTAGAAAAGTTGGACACCGAACTGGCACATTCGCTTTACGACGGTGACACCCCTTCCGCGCCCCTAGACTCCAGCGCCCACATGTCCTCCCGCATGTCCGCCACAAAGACCATCTTTGGCCCGGTCGATGTCGGACGGCTGATTGCATCCGTGGCCATTGGACCCGGTCTTTTCGTCGGCATAGCTCTCATCCTCCTCGCCGTTGTCTCTGCGCTGTTCACCGACTTCATCGTGGAAATCCTCAGCGGAGTAACCATCACTACTCTGATTGTGATTGGCAGTTTCGCGCTCGGCCTTTTCGGAGTACTAAATCAGTCGTGGGATTTCACGCTGAAGGTGTCGTCGGAAAGCAGGCGTCTGGCGATTACCGCCGGACTGTTGTCGACGCGCGCCCAAACCATTCCGATTGATCGCATTCATGGCTTTAAAGTGGTGCAACCTCTCTGGTGGCGTCCGTGGAAATGGTCCCGCGCGGACGTTTCGGTGGCCGGCTATGGCCTGGACAGCACACAGTCGAACAACACACTGGTGCCAGTGGCACCGGCACCGGAGACGGACGCGATTGTCGATTACCTGATGACTGAGATTGCGGGACCGTCCTCCGCGGATGACCTGTTGGGCTCCTGGCAGACTCCACGCACGGCATGGTGGCTCAGCCCAATTGACTGGAAATTCCAAAAGGTGCAGGCCACGCGGCGGGGTCTTTTAGTGACAAAGGGCCGGTTCTGGCATACGCGGTTCATCGTTCCCTGGCAGCGTATTCAAGGACATACACTGATTATTTCTCCGCTGAAGAAAGCGGCGGGAGTGGCGAACGTGCGGATCGACATGGTGCCGGGAGCGGTCACTCCGGTGGCAACGGAGTTGAAGTTGGATGATGCGTACCAGCTCGCTGCGTTAATTCAGGAACACAAGGCTGTTTAGAATGCTGTTTAATGAGGTCTCCCAGGACGGCCATCTCGCACGGTCTTGTGGGATCTCGCAGGAAAACTCTCTCTGCAGGCTAGTGGCATAGTCATTACGCTGGGATGCATGACTATCGCCAAGGAAGATTACGAGTGGTACCGCAGCGCGGTGTTCTATGAGGTGCTCGTCCGGGCCTTCTTCGACTCCGACAACAACGGCTCCGGCGACCTCAAAGGGCTGACGGAGAAGCTCGATTATCTGCAATGGCTGGGCGTTGACTGCCTCTGGCTGCCGCCTTTCTACGACTCCCCGCTGCGCGACGGCGGTTACGATATCCGCGACTTCCGCGCCGTGCTCGACGAGTTTGGCACGGTCGAGGATTTTAAGGTGCTTCTCGACGAGGCCCATGCGCGCGGTATCCGCGTTATTACTGACCTGGTGATGAACCACACCTCCGATAGCCATGAGTGGTTCCAGCAGTCGCGCACTGACCCCGATGGCCCCTACGGCGATTTTTATGTCTGGACTGACGACCCGGACACCTACTCGGGCGCACGCATTATCTTCGTCGATACCGAGGACTCCAACTGGACCTATGACCCGGTGCGTGGCCAGTACTACTGGCACCGCTTCTTCTCCCACCAGCCGGATTTGAACTATGACAATCCGGCGGTGCAGGAAGCGATGCTCGATGTGCTGCGCTTCTGGTCCGATCTCGGCATCGATGGCTTCCGCCTCGACGCTGTGCCCTACCTCTTCGAGCGCGAAGGCACTAACTGCGAGAACCTGCCCGAGACCCACGCTTTTCTGAAGCGCTGCCGCAAGGTCATGGATGAGGAATACCCGGGTCGCGTCCTGCTGGCGGAGGCCAACCAGTGGCCCTCCGATGTGGTGGAATACTTCGGCGACCCGGAGGTCGGCGGCGACGAATGCCACATGGCTTTCCACTTCCCGCTCATGCCACGCATTTTCATGGCGGTGCGAAAGCAGTCCCGCTTCCCCATCTCGGAGATCCTGGAGTCTACGCCAGAGATTCCGTCTTCGGCTCAGTGGGGAATCTTCCTGCGCAACCACGATGAGCTGACGCTGGAAATGGTCACCGATGCCGAGCGCGACTACATGTACGCCGAGTATGCGCACGATCCGCGGATGAAGGCCAACATCGGCATTCGCCGTCGTCTAGCGCCACTGCTGCAAAATGACCGCACACAGCTCGAGCTTTTCAATGCCCTGCTACTCTCCCTGCCGGGTTCGCCGGTGCTCTACTACGGGGACGAAATTGGTATGGGCGACAACATTTGGCTCGGCGACCGCGATGGCGTGCGCACACCGATGCAGTGGTCGCCCGACCGCAACGCCGGGTTCTCCAAGGCCGACCCCGGTCGGCTCTATCTGCCGACCATTCAGGATGCGACCTACGGTTACCAGGCGGTCAATGTCGAGAACCAAGCGAGCTACTCCAATTCGCTGTTGAATTGGGTGCGTCGACTGATCCAGGTCCGCAAGCGCTATGAGGCTTTTGGCCTCGGTGACTTCCGCGAGCTGAATAGCGACACCGCCTCTGTTCTGACCTATCTGCGCACATACCGCGACGAAGTGCTGCTGTGCGTCAACAACCTGTCCTCCTACCCCGCGGCCGTCTCGCTGGATCTGTCCGAGTTCGCCGGAGCCACCCCGGTAGAGCTCACGGGTTCGGTTCCCTTCCCCACGATTGGCACTGATTCCTACCAGATCACGCTTCCTGGTCACGGTTTCTACTGGTTCGAAATCCAGTTGCCGCCAGAGACAAACCTCGAATCGAGCGCCTCGATGTCGGCGCCGACAATCCCGGTTGCGCAGGCGATATCGGACGCGCCGGTGACGTCATCACGCGAGCACTCCGGCACGGCCGCCGATGCCTCCGCCGATGCCGTAACAAACGCCGATAATAAAGAGTGATCTTTTAAGTCCCGAAAGGCGAAAGAACTAAAATGACTATTCCCACCGCCGAATTCATTGCCGAAGAGCTGGCAGAAACACTGGTCAAGATGCGCTTTTTCGCTGACAAGGTCTCTGACATCGACCACGTCGAGATCCTCGCGCTTGACCCCGTACTGCGCGACAATCCCGACAGTCCCGATGTCGATATCGCATTGGTGAGGGTGCACACCGCACATTCTGCACCGACCTATCAGCTGCCCATCGCTTGGGCGGAGGACGTCCCCGATGGCCACGAGCAGTCCCTGCTGGTTCGCGCCGAGGGCATCGTCGGCTACGACGCTCTGATCGATTCGGATGCCATCACAGCACTCGGCCAGAAGCTTTCCGACGAAGGCAAGCTCGGCCGCATGGAACTGCGGCGTGTGCCGGGCTCTGAGCAGCTCCGACCGGAATCCGGCCGCCCCATGGGAGTCGAGCAGTCGAACACCTCGGTCATTTTCGACGACCGCGTGATGTGCAAGTTCTTCCGTCGCCTCTACCCCGGTACTAATGCCGATGTGGAGCTGCTGGCCGCACTGGCCCAGGCGGATTGCAAGTTCGTCCCTGAGCTCTACTCCTGGGTGGAGACCACCATTGGCGAAGACACCTACACCACCGCCATGCTGCAGGAATTCGCACCGAACTCGGTCGATGGCTGGGAGTTGGCTCTTGGCGCAGTGCGCGATGCCATCCGCGACAGTCAGACCCCGCTGGAAGATTTGGGCACCGACTTTACATCCGAAGCGCGTGCGCTCGGCGCAGCAGTGGCCTCGGTACACAGCAGCCTCGCTGCCGCTGTCGCGGTAAAGGAGCGTCTGACCGGTGCGGAGCTGGTAGCCCCACTGCGAGCTCGACTGGACTTCGTTGCTGGTGTGGTGCCACAAATTGCTGAGGTCAAGGATAAGGCTCAGGCTATCTTCGATCGCGCGGAGGCTGCGGTTCCGGAAGGTGGCGCCGTCGTCCAGCGAATCCACGGTGATCTGCACTTGGGGCAGGTATTGCGCACGCCGAGCTCTTGGCGCTTGATTGACTTCGAAGGCGAGCCGTCGCGCCCGTGGGAGGAGCGCCGGCTGCCGGATCACCGCCTACGCGATATCGCCGGCATGATTCGCTCCTTCGATTACGCCGCTCACTACCCGCTGCTGACCGGACGTGAAGACACCGAGGCGGCTACCGAGCGTGTTGAGCAGTGGGCTCGCCGCAATATCGATGCCTTCCTGGAAGGCTATGGCGACGCCAGCGACCCGGCACTACTGGAGGCTTTTGTACTGGATAAGGCCATCTACGAGTGCCTTTACGAAGCGCAGAACCGCCCCAACTGGCTGCCGCTGCCGCTTGGTGCTGTGCGTTCGCTGTTAGGATAGGGCTTTTGTCGCAGTAATTTCATAGCGGGAGTGATCCTCCCGCAAGATAGAGGTCTTTCGTGCGTCTGCTCAGCAGAATCCTGTCCACTACACGAGTGCTCTGGCCTTTCTATATCGGGGTCATCATCTGTTCGCTGGCCACCGCCGCCGCGTCGTTGATTAGCCCCTTCCTCATCCGCGATGCCACCGACGCCATCGTCGGCGCGGTGTCCAGCGATGAAGGCTTGAGCCAGGCGGCGATGTCCGATACCACTCGCACGGTAATCTGGCTGGTCATCGGGCTGCTAATCGCAGATCTGACGCAAACCATCGTGCATAACATCGGTGGTTACCTGGGCGATGTGATGACTGCGCGCATGCGCGAGATTCTGTCGACCCGCTACTATGCAAAGCTGCTGTCGCTGCCGCAACGCTATTTCGACAGTCAGGTCACCGGCACAATTATCTCCCGCCTGGAACGCTCGATTACCAATATCACGCAGTTCCTCCAGGCGTTTTCCAACAACTTCTTCCCAATGCTGTTGACCGTCGGCGCGGTACTGGGCATCACCGCCTGGCACTACTGGCCACTGGCGGTGCTGTTGATTATCGTTTTCCCGGTCTACACCCTGCTGACCGCGCTGACCTCGAAGCGCTGGCAGAAGATTGAAGCGAAAAAGAACGAACAAATCGATATCGCCGGTGGCCGTTTTGCCGAGGTCATCGGCCAAGTCAAGGTTGTCCGCTCCTTCACTGCAGAGCTGCGCGAAATCGCTTTCTTTGGTTCCCGCTTCCGCCGCACCATCTCCCTGACCCGCGATCAGTCAACGTGGTGGCACCGCATGGATGCCCTTCGCGGGGGCATTTTGAACATCATCTTCGCAGGCATTTACCTGCTGCTTTTCCTGCGTACGCTGTCGGGAGAATTCTCCATCGGCACCATGGTCATGCTCATTCAGCTGATTAACATGGCGCGCCAACCAGTGACCATGATGAGCTTCCTGGTCGACGCTGCCCAACGCGCAGTCGCCGGTTCGCGCGATTACTTCAAGGTCATGGAGCTTACTCCAGAGACTCGCACGCAGCCGGAGCTGCTCAGTGCAGCGACCGCGAATAACGGCGACTTCGACTCCGCGTCCGTTAGTTCCACCGCAGACGCAGAGTCCGTCGACAGCGCCCACCGTTCCTCCCTGGAACGCGCAGCCGAACAGGAGGCAATTGGCGCTCCCATTGTCGACTTCGACGCAGTGGATTTTGCCTACGAAGAGGACAAGACGGTGCTCTCCAATGTCAGCTTCCAGGCGTACTCGGGCCAGAAAATCGCCCTGGTCGGCGAGTCGGGTGGCGGCAAGTCCACCATCGTCAACTTGCTGCTCGGCTTCTACGCCCCGACCGCAGGCCGCTTGAGCGTGCTGGGGTCGGATGTCTCCGAGGTTTCCGGTTCCACTCTGCGTGCTGGCTCTGCCGTCGTGTTCCAGGACTCGTCACTGTTCTCCGGCACGATTCGGGAAAACATCGCCTACGGCAAACCCAACGCCACCGACGAAGAAATCATTGCCGCCGCGAAGAAGGCCAACGCCGACGACTTCATCCGCAGCTTCGCCGACGGCTACGACACCACTATCGGCGAGCGAGGTATGAAGCTCTCGGGTGGCCAGAAGCAGCGCATCGCCATCGCGCGCGCAATTTTGAAGGATGCTCCCCTGCTCATCCTGGACGAGGCCACTTCGGCGCTGGACACCAAGGCAGAACGCGAAGTTCAGCGAGGCTTGGACAAGCTGATGGAGGGACGCACAACGGTTATCATCGCCCACCGCCTGTCCACAATTTCCGATGTGGACACCATCGTGACGCTGCGTGACGGTCACGTCGACGAGGTCGGAGCACCCGCAGAATTGGCGCAGACTGACGGTATCTACGCCGAGTTGCTACGCCTGACGGCTTCGGCCTCGGCGGCGGATCGTCTGCGCCTGAAGAAATACGGCATCAAGGGGTAACGCGCCGTCGTCAAGCATGCAGGAAACGCTTGACGACGGGCACCCCTGCGCCCTTTTACGGACGGGGAACGATGTAGCGGCCAGCGCCCGGAACAATTTCGACGGTGACCGGCATCGGGAACATGAGGTCGCCGTCAGCGTAGGCATTCATCTGGCGTGGCGGGCCGATGTATTCCACGTAAGCCTTCTTGGCGCGGTAGGTGCTGACCTCCCCGATTTTTTCAACGGTGCCGTCGAACACGGACTTGAAGGCCAGGGCGGCCTTGATGCGCCCGGCTTTGCCGATGACAGTGATGTCCATCAGTCCGTCGGAGTGGTCTGCGGACGGGCAAATCTTCATCCCACCGCCGTAAGAACGGGTGTTGCCGAAGGCGGCCAGCGTGATTGGATCTTCGAGAACCCGATCGTCATCGAGCGTGATGCGGAATGGTAGCGAGTGAAAAGCCAAGAACTCGCGGACGATAGCCAGGTTGTAGCGGTTGCGGCCATGCGGCCAGGTCATCTGATTGACGCGGTCGGAGACAATCGAGTCGAAGCCGGCACACATGATAGTGCCGAACCAGCGCTGCTCCCCTGCCTCATTGATGATGCGGCCGAGGTCAGTGGTCGTCCAGAAGCCATCGGCGATAACGTGAGCGGCATCGCGAGCATTGCCACGCGGCAGATTGTATTCGCGACCGTGGTCGTTTCCGGTGCCGGCCGGGATAATACCGAGGGGGATGCCGGTCTGTGCCTGCTCCTGCAGTGCGAGGTTAATCATGCCGTCGCCACCACAGACTGCCAGGGCATCAATTCGGCCGTCGGCGATGACCTCACGAATGAGCTTGCGGGCGTCGTCGGGGTTAGCACCTTGGAGAGCGATGACATCGATGCCGCGATCCGCGAACACCCGGCTCGCCCGGGCGGACGCAATCTGCGAGGCGCCATGACCCGCGTGGGGGTTAGTGACCAGAGCAAGGGTACGAATCTCAGTTGTTCCCAGCGGGTAGTTGAGATCCTTGTCGTTAGCGTTCATCGAAGAAATACCTACTTTTACGTGGGCTTTTGACCGGTCAATACTGGCCTTTATGGGAGTGCGTTAATGCATCTAACTAAAGCTTACCAAGATTGATTGACATTTTTTGAGAAAACGTAACGTAATACCGCTATAATAAAAGATGTAAAGATGTGCTTCCGCGCAAGTTACATATAATTCCGCAGTTCAGACTCGCAGCACCGATGCCCAAGGAGAAGCTCAGGATGTCTAACAAGCTCACGATTCCGTACCGCATGCGCTGGTGGGGCTGGGGTGTTGACGGCAACGACAAGCCAATCACCACGGCCAGCGAGAAGCTACTGCAGCGCGAAATCGGTATGTCGTTGGACGCAAACAACCCGCCGCGCAACATCGCCGACGTCACCATTCCCGATAGTCGCCTCAGCGCCGAGGATATCGAAGCCCTGGGCGCTGTTGTCGGCGCGGATGCCGTCGCCACCGACCACGACACCCGCGTCAAGCACGCGGTCGGACGCTCCTACCCCGACCTGGTTCGCCTTCGCGCAGCCAAGCTCGATGTCGCCCCAGATGCTGTAGTGCTACCGAAAACTGAAAAGCACATCGAAGACCTGTTCAAGGTATGCGCTGAGCGCAAGATTGCAGTCGTCCCCTTCGGTGGTGGCACCTCGGTCGTCGGCGGCGTGGAGGCTGTTGACGGAGGCATGGGTAAGGCCATCGCAGTGTCCATGACCGCCTTTAACAAGATCATCGACATCGACAAAGTCGCTGGCACTGTCACCGCCCAGACCGGCGTTTTCGGCCCCGACCTGGAAAAGGAGCTGTCCAAGGCCGGCTTCACCGCTGGTCACTTCCCGCAGTCCTTCGAGTACTCCACTGTCGGCGGTTGGGTTTCCTGCCGCTCGGCAGGCCAAGAATCCTCTGGTTACGGTCGTATCGACCGCAACGTGATTGGCATGCGCGTCGTCACGCCAGCCGGCACCATGGAATTCCGCGACATGCCGTCGTCGGCATCCGGCCCGAACCCGCGTGAGCTTTTCCTGGGTTCGGAGGGCACCCTGGGCATCATCACGCATGTGACGATTGCCCTGAATCAGCGTCCACAAAAGGAGATGCTCTTCGACACCTACTTCTTCAACTCCTTTGAGGAAGCCGCCGAGGAGCTGCGCAAACTGGAGCAGAGCGGCAATATCCCGCACCTAGCACGCATCTCCGACGAGAAGGAGACGCTGTTCGGCCTCACTCAGCTGGGCTCCGCCAGCATGTCCGAGAAGGTCACAAAGTACCTGAAGCTGCGTGGCATCGACACCCCGTGCATGGTGATTTTTGGCTTTGCGCAGACGGATCCGGTCGGCGCCCGCGTCACCCGTGAGCGCCTGGCCGCTCGCCTGCTGGCCAAGAAGTGCGTCCGCATGGGCTCCATCCCGGGCATGGCTTGGGTTAACCACCGCTTCTCCTCGCCGTACCTGCGCGATGTCATGATGACTCGCCGCGTCGGCGTCGACACCCTGGAAACCGCCACCACCTGGGATAACGCCGCTACACTGCGCCGCGAAATCGCCTCCGCAATGGAAGCCGCTGGCGAGAAGCACGGCACCCCGGTGTACGTCTTCTGCCACATCTCTCACATGTACGAATCCGGCTGCTCGCTGTACTTCACGTACTTCTTCCGCGAGACCGAGGGCGAGATCCTCCAGCAGTGGATGGACATCAAGACCGCGGCGTCGGAGGCCATGATGAACTTTGGCGGCACCATCACGCACCACCATGGCATTGGCCAGGATCACAGCCCGCAGTACTACGAGGAGAACACCGAGTTGTTCGCCAAGGTCATGCGTGCAATTAAGGACGAACTCGACCCTGCTGGCATCCTCAACCCGGGCAAGTTGGCTACCGGTCCGCGCTCCTTGGAAGAGCGTTACGACGGCAACATGATTTAACCCTGTTGCTGTCGGCTTCGGCTAGCGAGCTAGACTAACCAGTTCGCTAGCGTAGATTTCCGGTGACGTTGGGCCGTCATAAATAAACAGTGAAACGTAATCGTCAAGGGTAAAAGATTCAAGTGCTGCGGTCATTGTCGCTGTCGCTTCTTCCTGGGATTCCAAGCGAGAATGCTCGGATGGTGGGATGGTCGGCTCAATCGGTGCGATTTCGTCCGTGCGACCGCAAACAGCGTGGCGTTTTACATGCCTAAGCGCGCTTTTCTAGTGACGACCTGTCTGAGGTGGCACGGACTGGAGACAGCAGCAACACATCTGCAGCGATGGTGCAATAGCAGCGAAAGCTCGGTTCATGGACTCAGAGCGGTTGGACGCTGGGTGCATAGCCATCGAGGTGTCTCCTTCCTTGTAATCCCGGGAAATGATTCGCATCTAAGAAAGATTTCTTGAATCAATATCCGTGCCGGTCGTTGATAATGAACAACTTAGTCTATTTCTAAGCGCCTTGCAATGGGGTACGCCCGAAATAGTTCACACTCACTACGCACTCCACAACTTCATCACTTACGCCAGATAGTTTCATCATTATTACCGTCTTCGGGAAAGTCGAGGAAGAAAGACTATGACTGCCACGCACGCTCCTCAGCGCGATCGCTCAGCTGCGGTTTTGAACAAGGCTCGTCGGCAAGCGGACTTGAATCGTCTACGCGAAGAAACCGCTAAGGGCGACATCCCTGATCTGCTGGTCATCGGCGCCGGTATCACTGGTGTCGGCATCGCTTTAGATGCGGCGTCGAGGGGTTTGAAAACCGTTCTCGTCGAATCGAAAGACCTCGCTTTCGGCACCTCTCGTTGGTCATCGAAGCTCGCCCACGGCGGCTTGCGCTACCTTGCCAGTGGCAATGTCGGTATCGCTCGCCGCTCAGCTATTGAACGTGGTGCGCTGCTCGACGTCACCGCTCCGCACCTGGTGCATAACCTGCCACAGGTTGTACCGGTGATGGACAAATTCGCACCGTTGACCCGGGTTTTGCCGCGTTTAGGCTTCTTGGCCGGTGACTTTCTACGCATTATCGCTGGTACCTCCGCCACTACCCTGCCGTTGTCCCGCACTGTCAGTTCCCGCCGAGTCAGCCAGCTTTCGCCGACCGTCCGTAAGCGCGACGTGAAATTCGGCTACGTCAACTACGACGGTCAGTTGCGTGACGACGCACGCTTGGTCACCGCTATCGCTCGAACTGCCGCCAGCTACGGTGCAACTATTCTGACCCGGGTGCGCTGCGAGAACGCCTCTGGAACGAGAGCCACACTAATCGACGAGCTCACTGGCGATTCCTTCGAGCTGCCGGCTCACGCTGTGGTCAATGCCACTGGTGTGTGGGCCGCAGACCTAGCGACGAACATCAAGATTCGCCCATCTCGCGGCACGCACCTGGTTCTTGACGCCGCGAAGCTAGGCAACCCTACCGGCTCTCTCACGGTACCGGTTCCTGGTCACACCAACCGTTTCTGTTTTGTCCTTCCCGCAGAGCACAACCGCGTCTACATTGGCCTGACCGACGAGGATGCACCGGGCCCGATTCCGGACGAGCCGGAAGTGCCGGAGGATGACATCGTTTTTCTGCTCGATGTCATCAACCAGGCACTCGAGGTTCCGCTCACTCGCGACGATGTCATCGGTGCTTTCGCCGGCCTGCGTCCGCTCATCGACACCGGCGAGGCACACACCGCTGACCTCTCCCGCGAGCACGCCTTATTGGAGGCCCCGAACGGCCTGATTTCCATTACTGGTGGCAAGCTCACCGAGTACCGTCTAATGGCTGAGCAAACCGTGGACAAGGTTGCGGAAAAGCTCGGTGTTTCGCTTGCTCCGTGCTCCACCCGCACCATCCCTGTGCTGGGCTCCGAGCCAGAGGAGCTCGACCGCGCTCGCACCGCTGCCGCTGCCGGCCGTATCCCAATGCCGCTGTTTAACCGCTACGGTGCCGAATCCTTCGGGGTCATCGAATCCTGTCCGCTCGACCGACCGCTCGACCCGGTAGCGGAGGGTCTCGATGTCACCCGCGCCGAGTTCGCCTGGCATGTGACGCACGAGGGAGCTCTCAGCGTCGACGATATTCTCAATCGCCGCACACGGTTGGGGCTGGTCAAAGCTGATCGCGAAGCTGCACTGCCAGCTGCTGAGGAGGCACTGAGGCTAGCCTAGCGCTGGCCATTGCCGCGGCTGCTTCTGATGCGGCCGTAGCTACTGGTTAAAGCAGGGGTCTTCGGACTTCCCACTTTTTCTGTATACACGGGAATTATGAGTGTAAATAACGCTGTCACTTTCCCCTCCCTCGATGAGCTCCGCTCCCGCAGGACGGTCAAATGGACCGCATATTCACCGGACGTGCTGCCACTGTGGGTCGCAGAATCTGATGCCACAACCTGCCCTGCGGTCAGTGCCGCGATTGACGAGGCGTGTCAGCGCGAACAGTTCGGATACCTCTCGCAGGACATCACCGCGCTTACGACCGCAACCGCGGACTTCTCTGCAGCACGCTACGGTTGGCGTCCGAACCCAGACAATATCTTTGCAGTCGCCGACGTAGTCCGCGGTGTCACACTCGCGGTTGAACGCTTCACCCGCCCCGATTCCGCAATTGTCGTCCCCACTCCCGCCTACATGCCGTTTTTCCAGGTAGGTCCCGCGCTAGGACGCGAGACAGTGTGCATTCCCACGCTTGCCGACGGCCCGGATCTCGGCGCCCTCGAACGCGCCTTCGCCGACGGTGCCGGTTGCCTGATCTTGTGTAACCCGAATAATCCTCTCGGCTTTACCTACTCCCCCGAAAAACTGCGTGAGATTACCGATTTAGCCGCTCGCTTTGGTGCGCGCGTTATCTCAGACGAGATTCACGGCCCAGTTGTTCTAGATGGCACTCACACTCCAACCGCGTCGGTGTCGGATACTGCGGCGGCCGTGACTATCACGGTGACTGCTACCTCGAAGGGCTGGAATACCGCCGGCCTCAAGTGTGCGCAAATCATCTTTAACGACGAAGATGCCAAAACCTGGCTGGAGCTGCCCTTCATTGTTCGCGAAGGCGCTTCTATTCTTGGTGTCGCCGCAGCCACCGCCGCCTACCGCGATGGCGTGCCCTGGCTGGACAATTTTGTCGATGTCCTGCGCACCAACCGTGAGACTCTGCGAACACGTTTGTCCACTATTGCGCCACAGGCTCGCTTTACCCCACCGCAAGCATCATTTTTGGCGTGGTTGGACTTGGGTGACGTGTCTGGTGTTGACAGTGAGGACCCAGCTGCGTGGCTGGTTGAAAACGCCAAAATAGCACTCAACCCCGGCTTCGCATTCGGCGAAGGCGGGGTTGGGCATGTGCGGCTTAACTTTGCGACCTCCCCGGAAATCCTCGGGGAGGCCCTGGACCGTCTTGACGCGGCCCTGCGCTTGTAGTTGACGTTTTAGTTGGTGACAGTGACGCTGCCATCGGCGTTGACAACAACGTTGGCGGCCAGAGCGCGAGCCAGGTTCATGCGAACGTGCTGGCCCTCACCGTCAGTGCGGTCGAGCGGGTAGCCGGATGGGATTGCAGTCTGAGCGAGGATGGAGCTGCGCTGTTCCTCAGTCAGCTGCGGGAAGCGGGTCTCCAGCAAACCTGCGTAACGCTTCGGTACAACAACTGGCTCGTTAGCCGGGCCAACCTGCTTGAAGTCGTAGGTCATGCGTTCGGTGTACTGCTGAACGGCAGCTGCGGTGCTCATGTACGGAGTGTCCTTGGCAACGCAGTTGGCGATGGTGTCGCCACAGCGGTACTCGAGCTCCGTACGCAGCTCATCCATGGCTTCTTCGATGAGTGGGCGGAACTCTGGGTCTGCCCAACGGTCAGCTGCGGCTTGGTTGCCCATCATGCGGCCGCCCATGACGTCCAGCGGGTAGTGGACGCCCATGACAAGGCGAGAATGACCGGCCTCGGACGCACGAGCCTGAATCTGTGGTGCAACCTCCGGCAGCATCATGGCCAGCATGGTTGAAGTCCATGCAGCCTTGTTGGTGTGGCCCGACGGGTAGGACGGCGTGGTTGAGTACGGGTCGTCCTGACCTTCGCGGTAGTAGCGCTCGATGCGCTCCGGTGCCACCACAAACGGGCGATCGTAGCCGTAGACGTACTTCTCGAAGAAGGTCGAGCTGACCAGACCGCCGCCGCGAGCAAGGTTGCCGGACAGCAGGGCCTTTACCTTCGGCAGGCGATCCTCGTCGTAGGCATCACGGAAGTGCTGGCCCAGGTTTGCACCGAAAGCAGTGGAAATATTGGCCAGTGGGTCCAGGTAGTCGTCATCAAGAGCGAGTTCCTGTGCCTGCGGGTCATTCTTGGCAGCGTTGTTAATGCGGACGACCGTTTCGAGGTTCTGGTCCATGACCTCTGGGTGGTTCTTCTCCAGCTCCACGAAAGGATGCACAACGTAGAAGTAGAACCAGTTATCGGTGGCGGCATCCGACGGGTACGCGCGTGCAATCTGGTCCGGGCGATACGAGGTTGGCTTCGGCGCATTCGGGTCGGTGTTTTCATCGGAAGATGATGGCAGCGAGATGGAATCCGGGACCTCGAAGCCACCGCCGGGGAGCTTGATTCCCTCTGGAGCGGCCACATTAGCTGGAAGATCAGAAACAGAGTCCAGGCGGTTGCCGTGCTCGGCCAACGGGTTGACCGGAGCTGCCACGGCCGTTGCCGGTGTAAGCCCCATTACAACTGCCATTGCTGCGGTAGCAGCGCCGACGCGAGTACGTGTTGCAGTGCGCTTGTGCGGCTTCAAAGAAGACACTGAAGCATTCCTTTCCAGATTGCTGCGTGGGAGGCACCAGTTGTGAAGTGCTCTATAAGCCAAGGTCTGACAAAATCTTCACTTATGTTAAGCGCACTGTGAGGTTTCGGCGCGTTGAAAAGAAACAAGTTTTCAAAATGCTAGCGCCGATCGTGGGAGCTTTCCCCATCAGACTCCGGGTTTTCACTGATAAATGCATAAAAGAAACCGGTTGGCGGGAGAAACGCCCGTCAACCGGTAAGAACTCAATACTCGCCCCAAACGGGGCTAAAAGCGTGGACTACTTGGAGTAGTCGTAGAAGCCACGGCCGGACTTGCGGCCGAAGTGACCCGCCTCAACCATGCGCTTGAGCAGTGGAGGTGCCGCGTAAGTCGGCTCCTTGTACTCATCGAACATGGCATCGGCAATGAACTTGATGGTGTCCAGACCAACCATGTCGGCCAGAGTCAGCGGACCCATCGGGTGCGCACAGCCATTGACCATTCCGGCATCGATGTCTTCTGCAGTAGCAATGCCGTCCTGCAGCATGCGAATAGCGCCGAGGATGTACGGAACCAGCAGGGCGTTAACAATGAAGCCCGAGCGATCCTTAGCGCGAATGACGGTCTTGCCCAGCGCCTCGGAAGCGTACTCGTACGCACGCTCCGACTGAACATCACCGGTCGTCAGAGTAACGACATGCTCTACCAGAGGCAGAACCGGAACCGGGTTGAAGAAGTGCAGACCCATGACGCGCTCCGGGCGCTTGGTAGCTGCAGCAATGGACTGAATCGGCAGCGAGGAGGTGTTGGAAGCCAGGATGGCATCTTCCGACTCAACAATTTCATCGAGCTGCGAGAATACGCTGGCCTTTACTTCTGGGTTCTCCACGATGGCCTCGATGACCAGCTCACGGTCAGCGAAGTCTTCCAGCTTGGTGGTGAAGCTAATACGCCCCAGAATCTCATCACGTGCAGACTGCTCTAGCTTGCCACGGGAAACGGCCTTATCCAGCGACTTTTCAATACGGGCGCGACCGGACTCAAGGAACTCCTCCTTGGCCTCCCAGACCTTGACATCGCTACCGGCCTTCGCACAGACCTCAATAATTCCGGAGCCCATCTGACCGGCGCCGACGATACCTACTCGCGAGATACTATTTGCCATTGGCGTGTTTTCCTACCTTCTACTCTGGGTTATTAGCCAGCATTGTGCTTCATCCGAGTGCGCATTCGCTTGACGACGATCACAGCGCACTGGCTTTATTTACACGCTACTCACTTCCCCGGTTCCCCGGGCACGCTTTGCAGGACTTTTTACTTGAATTTCCCCCCACGAGCTTTGGGCAGCGGCTAGTACTGCATACGTTTTTCCAGCGCCTGCTGAATATCTTCCAGCTGCTGCTGAGAAGAGCGTGCCAACTCTTGCAGGTCGTTTCCGCCATGCTTTTCCAGCTCTTCCCACTGTCCGAGCATCTTATCCAGGCTGCCTTCCATCAACGTCAGATAAGCCATATCTGCGTGTGGCCCCTCCTCGTTCTCGAGGCGAGTCATGGTGGCGGTGTCGAGCTTGGTCTCCGACGGATCAACATCGACGCCGAGAGTCTTGACTAGCTGCGCTTCCTCTTCAGCAAAGATTGGCTCCGCCTGCTGCGCAATCTTTCGAGTCTCTTCCGAGACCGATTCCTTTGCAATTAGTGTCTGCGATGCTTTCTTCAGCGCCGCAGTATCTGCCGCCAGCTGAGCCAAGTTATCCCGAATGGCGGCAGTGGAGGCAACAGCACTCTGCTCCTGGCTTGACTGATTTTGGCTACCCTCCAGGGCTGCCTCATCGCTATCCCCACAAGCACTGAGACCAACGACGAGAGCAGAGGCCAGCACAGCGGAGCCAATACGCAGGCCACGCCCAATCAGAGAATAGGTGTCACTGCTGGAAGCGGCTGCGCTATCGCGAATGGTGTCTGAGGACATTAGTCGACCTGCAGCTCGCCCATGCGATCCCAGTCCTGCTTATCTGGCAGTACCTGCGAGACAATCTTCGGGGTCTCAGCGAGCAGCGGCTTCATCGCCTCCAGGCCCTTGGCGAAGTGCTCGGAATGGACGTGGGCTTCACCAGCGTCATCATCGAATGCCTCGACGAGGATGTACTGGTTGGGGTCTTCTACGCTGCGGGACCATTCAAACCACTTGTTGCCAGCCTCTGCGCGGGTGGCAGCGGTGAACTCAGCGACGTGGTCCATCCATTCGTCGGCAAATTCCGACTTAACTTGGTAATTCACAACGATAAAAATCATGTCGCCCACTGTAGGCGCGTCCAAGCAGAATTGCACCCTTCGACGAATAGAGTTTCGCTGAGAATTTTTCTTACGCTGACCTCAGGTGACAGTTATATTGGTTTGTATGATGAACACTCCGCTCATTCTCACCTACCAAGATAAGACCCCACGCATTCATTCCAGCGCCTGGATTGCGCCCGGCGCGGTCATTATCGGTGATGTCGAAATCGGTGCGGATAGCTCCGTGTTCTACGGTTCTGTTCTCCGAGGAGACGTCGCACCGATCCGCATCGGCCAGCGCACCAATATTCAGGACAACTCCACAGTCCATGTCGACCGAGGTGTGCCCACAATTCTCGGCGATGATGTCACCGTCGGACACATGGCCTTGGTCCACGGCACCACGGTTGAAAATGGTTGCCTCATCGGCATGAAGTCCACCCTGCTTTCGCGTTCCCGTATCGGCGCTGGCAGCCTCATTGCTGCAGGTGCCGTGGTGTTGGAAGATCAGATTATCGACCCCAGGTCGCTGGCTGCAGGCGTTCCCGCCAAGGTGCGTCGTGAACTCTCCGCCGAGGAAGCAGAGGGCTTCATCGCCCATGCAGGGCGTTATGTGGAAACAGCGTCCACCCACCGCCACCTCCGCGAGGTCGACCTGGATATGGTGACTTTTAACTAGGCGGCTGCCGAGGCGCCTAGCTAAGCGGCTAGGCGGATTGTTTGACGGTCAACGTCGCAGCACTACACCACTGTCGCGCCCGCCGCGGCCAATTCCGCTAGTGCAGCCTTGCCGCGCTCCGGGTCCACCGCCGCGACCTGATTGCTCAGAACACGAACGGAAAAGCCCTCCTTGAGGCCATCGAGCACTGTGGCGCGGACGCAGTGGTCAGTCGCAACTCCCACCACATCGATTTCTTCGATGTCAGAGGCGCGGAGAGCGTCGGCAAGCGAAACGCCAGCCTCCGTTGTTCCCTCGAAACCGGAGTAGGCGGCGGCGTACTCCCCTTTTGTGACATCGATACGCACAGCAGCGGGGTTGAGCTGCCCAAAAAACGCGATGGCGCGCTGCATGCCGGGGTGAATCTCTGCGCCCGGGGTACCTGCAACACAGTGTTTCGGCCAGGTATCGACGAAATCCGGGGTTTCAGAGAAATGCGTGCCTGGGTCGATGTGATTGTCACGGGTGGTCGCAAGAACCGAGTACTTGTTAGCTGTGCCCGCAACATGCAGATATGTAGCGGTGTACGCTGCCTCAGCACCGTCGACGGCAAGTGCGCCACCCGCGGAAAAATCATTCTGAGCGTCGACTACTACCAGTGCCATGCGGGGACGCGCCGGGCGCTGTTGTTCCTCGGAGTGGGCATCGTTGCTGGTGTCTGCCGCGGTGCCAGCGTTGTCCGAGTTGTCCGCATTGACCTGTCGGTAGATTTCGGAGAAGGAAGCGTTCATGGCCTATATCTTGCCACGTGCTCACATTCAGAGGAGCACGTGAACTATCGACCGGACATCGACGCCCTACCGACAACACAGAGTCAATCCGGGAAAGCGGTTAAAATTGCTCCGGTAATTCTTTGATACGACGACGGCTCCTGGTCGCGTCCTCCAATACGGGAGGTTTTTATGGCAGGCGGACTTGTCGCGCTGCTTGACGACGTTGCCACGATTGCACGTGCTGCAGCGGCAACAACAGACGATATTGCGGCTGCGGCCGGCAAAGCTAGCGCTAAAGCCGCCGGTGTTGTGGTTGACGACGCTGCGGTGACACCTAAATTCGTCGAGGGTGTCTCGCCGAAACGCGAGCTGCCGATTATTTGGCGTATCGCCAAGGGCTCCTTGGTCAATAAAATTGTCATTATTCTGCCGATTGCATTGCTGCTAAGTCAGTTTCTGCCCTGGGCGCTGACGCCGATTTTGATGCTCGGTGGCTCCTACCTGTGCTTTGAGGGCATGGAAAAGGTCTGGGAGAAGATTAAGCACCGAATCTCTCCCGATCAGACTGAGCAGGAGCGGATAGAGGCGGCGACCAACCGCACACCACAGAATGAAGATTCGCTGGTGAAGTCTGCAATTTTCACAGACTTGATTCTCTCTGCGGAAATCATGGTGATTTCTCTCAATGAGGTCGCTGATCAGCCGCTGCTCAATCGCGCGCTGATTCTTATTGTGGTCGCACTCATCATCACGCTTGCGGTCTACGGCGTGGTGGGCCTCTTGGTCAAGATTGATGACATTGGCCTGCACCTGCAGTCCAAGAAGTCAGCCGGTATCAGCAAGTTTGGTACGGCACTGGTCAAAGCCATGCCAATCGTTCTGAACACGATCGGCATTATCGGCACGTTTGCCATGTTGTGGGTCGGTGGCCACATCATGGTGGTCGGCCTCGACGAGCTGGGCTGGCATCTCCCCTACCAGCTGGTCCACAACCTTGAGCAGCTGTTTACCGGCGGCTTCCTCGGCTGGTTGGCCAATACCACCGGCTCACTGATTTTCGGCACCATCTGGGGTGCAATCATTGTGGCGATTGTCGCCGTGCTGCCATTCGGCCACGGCAAGCACAACAAGTCTGATGCTTAGGAGTACGTGACCTCGCCGTCGACGTAGACCCAACGTCGCGCACGCCGAACAAAACGGGAACGCTCGTGCATCGTACCGACACCGTCATGGTCATGAAAAGCCGCTTCAAATTCCACGATGCCTTCGCGGTCATCCTCGCCGCCATCGACAGCGTTGATGATGGTGAGTCCTTCCCATTCCACACCGTCATCGACATTGATAACTTCCGGGCGGTAGCGCGGATGCCACGTCCGCCAGATGTAATCCGCCTCGTGGGCAGCGTAAGCGCTGTACCTCGCTGCCATCAGCTCAGCTGCGGTCACCGCCTCCCGCTCACCGCGGTGCAGCGGGCCACAGCACTGCCCGTAGAGTCCCCCACCACACGGGCACAAATCGGAATCAGTAACGCGGGCGCGAGCGAAAAATGCGTTCCCGCTTCCTGCTCTAGCACCGTTTCCTGCTACCAATCCAGACTCCGTTACAGCACTATTTTCTCTTACCTGCCGACCCATAATCGCCAGCCCCTCCCCAATCTCGCACGTGGTACTAAACACGTCCTAACAACGTCTTTACATACCTACCAATTGGCCCGCAGCACCGCTAGTCGGCTTAGCCCCGAGAGGCTTGACGACGGCTACCGCGTCGCCCTCGGCATTCCTTCCGCAAAGCCCGCAGCGGATTGAATTCCCACCACTGCCCGCTCAGCGAACTGCTCGATGGTGGCCGAACCCGCGTATGTGAACGAAGAACGTACACCCGAGATAATGCGATCGATCTGGTCCTCCACACCTTCGCGGCCGGGCTCCAGGTAGATTTTCGCAGTCGAGATACCCTCTTCGAACATTTCACGCCGGGCCTTCTCAAAGGCCTCTACCTGTGCATTTCGGCTCTCCACTGCACGGTGTGAAGCCATGCCAAACGACTCCTTGAACATGCGCCCGTCGACGTCCTTTTGGACATCACCTGGGGACTCGAAAGTACCGGCAAACCACGAGCCAATCATCACGTTGGACGCACCCGCAGCCAACGCAAGCGCAACATCGCGAGGATCCTTCACCCCACCGTCAGCCCAGACATGCACGCCGCATCCACGGGCGGCTGCAGCGCATTCGAGCACGGCGGAGAACTGTGGACGCCCAACTCCGGTCTGCATTCGGGTTGTGCACATCGCACCCGGACCGACGCCGACCTTAATAATGTCGGCTCCCGCCTCCGCTAGGTCGCGAACACCATCGGCGGTCACGACATTGCCAGCGGCAATTGGCACAGGTGGGTTGAGCGCGCGGACTCGTCGTAAAGCATGGAGCATCGATTCCTGATGACCGTGGGCGGTATCGACAACGAGCACGTCGGCACCTGCGTCGAGCAGTGTCTTCGCGCGCCCTTCAACATCACCGTTGATGCCGAGCGCCGCACCGACGCGCAGCTTACCCTCCGCGTCGACAGCCGGCTTGTAAAGCGTCGCACGCAGCGCGCCCTTACGCGTGAGAATACCCACCAGCGCGCCATCGGCGTCCACCACCGGAGCGAGTTTGCGCCCGGAAGCAGTGAGCTGGTCGAAAGCGTCACGGGGCTCAATATCGGCCGGAAGCGTAAATAGCGAAGTGGACATGAGCGTCCCCACCTGCGCAAAGTTGTCAACGCCCGCCAGGTCACGGCCGGTAATCAGACCAACCGGTTTGTTGTCTTCCACCACCACTGCCGCACCGTGCGCGCGCTTCGGCAGAAGATGGCGCGCATACCCCGCGGTGTGGTGAGGCTTGACGACGATTGGAGTGTCGAAAACCAGCCCAGCGGACTTGACCTTGCGGATGGTCTCAGCAGCAATGTCAGCTGGGACGTCCTGCGGCAGGATGGCAATTCCGCCTCGGCGAGCGGTGGTTTCGGCCATCCGGCGACCGGAGATGGCCGTCATATTGGAGACGACAATCGGAATGGTTGTGCCGGTGCCATCATTGGTGGCCAAATCGACACCCATGCGAGAGCCGACGGATGACTTTGACGGCACCATGAAGACATCGCTGTAGGTCAACTCGTAGGGCGCGGACTGATTGTTGAGGAATTTCACACACCCAAGGATATGCCGATTCTTCCCGCACGCACGGTGAGAGTGCGCAGAGGTGAGCATCAGTGGCTGACCTCGCCTGGTGTAGGTTCGAACGGGACTCCATTGACTCAACCGGGATTTTTCAGCCCAGGAAAGATGCTTAGCAAAATCTGATGAAAACGCCGATCAAAGATTATCTGTCCGAAATCGTCGAATCCGTCCGCCCCGATGAGTCTGGCGAGGTAGCGGACTATATTCCCACCCTTGCCCAAGCTAATCCCGACCGCCTGGCCCTTGCTATGACCACCGTGTCAGGGCGCACCTATACCGCTGGCGACACCGATGCTGAATTCACCATTCAATCGATGTCCAAGCCCTTCGCTTATGCCGCAGCCATCACCGAGCACGGCACAGACAAAATCGACAGCATTGTGGGCACCGAACCTTCCGGTGAGGCATTCAACGAGCTGTCGCTGGAGCAGGGCACGCACCGACCAAAGAATCCGATGATTAATGTCGGCGCACTGGCCATCAACCAGTTCATATGCCAGCCAGGTGCCAACTGGAAGACTCGCACCAAGCACATGGTGGAGCTTCTCTCGACTTTGGCTGGCCGTAAGCTCCGCGTTGACTACGATGCCTATGAAAGCGAAATGGACACTGCCCATCGAAACATGTCCATCGCACATATGCTGGCAGCTTACGGTTTCATCGAAACCACGCCCCACGATGCTGTCCGCGGCTACACCGCACAGTGCTCCGTGCTGGTCAACACTCGCGATGTCGCCATGATGACCGCAGTGTTGGCCAACGGTGGCGTTAACCCGGTCACCAATCAGACTGTGCTCGGCCGCTCGGTTGTTCGCAGAGTCTTGTCCGTGATGGCTATTGCCGGCATGTATGACGAGGCCGGTGAATGGTTTACCGAGGTCGGGATTCCCGCCAAGAGCGGTGTCGCCGGCGGCTTGCTGGGAGCGCTGCCTGGACAGGCGGGTCTCGCAGCCTTTTCGCCGCGATTGAACGACCACGGCAACAGCGTCCGCAGCATTGCCATCTTCCGGAAGCTCTCCGAAGATTTGGGTCTTCATCTCATGGATGCCGATGCGATTGGTTCGCGTGCGCTGCGCGGTACACGCGTCAGCAATGGCCGCTCGATCATCGAGATTCAGGGCCCAGTCAACTTCACTGCGGCCGAGATCATTCTCAACAGGTTGGCGACTTCCACACCGTCGGAAAGCGAAGTTGTCTTCGACGTCAGCCGCGTTGGCGTTGTCAACCCGGTGGGACGCACGTTGATTCTGGAAGCGATGCGACGTCTGAGCCACGAGGGCAAGGAGATCTTGTTCTACGACCCGGAGGGCGTACTGCCTAACCCAGATATGGGCGAGGGGCTGCTGCCGGTCATCCTCCAGGATGCGCCGTAAACTACGCTAACCGAAATCCAATATGGTGACGTTCGGGTAGTCTTGAACGATCGTAACGCCCGAAAAGCAGCAGCGCGAGAACAACCGGAGGGATGTAAATGCAGGTCAGCGATGTAGCATTAGTCTTCGAGGGTGGAGGGACTCGCAATAGTTACACGGCACCTTTCGTCGAACGGTTACTTCGCGAGGGCATCGATGTCGGCTGGGTCGGTGGCGTAAGCGCCGGCGCCTCTCACGTGGTCAATTACCTTTCCCGGGATATCCAGCGCTCTATAAATAGCTTCACTGACTTCATCGCGCAGCCGGACAGCAGTGGCTGGCGCCCAATGTTGCGCGGACGCGGCTACTTCGATGCCGAGTACATCTACGAAGACGCGGGACTTCCCGACGGCGCCATGCCCCTGGATTACGAGACTTTTAAGAACAATCCAACTCCCTACCGGATTTCTGCTGTCCGAGCGGATACGGGCGAGACCATCAACTGGAGGCCAGACGATATCCCAGATCTACCTACGCTGATGAAGTACACTCGCGCCAGTTCGACGATTCCGGGTGTCATGCGTATGCCCTATATTGATGGCGTTCCGTTCGTCGACGGTGCACTGGGATCATCAGGTGGCATTCCCATTAATGCCGCCGAAGCAGATGGTTTCAAGAAGTTCCTCATCGTTCTGACTCGCCCGAAGGGATTCCGCCGCACCGCCCCTAAGCGCCCACAGCTACTGCGCCAGATTTTCCGCAGTAACCCGGTGGTGGCTGAGCTGCTTATCACTAGACACGAGCGCTACAACGCTTCTCTCGATTGGGCTGCTGAGCTTGAACGAAAAGGCCAAGCATATGTTTTCTACGCCAATAACATGAGCATCACAAAGGCGGAGCGGAGGCGGTCGAAGCTGCTGCACAACTACGAGCTCGGCCGGGCGCAAGCCGATGCCGAGTGGCCAGCAATTCGAGAGTTCATGGGCTTATAACTTCCGCCACCTTTAGGAAGCTTTTCGTTCATTCCTCTTTACTGTGTACGTAACCTTGTGTTAACCTTTGCGTAGCGAACAACCTCGTTAGGTAAGGCTCCTATATCCACATAGGCCGCTACCCTGCACTTCATCGAGAGTTTCGAAAGCCTCTCGAAGCAAGGTTCCATCTCAAGTGGCCACCTTTAGTTACGGCATTACATTGCCAACACTCTTAGGCGGGGAGCCATAATTTTTCAATCAACAGAAATTCCCTCCTAGCAAAGGAGCTGGGATACCTGGAAAAGGATCCACAATGACACAGACACAGAACACCATCGCCAACTTCTTCAAGCCGAAATCTTCAATCAGCCCGTACAGCCTCCTGCCTGACACCGTAAGCATGCACATGACGGATTCTTACATTGCGCTGCCGGAGGACATCACTGTCGGTGAGGCACTGAGCACCTACGCAGCCGAATTTGCTGGTCTCGATGACGATACCTGTGTCTTCCTCGTCGACGATGAAGGCTACCTGACCAGCGATATTACGCTGAAGGAACTCCGTGAGTACGCCGACCGCGATGCCTACATGAACACCGTCGGCGCCCCGGTGAAGGTCTTTGTCAAGCCCGAGGATCCAGCTGCAATCAGGGCTCGCCAGCTTATTGACGGGCCCCTCAGCGAGCTGCCCGTCGTCCGCAGCGGCAAGCTGGTAGGTGTCCTCACCGACCGCATCTCTGAGCGCATTCTTGGCAGGACAAAGGCAGCTAAGAAGTCAAAGAAGTCCAAGGGATTCTTCTCGCCGATTACCGCGTTTTTCGGCGCCGCCAATAACTAGGGCGACTAACTTGGGTAGACGACCCGAGTAACTCAATAGGCCAGCTAGCGTTTGCTAGCTGGCCTATTGTTGTTACCACACTGTTCTATCCCCACAGATGAGAGCCCTCAGGAGGCAACCGTGATACGAGACTGGATTCGGGTAGCCCTGGGCATGTTCGCGGTTGCGTTTGGAGCCAACCTCTTCGCACCACTCCTGCCCGCGTATCGAATAACCGATGCTCTCAACCAGTCCCAGGTCACCTTTCTCTTCGCCATCTACGTCGCAGGACTCATCCCCGCGCTACTCATCTGCGGCCCACTTTCCGACCGGCTCGGCCGTCGCGCCATCATCCGGCCTGCACTCATAACCTCTGCCGTTGGCTCAGCCGTCCTACTCACCGGCATCTGGTTCCACTTCCCATCACTTCTGGTAGGACGTCTTATCATCGGCATTTCGATGGGCATGGTAATGGCCGCCGGTGCCTCGTGGATCAAAGAAATTGCGCCCGTCGCACCTCAAATTTCTGCCCGGCGCGCAACCGTTGCACTCTCCGCCGGATTCTCCCTCGGCCCCCTGGCTTCCGGGTTGGTCGCAGAATTCACCCCGCGCCCTGATGTCATCCCCTATCTTGTTCATCTCGCACTGCTGCTTTTTATCGCACCACTAACATGGAACGCTTCCGGAGGACTTCCAAACGCAGCGCACAGCGACTCTCCGCAACGGTTCTTCTCCTCCGCCACGCTTAGCCCGAGGTTCCTGTGGGCAGTCGCCGCTTGGGCACCGTGGGTCTTCGGCGCTGCGTGCACATCCTTCGTCGTCCTGCCAACAATCGCCGAATCCCGCTACCCCATCGCCTTCGCAGGACTCATCGCCTGCCTTACGATGGGCACCGGTGTTCTGGTGCAACCACTGGTCACTCGCATCAGTTCCAGCAGCTTTATCCCGCCAGCTATTTTCGGTCTTGGCTTAACGACGGTCGGAATGCTGCTCAGCCTCATCGTCGCACTCACCCAGAATGTGTGGAGCGTTTTCCCCGCTGCCCTGGCTCTCGGTGCCGCGTACGGCGTGATGATGGTCTCCGGCCTCCGCGAAGTGCAAATTATCGCACCGCCAGCCGAGTTGGGTGCTGCCACCGCTATTTACTATTCGCTGACCTATGTTGGTTTCTTCGCCCCTTTTGTTATTTCTTTCGCAGCACCGAAATTCGGATTCGTGCCCGTTTTCATCTTCGGTGCGATTGTTGCGTTGGTATCCACGTATCCCGTGGCAAAGGTTGCACAGTCTGCGGTGAGGCCCGACGGAGCGTCGTAAAGCAGACGCGACTGAAATTCTTGTTTTTGGGAAGCGTGCCGAGGCGAGCTCTTGTATTCTTTCTTTCACAAAATATTGGCTCCGGCTCAGGACATCTGAGCAGGTTGCATAGGTTGTTGAAATTCAGCTCGATGGAATGAGGAATCATGAAGCAGCGCAGCTCTGGAATGTGGAAGAAAATTGCGACAACCGTCGTCGCAGGTTGTACAAGCGCCGCCCTGCTCACCGCATGCGGCTCGGGGGAAGAAAGCAGCAATGCCGGTGGCGAGGCAGGCAAAGAGTCGACCAGCAAGATGACGAAGGCAGACGGGTCAGCTCCAGCTGCAGCCGAAGATCAGCTCCTGCTCACTAATGAAGTTCAAGGTGTGGACTTCTCCAACAACAGGATTAATGGGTACAAGGACGCAATGGAGATGTTTTCGGAAGACTCAATGAAATTTGAACCGGCCGAATGCGCCACTTTCACCAACTCAACTGAGGAATTGGAGAATGCTGCCGGTACTTACACGGACATTAAGGAAGAGAACGTCGCTGTCAGCGTCTCAGTATTGAAGAACACTGATGCGTACCAGAAGTACGAAGACAGCCTCGAAAAGTGCTCCGACGTGACAGCTACGATGGATGCTTCCGACATTCTGAAAGACTCCATGGAAGGTCAGGAGATTTCTCCTGAGATGCAGGACATGTTTGATGACATGGACATGACGACCACAATGAAACTGCACCGAGAAAAGTGGGAGCCAAATCTTTCCGTCAAGCCAGCTGAATTCACTGCACACGAGACCAGTGCGAACATCAACGCCGGTGGCACGGATACTACGGCCACCAGCTACGACATTGTCGGCATCGTCAACGGCGTAATGGTAATGGTGTCCGCCGCCCCGACTCCGGATGCATCAGCTGGCAACATGGAAAACATGACGGATCCCATGCAGATTCCAGAGGCGACCCCAGAGTCCAAGGAAGCGGCAAAGAAGCGCGCCTTGGAGGTCTTCGATGCCCAGGCAAAGAAGATTATGGATGCCGCTTAGTTTTTCTTCTTAGGCTACTGTTTTCTGAAACCACAGTTTTTGTGAAGTAGCGGGGACGTAATCGCTGAGGCACAGCAGCACACAAGTACTGGAGTCTCCCTAGAACTCCGTTAATTCCTGCACTTTGGGACTCCAGAACGCAGCGCGTGGTGCACTAAGAGTTTTGAAGTGCGGGCTTGTTAGTTCATCAAGAGCCCGGACGTAACCGGGAACCATATCCCGCGGGATTCGCAGCCCCATAGTCAGGTGCGGAATCCAGCGGGAGCCGCGACCTTCAGGGTTAAGACGACTGATCTCGCGAGCAGCTTCTTCCAGCTCATCGCTTGTTTCTAATAACCATGCGACAGTCTGTTTACTCTTTGTCCCGAACACCACCGTTCCTACCCTGCGAAATTCCGCAGGCATCAGCGGTGGGAGAATTTCGGCTGCTCGTTGGATTACCTCCGGGCTCATGGTCGGTGCGAAAGTAACGGTGATGTGGGGCTTTTGATTCTGCTGCGGGAATCCACGCTCTGCCAGTTGCACAAAGATCTCTTTAATCTGCGCCTCTTGCTCAGGCAGAAGGTACATCAGGATGTTGTCGGGTGACACCATGTGACGTTTACTCCTCCCCTATTGCTGTCGGTCGACACGTTTGAAGCACTTTCCAAGGGCGCCGTTACTAAAGCTCCTCACCTAAGGCACTTAGGACCTTGCACCCCAGAGCATAGCGTAGGGATTTTCCACAATTTATAACCTACCTATAGACATTTCTAGCCTCTTATTATTTCTCCTGGTAATAACTACTTTTATTGGGATAATGGAGATGGATAAGCTTCCTGAAAGCTTTCTAGACCATCTTCAAAGACAGTGTGGAGTGACGGCCAATTCTCCGCACTGCACAAATACCGACACGGCTGGAAAGGTAAGTAAAGACATGGCACCGAAACCTAAAAAGATTACGCCCCCGAAGAATCAAAAGCTGGTGAAGAGCAAGGCAAGCTTCAACCGCGATGAGCTCGCGGATCTACTGGAGACGCTGGCAGCTCGCATCCGCGCCGGGGAAATGACTCTCGGCACTGGCGAGTCCACGGTGACGATGACCATGCCGACATCGTTTAATACCACGATGGAAGTCGTCGATTCTCGAAAGCGTGCTGGCATCGAGCGCGAGCTGGAGCTGGAAATTGACTGGATGGTCGACGAGGCTGGCGAGCCCGTTGAAAAACCTGGACCAGCATCTGGCTTCGCAATCTCCTAGCGGGCTTGTTGCTGTCCGGTTTGTTCCGCGCAGCACAGTAACCTGCATCGAAGGCGGCGTTCCACTGTTTGTACTGGTCGCCGAAACAACTCACTACCGCTCGCCATTTCCGCAGGTCACAGTAAACAGACCTGAGTCGTTTTGGTCGGTTTTGCGTCCTTTGGCTGTCATTTACCGCTGCGGCACTGGCCGACAAGCAAGCCGTCGTCAAGCAACACCCAATTACACCCGTCAGGCACCCACGCCTCCCCACATCGCATGAGGTGACGCTAACCTAATTCAGGAAAATTCGCGACGAAGGGAACGCGCATGGCCAAGGGCAAGAAAGGCGACAAGGGCAAGAAGAAGGACGCCGCCAAAGCCAAGAAGAAGGCTGCGGCAACGACCTCGCTACGCCTGCCCGAATACTCGAAGGCCGAGGCCAAAGCCGCGAAAAAGCTCGCCGGCAAGGACCCCTTTAAACTGGCTGCGATGACGCCGAAGAAGAAGTGCTGCAAATCCGGCATCCGCTGCCTGCGCTGCCCCGTGGTGCTACACAAGCTCAATCGCGAGATCAAAAACGGCGAAGTCGACCATGCCGCCCTGCTGCTCGTCGCCGCGAAAGCCCGAATCCGGTAGCCGGTCCTCGCCCCCAGCCCGTCGTCAGGCCCGACCCATGAGCAGTGGTGTCGCGCTCTGTATGGCACTGGTACAGATTCTCCTGGGCTGTTTGCTCTTCAGACACCGGCTCACACGCGTCACTCCAAGTACCGCGACAACGATCCACGGAACTCCCGCCAGGTCAGGAAGTTTTATTCCGTCGACATGAGGCCTCGGCCAGAACCAGGAATGTGACCGTCGGAGGATGACACCTTGTGTATCCTTTGAGTGTCATTGAGCCCTGAAGGAGCAAGAAAGTAGCATGACCCGCCCCTCCTCCGCCGCCTCTACGGTGGGCATCCGGTCCCGTGCCCTGCGTTTCGCACCGCGCCGCTCGGACTGGTCCCGCGCGACAATCGGGCGCGACCTCTCGGCAGGCCTCATGGTGGCCCTCGTCGCCCTCCCCCTCGCACTCGGCTTCGGCGTTGCGTCCGGTGTCGGCGCGGCGGCCGGAATTACGACGGCCATCGTCGCGGGTATCCTGGCCGCAGTCTTCGGCGGTAGTAACGTCCAAGTAAGCGGCCCGACCGGCGCAATGACCGTCGTGTTAATCCCCATCGTGGCCAACCATGGTGCCGATGGGGTGCTCGTCGTCGGCGTGCTGGCGGGGCTCATGCTGCTCTTGCTGGCGTTCACCGGCGCTGGCCGCGCGATGAAGTACATGCCACTACCTGTCGTCGAAGGTTTCACCGCCGGTATTGCATTAATCATCGGCCTCCAACAGCTGCCCGCAGCACTCGGTGTTGACGTGGACGGCGAGAAAGTCCTCGGGTTGGCGTGGGGCTCAATCAAAGCTTGGTTAGACGCTCCGGCATGGCAGGCGCCCGTGATGACCATTGCGGTGGCGGCTGGAATCGTGCTTGCTGCGCGCATTCGTAGCGGCTTCCCCGCGGCACTGGTATTGGTAGCTGCCGCGACGGCCATCAACATGCTGGCCGACGGCGGTCTGAAGACAATCGGGTACATCCCGTCGACGTTGCCTGCTCCACGCTGGCCACAGATCCCGTGGGAGCACCTGGATTCCTTGCTGTTTGCAGCGGTCGCCGTCGCAGCTCTCGGTGCGCTGGAATCGTTGCTGTCTGCGACGGTTGCCGACGCAATGACTGTCGGCGACCGGCACGATCCCGACCGCGAACTCTTCGGGCAGGGCGTGGCCAACGTCGTCGCGCCCCTGTTCGGCGGGATTCCCGCAACCGCCGCGATTGCCCGAACTGCCGTCAATGTGCGGGCAGGCGCAGGCACACGCCTGGCAGCGGTGTTCCATTCGCTGCTGCTGCTCGTCGCCGTACTCGTCGCGGCCCGGTGGGTGGGCGAGATTCCTCTCGCCGCGCTCGCCGGCGTGCTCATCGCCACTGCGATTCAGATGATCCACCCGCGGAACCTCCGCTCGGTGATACGCGCCACCAAGGGCGACGGGGCCACCCTGCTCATCACTGCTGCCGCCACCGTCGTGTTCGACCTTGTCGTCGCCGTACTCATCGGCCTTGTTATGGCGGGCTTCTTCGCACTGCGCGATACCGCCCGCACGGCGGTGCTGGAAGCCGCCCCGCTAGACGAGGGAGACCACCGCGACAAGGAGCGTGAGCTTCTCGACGAGCACATCGCCGCCTTCCGTATGGAAGGCCCCCTCTTCTTTGGTGCAGCGCACGATTTCCTCCTCGAGCTCGCTGATGTCTCGTCGGTCAAGGTTGTCGTGCTCCGCATGCGCTACGTTACGACGATCGACGCCACCGGCGCCCAGATGCTCGCCGACACGATTGGGCGCCTCGAACGCCGCGGTACCAGGGTCCTGCTCGCAGCCACGAAGCCCGAACATATTCCGGTGTTGCGCGAACTCGGCGTATTCGACCAACTTGCGCACGAGAATCACGTCTTCGACAACACTCTCGACGCCATCGCCCACGCCCGACTGCATGCCGCACGCATTCAGCATGAAGAGTCTGATGGCGCACCCAGGACGCCGCAGAGTCAATAGCTTGGCTGAGCCAGACAATGGTCACTCCGTCGCAGTCGCCCCTGCGATCGTGGGTCCACATCCCCATCGCGCGATGCTTGAAAAACCTTTACACGTTGCACTTAAACTCCTCGACGTGTCGTTGCAAAGTCACCTTCTCATTCGTGAAGCCGATGTGGGTGTAACCGCTTGGCGCGTAGCATTGGCGACATGCGCATTTTCACCGTGGGCCACTCCAACCTCGAGTTCGAGGACTTCGCTGAAATGATCGAGGCTGCCGGTGTGGCATCCATCGTGGATGTGCGCAAGCTTCCCAGGTCCAGGAAGTACCCGTGGTTCAACGGCGACCACCTTGCCGAACACCTTCCTACATGTGGCATCACTTACAGCAGAAGCGAGGGCCTCACCGGGATGGGCGTGGACGTCAACGTGAAGATCTTGGACAACTTCGCCACGCATGTCGCCCCCGCGTTGGGTTGGCAGCCGAATCACGAAGGCCCAGTTACCGGCTATCCCATCGACTAATTCCTGCAGGTCGCCAGCTCTTCGCTTCAATGTCAGTTCAGCGCGCGTTGAATAGTTCAGCAATTGCTGTATAGTTCAGTACATGCTGACTATTGCTTCACGCCTCGACGTCATGAACCGGCTCGGCCGGGCCATGGCGGATCCGACGCGCTCCAGAATCCTGCTGACCCTACTCGACGGCCCGAGCTACCCAGCCGTGCTTTCGCGCGACCTGGACCTGACCCGCTCGAACGTCTCGAACCACCTGACCTGCTTGCGTGACTGCGGCATCGTCGTCGCCGAGCCGGAGGGCCGCAAGACACGCTACGAAATCGCCGATCCGCACCTCGCGACAGCGCTCAACGCGTTAGTGAACGCGACGTTGGCTGTCGACGAAAACGCCCCGTGCATCGACCCTGAGTGCTCGGTGCCCGGCTGCGACGGAAAAGGAGCGGACGCATGAGTTCAGCATGTGGATGCGAACACGAACCAGCCACGGAGATCGAAGATCTCGATCGGCCATGGTGGAAGGACCCCGAGTTGCTACTGCCGATCTTCTCCGGCATAGCCCTCGGCATAGGCCTGGCGCTGGACTGGTCCAGGCTCGAGACACCCGCGACAGTACTGTTCTGGGTCGGCCTGCTGCTAGGGGCATATACGTTCGCGCCCGGCGCGATCCGAAACCTTGTCACGAAGCGCAAGCTCGGCATTGGTTTGCTGATGACGATCAGCGCGGTCGGCGCGGTGATCCTCGGTTACGTCGGGGAGGCCGCGGCGCTAGCATTCCTGTACTCGATCGCCGAGGCGCTGGAAGACAAGGCGATGGATCGGGCACAGGGCGGACTGCGGGCGCTGTTGAAGTTGGTACCGCAGACCGCGACGGTGCTGCGCGACGGCACGTCGGTTGAGGTCGCAGCGAAGGACCTCGTGGCTGGCGAGCTGATGCTCGTGCGCCCCGGAGAGCGGATTGCCACGGATGGCATCATTCGGTCTGGGCGCTCCAGCCTTGACACCTCAGCGATCACCGGAGAATCCATTCCGGAGGAGGTTGCGCCCGGCGACGAGGTGCCCGCGGGAGCAATCAACTCCGCCGGCGTGCTGGAGGTCGAGACGACCGCAGCTGGAACGGACAACTCGCTGACCACACTCGTGGACCTGGTCGAGCAGGCACAGGCGGAAAAGGGCGACCGCGCCCGGATCGCCGACCGGATTGCCCAACCCCTAGTGCCCGGGGTGATGATCCTGGCGGTGCTGGTCGGCATGATTGGCTCGCTGCTGGGCGACCCCGAGACGTGGATCACCCGCGCGTTGGTGGTCCTGGTCGCAGCATCGCCGTGTGCGCTGGCAATCTCCGTGCCGCTGACGGTCGTGGCCGCGATCGGCGCGGCCAGCCAGTTCGGCGTGGTCATCAAATCCGGCGCGGCGTTCGAGCGACTCGGCGGCATCCGTCACCTGGCGGTGGACAAGACCGGAACCCTTACCCGCAACCAGCCCGAGGTTACCGACGTGGTCCCGGCAGACGGATTCGATCGGGCTCAGGTGCTTGCTTTCGCGGCGGCAGTTGAGCAGCAATCGACGCACCCCCTCGCCGCTGCGATCGCGGCAGCGGGGCCCGAAGCGCCCGCTGCCCTGGACATCAGCGAGGAAGCCGGGCATGGCATCGGCGGCACCGTCGAAGGTCGACGGGTACTTGTGGGCAGTCCCCGGTGGATCGACGCCGGGCCACTGAAGGCAGACGTTGAGCGCATGGAGTCCGAGGGCCAAACCTGCGTCCTTGTCACCGTCGATGACGCCCTCTCCGGGGCGATCGGGGTCCGCGACGAACTGCGGCCCGAGGTGCCCGAAGCTGTGCAGACCCTGCGCGCCAACGGCGTGGAAGTGAGCATGCTCACCGGCGACAACACTCGCACCGCCCGGGCGCTGGCTGAAATCGCCGGAATCGACGACGTGCGCGCCGAGCTGCGTCCAGAGGACAAGGCAAGCATCGTCGCCGAGCTCTCCGCCAAGACGCCGACGGCGATGATCGGCGACGGCATCAACGACGCGCCGGCATTGGCGGGCGCGACGGTGGGCATCGCGATGGGGGCAACCGGTTCTGACGCCGCAATCGAGTCCGCTGACGTCGCCTTCACCGGCCACGACCTCCGGCTGATCCCGCAGGCGCTGCAGCATGCCCGCCGAGGCAGCAGGATTATTAACCAGAACATCGTGCTGTCTCTGGCCATCATCATCGTGTTGATGCCGCTGGCGATTAGCGGCGTGCTGGGTCTGGCCGCCGTCGTATTGGTTCACGAGGTCGCTGAAGTTATCGTCATCTTGAACGGCCTGCGGGCCGCGCGAGCGAAGCGCTGAGACACACCTTCGCCCAGCGCGCTGACTCTCCAGCGCGGATCTTGGAAGGATCGAGTTGCTCAGGGACCAAGCGTCGCCTCAAAACTTTTGAAGCCGAGCTTCATCGACACGGCCCGCGACTACCTGGGCAGTGTATTTGGCAAAGGGCCCGACACCCATCAGGGTTGCCGAGCCGTCGCCGGTCCAGTTGCCGTAACCAACTAGATGGAGATTCTTCATCGCGGTTTCACGGCCACGCATGAGGTGGCGGAATGGGCCGAGGGCCGGACGGAAACCAGTGCGCCAGATTAGATGGTCGTGGTCGAGCTCGCTCAAGCTATCGAAGATGGAGGTAGCGGTGAGCTGGCCGGCGTCGCGGAGCTCACGTAGATGAGGAAGCGCGAGAATGTCCCCGAGGTTCGGGCCGGAATCGCCACCGAGAATCCGGCGGCGGCTGCCCGCGTTAAACGTTGAACTTGAATTCGACGGTATGTCGTTGCAAAGTTACCCCCTCTCGTTAACACCATCAAAAGGAGTGTTATCCAAGGAAAGCGTTCGGCTTCTTAAGCTTCGGGCATTACGCCTTCGGCAGCTAGTGCGGGCCATCTGCGGAAAAGATCGCCAAGACTCGTCTGGAGATCACCCAGGCTGCGGACGAAATCGGTGTGAACAACGCGTCCTTCCGAGTCCACCACTTCGCGCTGCAGGCCTCCGCCCCGATGCCGCTGCTGTGTGCTATCGCGGCCACCACCAAAATCATCGAGGTGGGCACCGGCGGCATCGACATGCGCTAGCGCATATCGGGGTTGTAGCGTTTGAGTCATTGACTCCCGCCGTCTACAAGTACCTACACACTTGATCGGTGCTGCACGTTTCAGGATCCGGGTGCGCGGCGTCCTGGCTAAGGTCCGCGATAGTGTCGCGCAGCACGGAGAGCTGCGTGATCTGCTGCTCGATCTCAGCGAGGCGCACGTCAAGCAGGTCGCGCACGTGCTCGCAGGGCGCATGGCCGCCGTCGCGGATGTCGAGGATCTGGCGGATCTGGGCGAGGGTGAGGCCCGCGGCCTGGCCGCGGTGGATGAAGTCGATCCGAGCGACCGTCTCGGGCGCGTAGTCGCGGTATCCGGACGGCGTGCGCTCGGTCGGGGGCAGAAGACCCTGTTCCTCGTAGAAGCGAAGGGTCTTCGCGGTAGTGCCTGCCCTCTCGGCGAGTTCTCCGATCCACATTGCTGTCTCCCTCCGTGGCCGCGCTTGACCTTCCCCTGCACTGGAAGGTCCAGTATGGCTGAGACAGAGCAGAAAGCCAAGAGTTGACAGGAGTAGCGATGCCTACGAAGTACGATCTCGCCATCATCGGATCGGGAGGAGGCGCGTTCGCCGCTGCGATCCGCGCCAGCACGCTCGGGAAGTCGGTGGTGATGATCGAGCGCGGGACGCTCGGCGGCACCTGCGTGAACACGGGCTGCGTCCCGTTGAAGGCGCTCATTGCCGCGGCCGGCGCGCGGCACGTCGCGGTCGACGCCGCAACCCGGTTCCCCGGGATCGCGACGACGGCGGATCCCGTCGACATGCCCGCGCTGATCGCTGGGAAGCAAGCGTTGGTGGAGTCGCTGCGCGGCGAGAAGTACGCCGACGTCGCCGACTCCTACGGCTGGCAGGTCCTCCGCGGCGACGCCTCGTTCGTGGGCACCCCTGATGCGCCGGTTCTCGATGTTGCCGGATCCGACGGAAGCGTCGAGACCATCGAGGCCCACCACTACCTGGTCGCGACTGGTTCTCGCCCGTGGGCACCGCCGATCGACGGCCTGGAGGAGACCGGATACCTAACCTCGACCACGGCGATGGAGCTGACGGAGGTCCCCGAGTCGCTGCTGGTGCTCGGCGGCGGCTACGTCGCCCTGGAGCAGGCGCAGCTGTTCGCCCGCCTCGGCTCGCAGGTCACGCTGCTCGTGCGGTCCCGGCTCGCCTCGAAGGAGGAGCCGGAGGTGTCGAAGGCGCTCCAGGAGGTGTTCGCCGACGAGGGCATCCGCGTCGTCAGCCGCGCAGTGCCCACCCGGGTCTCCCGCGGCACGGGAGGCGAGGCCGTCGTGACCGCCGCCTTGTCCGGCGGCTCGCAGGAGTTCCGCGCCGACCAGGTCCTGGTCGCCCTCGGACGCCGTCCCGTCACCGATGGCCTGAACCTCGATGCGGCCGGGGTGAATACCGGAGACTCCGGCGAGGTGGTCGTCTCCGACCGGCTGCAGTCCTCGAACCCGCGGGTCTGGGCCGCGGGCGACGTGACCGGGCACCCCGAGTTCGTCTACGTCGCCGCCCACCACGGCACCCTCGTCGCCGAGAACGCGTTCGCCGACGCCGACCGGTCCGTCGACTACGCCCGCCTGCCGCGGGTGACGTTCACCGGGCCCGCGATCGGCGCGGTCGGGATGACCGAGAAGGACGTCCTCGCCGCGGGGATCCGCTGCGACTGCCGCGTCCTGCCCCTGCACCAAGTGCCCCGCGCCTTGGTGAACCGCGACACCCGCGGGTTCATCAAGATCGTCGTGAACGCCGAGACGAAAGAGATCCTCGGCCTGACCGCCGTCGCCAAGGACGCCGGGGAGCTCGCCGCCGCAGGCGTCCACGTGCTCGGCAGGACCGTCGCCGAGGTCGCCAACGCCTGGGCCCCCTACCTGACCATGGCCGAGGGCATCCGGATCGCCGCGAAGGCCTTCACCACCGACCCGTCGCTGCTGTCGTGCTGCGCATGAACGGCAACGCAGGCAATCGGGGAAATCTCATCCTGAAGCAGACGATGAGCGCCGATCAGGACCGCGACGAATGGCGCGCCGGTCCCGTCGTCGCTGCAGTGACCGGGCTGCTCTTGCTGGCATGCTGCGCGCTTCCGTCGCTGCTCTGCTGCGGCCTGCCGTTCATCGCGGCGGGCGGAGCACTCGCAGGCGTCGGTGGGCTCCTCGGTAATCCCTGGATCATCGGTGCCGGGACCGCCGTCGTGATGGCCGTCATGGCGGGGATGCTCGTCAGGCTACGGCGGCGGCACCGGCGCCGCAGGTCCGGCTGCTGCGAAAATCCTTCGACCACTGATCGGAACCGGTAGTTCGAGCGGATCCAGCGATCACTGCCACCTGCGGAGGCCGCTAAAATCGAAGCCCGACGGGAGAAGGAGGAGCAAAAAGCGTTCGAATCAACCGGTGACGAGGATAATACTGAGGCTGGATCCCGGCCGTCGCGACGCGGTCTCCGCTTCCGCCGAGACGAGAAAGGGTTGTGGGCACCTAGGCTGGGCGGCATGAACGACATGACCATAGCGCCCGGCCCGGGGATCCCCGACGGTGCGGTCATCGCCGCCGATCTCGCGGAGCGTTTCGCGAAATCGTCGACTCCGGGCGGCCAGGGCGTCAACACGACGGACGGCAAAGTCCAGCTTTCCATCGATGTCGCCGAATGCGCATCGCTTACCGACGCCCAGCGTCACCGTATCTCGCGCAACCTCGAGCACCGCCTAGACGGCTCCGTCTTTACCGTGACTGCGTCGACTCAGCGGTCTGTGTTTCGCTAGTGGTCCTCTCGCTTGCACCTGCGACACAGCCTCGTGCCCCCGGGCCGTAGCGTTCGGGGGAGCACAATAGCCCCAGTCCTCATCACGTCCCGGGATCAAAGAGTTCATCGCAGAGGTTAAGCACTACACGTTAAACTTAAACTCCACGGAGTGTCGTCGATAAATAACTATTCGATGCGCAAAGTACAACGAAATACCGCTAGAAACAGACAACATATGGGGGTGCACAGAAACACATATAGGTTCTGCGGAAAACCTATAGGGTGCGTCGCTAAAAACCGCTGTGCGCGAAAAACATAAAGGGTTTACGGACCCGGTCCCAGACCCCTCAATACTCTGAGCCGGAAGAATGGAAAGTGGAAGGTTGATGTATCCCCACTATTTATTTTTTCCGTTTTTCGGAGTACATCGGGAGCTACAACTGCGGACCAGCTCTGTGTGAACTAGATGAGAAGGCGCAGCAGCGAATCATCGACGCTGGACAGTTGGTGCTGCGGGCACGCGAGCGGCACCCCCAGCGGTCACTCGCGGAGCACTACAACCCGTTATCGATGGACCCAATTCTGCTCAAGGCCCACAACAACTTGGACCGGGAAGTCGATAAGGCTTTCGATGTGGCACGCAAACTCACCAACGAGCGCCAGCGCCAGGAGCTAATGTTCGCCAGCTACGGGGAGTTGGCGAGGGGCTATGTCTCCTCGCTTTCATCAAAATCGAAACCACCAGCAGGGTCGTTCCCCGTGCGGGTGATTTTGATCGGTCCCGCTGCTGGGTGTAGAACCCTGTCGCTGGCAACGCCGGGAACTATGACTGTGCCCGACGAGAACACGTCACTGCCATAACGCGGCTCACGGTAGACGAACATGGGTCGTTCACTACTACTGGTGGATTTCGGTTTTGGTGGTGGGGGGATTACCGCCGCCGGCCTCGATTTTTCCGTTGAGGAGGGCGTTGACTACTTCCCGATTGTGAAATGGGCCGATGGCGCGGTGAAGAGGAACCAGTCACCTGGAAGAGATCGATCCAGTCGCTGGTGTGCAATCTGGGAGGTAGGGTTGCGGGGTCGATTCCTCGCGAGCGCAACCATGATTGTGTCTCTGAACGTGATGAAAACAACCCTGCCCTTCGGAGAATTTCCCCTATCCCGCGTCCCCGGGCGGTGAAAACGGTGTGCACCATCGCCTGAAAGGCTTTGCGTTGCTCTATCGGGATCTTCGGGTCACCCACCCGGCGGATCACTAAGATCCCCCCGTCAACGTTTGGCTGTGGCCGGAAAGCAGACCTTGGTACTCGGGAACCAAGGTGAAACGTGAACCATGGGGACCACTGAGCTGTCATCATCGTGCTTGCACCTACCCCGGCCCGGCGGCGAGCGACTTCCCACTGCATGAGGAGTACAGCGGCAGTCCATGCCGGCGCATGCAACAACTTTCGAAGAATGGCAGTGGTGAGGTGAAAGGGAATGTTTCCCACAATGACGCAGGGAGTGGCGGGTAACGGGAAGTTGAGGAAATCATCATGGACCACTTCGACCGACGCCGAGGCGGTCTTTTTTGTGAGTTTGGCAGCTAGTTTTGCGTCTACCTCAACTGCCGTTATTGCCCTCCCCAAGTGGGATATCGGGTGAGTGAGGGCACCGCTTCCTGGCCCGATCTCAATGATGGGGCCGGAGGTTTGTTTTACAAGATCGACGATGGAGTTGATGATCTTGTGGTCTGTGAGAAAATTTTGGCCATGTTCGTGACGGCCGTATCCGTATGTAGACATCAGGTGTGCTCCGTGGAGTTGAAACGGAGCCGGGCATGGCAAATGGCCGCCCGGCTAAAGGACCGGAGCGGTTTCTAACCTGCGGGAGGGAGAAAACCGCCTTAGCGGCTGGTGAGCGGCCGCATGAAAACGGAACCTGAAATCAACATGGGCCTATCGTATCCAATTAATTTCGCAGGGTCCAATACGGTGAGAAAGAAGACAACCGCACCGCAACAGTGCAAGACCTCTCTGGATTGGAATTTAATTGAACATGGGTTTGGGGTACGACGCGCCCTACTCGGAGTGGCACGGACACTACGGCTGCGCGCCCACACACAACAGTAAAGAGCTCGGCAATGCACAAACACGTAACGAGAGCGCCACAAATGTATGTACGTTTAAGTTACAGCATCGACACTGACGCTCCACATGGAGGGACGGCCGCAGCCCTGCAGCAAGCACACGGCAGGGTGTCTGCTTCGGGCGACGTGAAATTACGCAGAAAAATACGAAACACATCACCGCAGGTCACGGTAGGTATTTGCGGGTCATTTCGTAATCTCGTAAACGAAAAGAACAAAACTACGAAACACAAAAACATACGTTGAGCAGCGTAAATGGTTTTCGTTTCGTAATTTTTCCACTTTTTGAAGAAAATCTAAATAAGAAGAGACACCTTGATTGCGATTGTGTCCCGTGTCACATAGCTGCAACCCCTGCAGCGTGCCCTCAACGAGGACGCTCTGTGTCGTAGACATGTGCCTGCAATGCGTGTCTGTGTCTCTCTCTTAAAAGGTTTGGGTCGAAATACCGCAAAATTACGAAACATCCCCGAAATGTGACGTGTCTATGCAGGTCACAGCGTTATCGCGTGTTTCGTAGTTTTGTTCTTTTCGTTTGCGGAAATCACGAAACCGCAGGTAGAGCGTTTCGTAATTTTTTCGTATTTTGATCGGCAAATTACGAAACGAGGTCAAAACTACGAAACGAGCGCGCTACAGACGTGTCACAGGTCATAAAAAGGCGCGCCCCTTGCGTGTCACCGTGACGCAGCATCCCGGCCGTGTCACATAGCTACAACCCCTGCAGCGTGCCCTCAATGAGGACGGTCTATGTCGTAGACATGTGCCCGTAATGTGTGTCTGTGTCTCTCCCTTAAAAGGTTTGGGTCGAAATGCCGCAAAATTACGAAACATCCCCGAAATGTGACGTGTCTGTGCAGGTCACAGCGTTATCGCGTGTTTCGTAATTTGGTTTTCCGATTTTCGTAGTTCTACGAAACCGCAGGTAGAGCGTTTCGTAATTTTTTCGTATTTTGATCGGCAAATTACGAAACGAGGTCAAAACTACGAAACGAGCACACTATAGACGTGTCACAGGTCACAAAAAGGCGCGCCCCTTGCGTGTCACCATGCCGCCACACAACAGCTGCCCCACCACAACACCCCAGCCGTGCCACGTGGCGTGTAGAAACGTGCTCGGTTCGATTCGTAAAGATTAGGTCGCAGGCTATTGTGCGCGACGCATAAGTTCCGTACGATGGCCCCCAGACCGTATGTGGCGTTTTAATTCGTTTTTGGTTTAGCCAGCCGCATACGGGGGATAACCCCGAGGATAATTCATAAAGAGACAGCCTCTCGACCGTGATAGGCGCGGTTCCTCCGACGAGATAGACCGGTCGGCAACGGCATTGCCAACCACAAAAGCGGTCAGGTAGGGAGTAAGCGCTCCCGTAAAGCGATGGGACGGCAGACCACCGTTCTAGCGAGTTGAGCACGGCACTCCAAGCCGCCTGAATAGCAAGCCGGTAAAGCACCCCGCTCCGGGACAGATCAATCTGCCCAGGAGCGTTTTTCTATGTCCGAAAAGGACACGACTACCGCGGGTTAAGTAAAGAAAAGTGTGTCTTTTCCG
>NZ_KV836085.1:0-23750 GCF_001838215.1 Corynebacterium sp. HMSC061H03
TATCCATGATGCAATGACCGCCTGACCCTACCAGCCGTTTTTCGGGCCATTTCTGTCATAAACGCAGTCAGTAACTCGCATCGCCCCACCGCCGCCGACCATAAACGCAGTCACTAGCGCGCGTTGGGGTTAAGAGACGAATTCTGAGTGACGCGGCGGCATGAAAAAGCCCCCGCCTTGGTAGCGAGGGCTTAGCGTTTGCGCTGCTGATTAGCGCTTCTGTGCGTCTGCGAGGATCTGTCGACCTGCGACCATGCGACAAATCTGGTTAGTGCCCTCGTAGATCTGGGTGATCTTGGCGTCACGCATCATGCGCTCAACCGGGAAGTCACGGGTGAAGCCGTAACCACCGAGCAGCTGCACGGCATCAGTGGTGACCTGCATAGCAACGTCAGAGGCGAAGGTCTTGGCGTTTGCGGCCATCAGACCCAGGCGAGCGCCGCCCTCAGCAGTGCCGCGCTCAGCGTTAGCGGCTGCGGTGTAGACCATGAGGCGAGCAGCGTCAATCTTCATACGCATGTCAGCCAGCATGAACTGGGTGTTCTGGAAAGCAGCGATCGGCTTGCCGAACTGCTGACGCTCCTGCACGTAACCAACGGCGTAGTCGTAAGCACCCTGCGCGATGCCCAGTGCCTGTGCACCAATAGTCGGGCGGGTGTGGTCCAGGGTCTCCAGGGCAGTCTTGAAACCGGTGCCCTCTTCGCCGATGATGCGGTCAGCCGGGATGCGGCAGTTTTCGAAGTACAGCTCCGCGGTCGGGGAACCCTTGATACCCAGCTTGTGCTCCAGGCCACCGACGCGGAAACCCTCGTCGTCCTTGTGGACCATGAATGCAGAGATGCCGTTGGCACCCTTCTCCGGGTCGGTGACAGCCATGACGGTGTACCAGGTGGAGCGGCCACCGTTAGTGATGAAGCACTTGGAGCCGTTGAGGACCCACTCATCGCCCTCACGGACCGCGCGGGTCTTCATGGAACCGGCATCCGAACCGGCCTCACGCTCAGTCAGTGCGTAGGAAGCCATTTCACCGTTGGCGATGTCCGGCAGGACCTTGCTCTTCAGCTCGTCGGAGCCCTTGAGGATCAAGCCCATGGTGCCCAGCTTGTTCACAGCCGGGATGAGAGAAGCCGAGCCACAGACACGAGCAACTTCCTCAATGACAATGCAGGCCGCAACCGAGTCCGCACCCTGGCCACCGAACTGCTCCGGCACGTGGACGGCGTTGAAGCCAGCCTCGTTGAGAGCCTTCAGGGCCTCCTCCGGGAAACGCTCATTCTCATCGACGTCCGCTGCGTACGGAGCAATCTGCTTCTCCGCCAGATCACGGATAACGGCGCGGAGCTCCTGGTGCTCCTCTGGCAGCTGGAACAGGTCGAATCCTGGGGTCAAAGCCATGTGGGTGTTCCTCCCGATTTAATGATTCCGATGTCGTGTTCGATATCGCGCTCTACGCATTTCTACGTAGCACTATCACCGCACGACGTATTTATCTTCGTTCGATACTAGTGGCTAACGCTTCGCTCTACCCGCGAAATTCGTAAAATTCTCGCGTTGCCGCTCGGCGCCCACAGAATAAACTGCGCGAGGAATTCCCGCAGCAGCGATGTCGCCCAGTACCTCAACGGCGTATAGGCCCCGACGACACACCAGGATTCCAGCCCCCGTTCGCGCATGAGCTTCGCTACCCGTGGCGCATGAAAATCACTGGTCACAACTACCGTTCCAGCGCTCAACGCACCGTCCATGCCGCGCATCAACTCGCACGCATAGTCAATGTTTTCCGACGTATTCGTCGATTGGTCCTCGGGGATCAACTCGATGTCGCCGCGCTTTACGACGTCCCCAGCGTTCGCCTCCAACCACTCCGCCATGGCATCCGCTTCGGAACTGATGGCATCTGTCACCGCTTCACTGCCGCGCCCACCGGAGCAGATGATTCGCTCGGTGCGCTCATCACACGCTGCTACTGCCCGCTGCAATCTTTTGGCCAGCAGGGCCGAGGGCCGATTGTTCTTCAATGCGCATCCCAGCACAATCACGGTGTGTGGCGGTACAGTTGGCTTTTTGGCAGCACATCGAAGGCGAACGGCCTCGAAAACTATCGCTGCGGCTCCTGGTACTGCGAGGCCGGCGAGCAGGGGCGTCGTCAAGCGATGCGATGCGCGGGCGTAATAGGCGCGGTAGCTGGCCAGCGTCCACGCGGCACCGACTGCGGGAAGAACCCACCGTGGAGGTCTGCGATTGGGCAGGCGTGGTGGGCGTAGCTCCGAACTAGCGGCGACACGTAGTCCGCCGACGAGGAGCATGGAACCGAAGCCTGCACCGAGGCACGCGAGCGTTTTTCTCATCAGAACTTCCACGTTAACTGTTCTGGGACGTTGATAGTCCAGTCGACGAGCTGTTGCGGATTGTGCTTGGCCATGTGCTGAGATTCCTGCTCGGCCCACATGTCCCAGTGTTCCTCGAAGTGGTCGTCGCGAGCCATGGCACGGGCAAATCGAGTCTGCGTGTCCAGCTCTACCCAGACTCCCCAGGCGTTGCCGTCGCCGATGGCGCGGGCAGCGGCAAGGTTAGCTTCAGTGACAGCGCCGCAGCCTTCGACGATGAGCGAGGAGTCCGGTGGCGTGGGGACCCACTCGGCGAATTCACTGGCGTACCAGTCCCACCGGCGGTACCCGCGCTCATCGGCCGGTAGCGCGGGGTTCAAAATGGTCTCCGCAACTGCGGCCGATGCTTTCTGCAGACCGGACCAGCCCGGATATACATCCTCCAAGTGGATAACTGGCCAACCGAGGATACTGTGCAACTTTGCCGAAAAGGTGGTTTTGCCACTGCCGGAACGGCCGTCGATAAGCAGAATCATCGTGATCGAAACGCCTTTGCTACGCCACGCCCAGGAAGCGGAACTCCCCGGCCCACACGGAAATACCGATTGCTGCGACGGCGATGGCAAGGCAGGCGGCCATGGTGACATAGTCACGCGCGGCCAATGTCGAGGTGTGCCACCACGTACGCTTAATCGGTGTGCCAAAGCCGCGGGCTTCCATGGCCGTAGCCAGTTTGGTGCCGCGGCGCAGCGCAAACACCAGCAGAGCGAACACCTGAGAAGTAGTGCGGCGGATTGCACCGTGGTCGCCCAAACCGCGTGCGCGACGGGCTCGGGTCAGCGCCTGCCAATCGCTGATGAACAGGCCGACGAGCCGCAGACTCGCCACCGTTGCCAGCACAAAGCGGCTGGGCAGCTTGAGAATCTGCGCCAGCCCATTGCCCAGATCGGTGGGATCGATATTGGCTGTCAGCACGATAACTGGAGTACCGATAGCCAGCACACGCAACATGATCGCGATGGCCAGGGAAATGGAATTATCCGTCACATGCGCAAGCAGAAAGGAGAAATACTCTTTGCCCTCCGGGTTGCCGTAGAGCGCCATCGAGATTCCTGAGATGGGCGCGGCAATAAGAAGTGGCAGGCTGCGTCCTAGAAAACGACGAAAACCCAAACCCGACAGCGGCACCAAGAAAAGCGTGCAGACAAGCGCAACCACTGCGGAGACCCAGTCGATGGAAATCAGCAGCGGTGTGGTGAGCAAGAATAGGCCCAGTACTCTCGCCACCGGGTTGACCGTCGCGAGGAAAGGCTGCTTACTCGAAATGGCGCTCTGCGTACCTTCAGCCGTACCGGCGGAACCGACTTCAGTCACGATTTCCCTCCTGCTTCGCCCTGGCCGCGCGCACCGCTATTGCTGCTCGGACCGGCCTGCTCCCCTGAACCACGCTGTCCCGGCGCCGCACGGCCTGACCGCTCCGGATGAAACGAATCCATGTCGATGACGTAGTCCCCCATCGCTTGTACCACCAATGGATCGTGGGTAATCGAGATAACAGTTCGGCCGTCGTCAGCAAGTTGGCGAAGCAAAGTGAGCAGCTCGGTGAATGTCCGGCGGTCTTGGCCGAACGTCGGTTCGTCGAGAAGCACAATATCCGGCGCTGTCGCCAGAATGGTCGCCACCGACAGACGTCGCTTCTCACCGCCCGAGAGTGAGAACGGATTCGCCTTGGTCAGAGCCGTTAGCCGCAGCCGCTCAAGTAATTCCTCGATGCGCTTATCAGCGTTGACACCGACAAGCTTCGGTCCAAGCTGCAACTCTTCCAGCACTGTGCCGGTGACAAATTGATGCTCGGGGTCTTGGAAGACCGTGCCAATCCGAGTAGCCAACTTCTTCGACGGCCATTTCCACGGCGCACTACCGCTGCCGGCCACTTGGACCGTGCCCGCCATCGGCTCAAGCAGGCCGCCGAGCGTCAGCGCTAACGTGGACTTCCCGCTGCCGTTGTGACCAACGATGCAGGTGGAAGCTTCGGATGGGATAGAAACGGATACTCCGCGAGCAATAGGCTCAACAGTTTCGCTACCCCTGAACCACGACTTCTTCGCGCCATAGCCGATGTCCAGATCGCGGGTTTCGATCGCGATGTCACCGCTAGGGTGTCCGTCCTGGTCGCAGGCAACTGAACGCGCATCCGGCAGCGCGGGCGGAGCACCCGGAATCCACACCCCAGCATCCGTCAGAGCCTGCCCGTAGTCTTCCAAGACCCGATGCGGTGCACCATCGGCAATCACACCTCCGCGACCCAGCACGATGATGCGGTCGACCACATCGACCCACGCATCCACTCGATGCTCGACCACAATCAGTGCCGCACCGGTCCTCTCCGCCGCGGTAATCGCAGCATCGCGTAGTACCGGCACACCGGCCGGGTCGATGTTGGCCGTCGGCTCGTCCAAACAAATGACCCGTGCGCCCATTGCCAGCACACCTGCCAATGCGAGGCGCTGCTTCTGCCCACCCGAAAGTCTGTGCGTGGGATGATCCAGCGGCAAATCCAGCCCCACCAAATCCAGGCTGGCGCGCACTCGGTTGCCAATCTCAGCTGGGGCAACGCCCAGGTTTTCCGCACCAAAGGCAACATCGTCGCCAACGCGAGCACTAATCGTCTGCGAGTCAGGGTCTTGCAGCACCAAGCCCACCGCGCCCCGTGCGGAAGCAGGAGTACGACCTTCAATCAGGAGCTTTCCGGTGGCTTCGCCATCGGAGTCGTCGCCAAGCACGCCAGCAATAGCGGCGAGCAGCGTCGACTTCCCCATCCCCGACGCGCCGAGCAACAGCACCTTTTCACCGCGCTCGATGTCCAGCGTGATGTCGTTCAGTACCGCAGCTTTGCGCCCCGCGTGCCGATATCCGAACCCCCGCGCGCTCACCGCAGGGACATTTCCGCTTGACGACGGCCCCCGCGTCAACGCCTCATCTGTCATCGATTTTCCTAGACGTCGTCGTGCCGCTCTCGCCCGATGGCAAAACGATCCAGCGCTCCAGTTGCCGCCAGTGCCTTAGCCAGGAAGTAAGCCAGCAGACCGGCGAGGACGGCACCCGACAGCGCCGTGGAGATCAGATAGATGACGTTGAATTCGAAAGTCTTGGCCAGGTTTCCAGTGAAAAGCTCGAAAGTCCATGCGCCAACACCTGCCATGAGACCGGAGATAACCACGGTGGCCAGGTTGTAGCTCTTATACGCCAGAATGAGGAACACCAGCTCCGCGCCGAGCCCCTGCGCCAAACCTGAGTACAGGGTGGAGATACCCCACTGGTTACCGATCAGTGCTGAAACCGTCGCCGCGATTACCTCGACGAAGATAGCTGCACCCGGCTTGCGAATGATGTACGCGCCGAGCGGACCACCGAGGAACCACATACCAGCGACCAAACCGCCAAGACCAGGAGTAAGCGCGTTGACTGCTTCATAGCCCGCACCGCCGATGATGTTCCAGATAACAAAAATCAGGCCAACGGCCACGCCGATAACAGCTGCAATGATGATGTCAATATTGCGCCACGAGAAGTTAGCGCGCGCTGCACTCGCCGATTGCGTCATCCCACTTGCTCCTATTTTTCTTTAACTCGAGCGGTATTGCTCAAACATTATTGATGTATTCATTAGCGGCGTATGAAGCCTGTGTCGACACGCCCTAAGCACTAACTTTTGCCTACCCTACCGCGCCCAGCAGATGGCCTAGATAACATAAGGAACCATGACTAAAGCCGAGCGGTCATCTACAGGAGATACCCCAACTGCCCAAACCCCTCATACGCCGCCAGTCGGCGATGAGGGGACAGCCGCGGATTCCGCAGTGAAAACTGCCGAGGACCCTGGTGCTGACAACACCGCTGAGCAGGAAAGTTCTCGCCCATACTACATGCCCACATTGACGTGGGGCGAGAGACTTGACCTGTCTGCGAAGCAATGGTGGCCACTCATCGGAGTTGTTATTGCGATACAGCTTGTCGCTCGCATTCTGGTGCTGACTAGCCATGGTTTTTACTGGGATGACTTCATCATTGTTGGCCATCTTTACGACACCCCACTGCTGAGCAAGGACTACCTGCTTCAGGATCACGACGGGCACCTTGCGCCACTGGCTTTCTTGGTGCAAGGCCTCTATCACCTCATCGCGCCGTGGAACTGGTGGCTACCGGCTATCACCATGGCCGTGATGTCGGTAGTGCTGACATATGCCACAGCGAAACTCTTTGAGCTTCTCACCGGCCGTACGCTGGTATCGCTCTTCCTCATCACGGTCGTCGCCTGGACTCCGCTGATGCTTCCGGGAGACACCTGGTGGTCGGCCGCGGCCAATTCCCAGCCGTTCCACCTGGCATTCGTGGTTTTCATGATTGTCGCCATTCGCACCACTATGCGTCGTTCCTTCGGCCCCCGCCCGTGGGAAGCCGTAGGCCTGTTCGTGCTGCTGGCAGTGGCGCTGGGATTCTTTGAGAAGTCCCTGGCTATCGCACCGATCTCCATGCTGGTTGTCGTCACTTTGGCTTACATGGAGCGCAGAAATATCCTGCAGGTTCTCCGCCGTGGCCTCGTCATCTGGATCCCATCGATGCTGCTGACCGGCGCCTGGGCACTGTGGTACTACTTCGGCCCCGCCGAAACCACCGGCTTCATTTCCGACAAGCTACAGCCCGAACTGTTCTTCAACGGCCTCGGCCAGATTTTTGCCGGCATCATCGGCGGTCCAACAAGCTGGGAACGCTGGGCTCCGGGACAGCCGTTTGCCTCCGCTTCGTCTCAGCTGATTACTCTCGGCGGCATTATCCTGTTGATTCTGTCTGCCACCCTCATCGGCCGCGATTACCGTGGCTGGGCTCCGTGGACGCTATCGGTGGCGTACATGTTCACCACCTTGTTCGCCATCACCCTGTTCCGCTCGGGAGAGAACACCTCTGGCGTGCTGGCGCACACTTTGCATTACTACTCTGATGTCGCGCTCGTGATCGCTATCTGTGTCGCAATCTCCCTGGCTGGACTCCCGCCGAAGGACGAGGCGCCAGCGCTGCTACCGGCTCGCACGCACATTCTGATTTGGTCGCTGGGCATCGCGCTGGCTGTCACCTCCACGATTTCCGTGGTCACTTACCGCAATGCCTGGTCTGATGACATCGCAATGGAGTGGATCGGCAACACCAAGTCGTCGCTGTCCGCGCTGCGCGAGGAAGCCGATGCCGCTGGCCCCGACAAGGCCATCGACTACAACCTCATCGACCAGCCCGTCCCCTTCGAAATCCTCGTGCCCGTCGCCGCTCCAATGAACATGTACTCGCGGGTGTTTGATGCGGTCTCCGATCGCCCGCCGTTTGAGCGCGTCACCGGTCACCCGCGCATGTTTAATACAGACGGTTCGCTTATCGACGCCAAGGTCTCCGAGGTCACCCGTGTCACTGATGGCTCTGTCGAGCAGTGTGGCCATCGCATCACAGTTGGCGAGGACGGCACTGCGTCGGAGGACATCAAGTTGGAGAACATCATCAAGCTCGGTGACTGGGTGCTTGAGTTCCCGGCCACCGCCTCTGAGGACATGGATGTGCGCCTGTCGCTCCCCAATCCTTTCGAGACTGAAGAACAAACCCGCGGTGGTTCCACGGTCGTGAAGATGAACAATGATCTGCGACCGCGCTATGTGTACCTCAACGGTGGCGGAAATACTCTCCATGTCGATGTGGAAAAGGCGACTCCGGGGGCAACGCTATGCATCGGTGCGGGGGCGATTGGCCCCTTGGTTCCCGCAAGCCGTTAAGAATCCTCTAAGATATTGCTTTAAGATAATGTGAGAAAAGTTCATTAGCCCTTGTAGCTATTGTTTTTCCGACAGAGGAGCCACATCCATGCGTAACCGCATCGCCGGCGCTATCGCCGCATCCGCCATTGCCGCAGCAGCCCTGGTCGCCTGCTCTCCGCCGAATCAAGTTGACTCGGATGTGAAGGTCGGCGACCAGGCCAACCCGTCGAAGACCTTCGAACAGAAGGCCACCACTCCGGCATCCTCCGAAGAGATGCCCCCTGCTGAAACCGCAGAGATGTAACTGCAGATTCAATAATTGAAACTGCGAAAACCGGGGTAGTTAGCAAACAGAAACGCAGTCACTACCCCTTGTGCCCACTCATCGATTGGGCACGAAAGAATTACCGCCCGGCCATGGTGTCCGGGCGGTTTTGGTTCTCTGGGGGGCAGCCTAGAGCCACGATGAGAGCCTAGGAAAACTCGAATTCCACGGAATCACCATCACGGATTACCGCGCTGGTTGCGCCGTTTTCCAGGTTCAGCTCGACAATGAGCGAGGGTATCTCGCCGGAAGCTCCAGCCTCACCCGAGGCTCCGGCAGCATCGTCCACGAGCGCCGCGTCGGTCGCGGTCACGCGGTAGCGAAGAAAACCATTGCGCAATTCATCAGTCTCCACGCGAGCGGAGTGCAGCCATGGGAAGCGGCGTCGCACCGCAACGAGCTGCTGATAAGCGCGGTAGAGATCCGCGCCGAGCGTAGAGAGTTCCTCCGGGCTATCCGGGAACACTGGACGGATCTGGTCGTCACCGCCGATGCGTTCCTCTTTGAGACCGGTGTAGCCCTGTTCGTCGCCGTAGTAGACCAGCGGCACACCGGCCACGGTAAACAGCACAGTTGCCGCCAGCACGGCCTTGTCGGCCCCTACCTGCGTCGCAATGCGTGAAACATCGTGATTTCCCACAAACGTCACCGGCACAAAAGACTCCGCGAAGGTGTTATGGCGCTTCAGAGTCCAGTCCAACTCAAAGAAGTTTTCCTCCTTCAGCGCAGACCAGGTTGCTTTCCACAGCTCGTATTCCGTCACCGAGTCCATGCCGGACACCGACACAATCTCCGCATAGTCACCGTGGATGACCTCGCCGTAGATAAAGGCATGCGGATGCTCAGCACGCACTCGCGGCAAAACCTTCCGCCAGAACTGTGGATCCACTGCGTAGGCCGCATCCAGCCGCCAGCCATCAATTCCCCGCGCCAACCAGTAATTCATCACGTCCACGACAAAATCAACAGTCGCGTCACTGGTGTGATCGAATTCGACCAAACTGTCATGGCCCTCAAACACCGGCGCGGTCATGTCGCCATCTGAGTGCGTAAACGCAAAGAGCTGCGCTTCTTCAGAGTCAGGGTTTTCCTTCGCGGTCTTCAGCGCGGGTGCCTCTGACCCGATGTGGTTGAAGACGCCGTCGAAAAGCACTTTGATGCCGCGCTCATGGGCAGCTTCGATGACAGCCTTCATGTCTTCTTCGGTACCCAGGCGCGAGTCAATGCGGTAGTAGTCCTCGGTATCGTAGCCGTGGCTAGTCGACTCGAATACTGGCGCCAGCTGCAGAACATTGAGCCCAAGCTCCTGGACGTACGGAAGCCAGTCAATCAGTTTGCGAATTCGATTGACCGGCGCGGCGCCTCGATCCTTCTCACGGATGGGCGCTCCCACAAACCCCAATGGATAGACGTGCCATCCAATCGCCCACTTCGACCACTCAGGTGCGGCAACGAGCGTCTTATCAGGGGCGTTGGGGGTAGTGGACATTGTCCTATGCGTCCTCTCTAGATGCCTGAGTTTGATTGGAATTATCTGATGCCGCCGCCTCAGGACTCGGTGAGGTCTCCTCCACCGATTCGCTTGACGACGCCCGCGCCTGCCCCGCATGCGACTGCGGCGTGCCAAGGCCTGCCTTCCGCGGCCGGGGAGGCACGGAACCTGCTGCGGGCAAGGTCGGAGATGTGGCAGGGCGCTCCGGCGGTTGATTCTTCGACGGGTTCAGTGCATCGAGCGCGATTTGGATTTCCGTGCGCATGCCATTGACCATGGCTCTCTCCACAATTTTAAACTTGGAGTTGTGGAGAAAGAAAGGATTACCCGCCTCCGGGCCACCGGTGCCGAGGAACATGTAACAGCCCGGCGCTTCACGGGAAAAATACGAGAAGTCATCCGAAGGAGCCCACGGATTGGCGGCGAACACCTTGGAGTTGCCGACCGCCTTCGTCGCGGCATGCCAGGCGCGATTGACTGCAATGTCGGCGTTGACCACCATCGGGTACGGAATCTGCCAGTCGAAAGTCGACTGTGCGCCGTGAGCTTGGCAGACGCCGTTGACGACAGCCTCGATACGCTGGCAGACAATCTCCCAGTCGGCCTCATCCACCGAGCGGATGGACACTTCCAGGTTGGCCGTATCCGGGATCACGTTGCCGGCCTCACCTGAGTGCAGTGAGCCGACGTTGACGATGTTCATGTGCTTCGGATCCACATCGCGGGAGACAATCGTGTTCAGCATGAGCGTCACCTCACTGGCGATGAGCACCGGGTCAATCGACAGCTGCGGGTTCGAGGAGTGTCCGCCACGGCCACGAATCGCGATGGAGACGATGCCCGACATGGTTGTCACTCGCCCAGCGCAGATTCCCACATGCCCCACCGGATGCGGCGCAACGTGGAAGGCATAGACCTCATCCAAGTCATCGGCGGCACCCTTGTCGACCAGCTCACGGGCCCCGCCCGGCAGCATTTCTTCGGCGTGCTGGAAGATGCACAGCACCTTGCCGTGCAGCTGATCGCGCATTCCAGAGAGCACCTTCGCCGTGCCCAGCAGCATCGCCGTGTGCACATCATGACCACAGGCGTGCATCACACCCGGCGTGCGCGAGGCGTACGGCAGTCCCGTTTCCTCCTGAATCGGCAGCGCGTCAATATCTGCACGGTAACCAATCACTCGGCCAGTGCTGGGGTCGCCCGCTGTGCCCTCGATGACGCCAATTACGGACGTCGGGGTCAACCGGTACGTCGGGATGTCCCATTGATTGAGCAGATCCTCAATCATGTCCGAGGTCCTGTACTCCCGGAAGCTCAGCTCCGGATTCTGGTGCAGTTGGCGACGCCATGCCACCGCCTCTTCGATAGGTACTTCAAGGCGGTGCGACGGCAGGGTGTCGTTAGCATCAGTCATGGTTCATAGCATGACAGAAAATAGGCTCCACGACGAGCAGCTACGGAAATTCCCTCACCCATTTTCGCTTCACGACGGCCACAGCGAACCGACATCTCCCCTGCTAGACGTGGTTTAGTCGCCGCCTGCGAGCTGCTAGTTTCCGGCACCCCAGAAATCCACGGTGAGTTCGGCCAACCACCATGGATCAATCGTGCCGCACATTTCACGCGCCGAGTGCATGGAGACCATCGCGGCTCCGATATCAATGGTGTCAATACCCAGTCGCGTTGCGGTGATTGGGCCGATCGTGGAGCCGCATGGTTTGTGGTTCGCAGAGACAAAATACTGCACCGGCACTTCCTGGCCGATGCGCTTAGAGGTTTCCGCTGCGATTCGGACAACCTCGGCCTGACCAGCCGCCGTGGTGGCGTAACGCTGGTTGGCATTGATCTTCACCACTGGGCCAGCATTGAGTTCCGGCTGGTGCCCCGGCTCGTGTTCGCCTGCATAGTTCGGGTGCACACCGTGTGCGCCGTCGGCAGAGAGACAGATGGAACCGCGGTAGAGCTGCTGGGTGCGTTCCAGGTCAGCGCCTGTGGCCGCTGCGATGCGGGACAGAACGTCGGCAAGCAGTGGCCCTGCAGCGCCCGTTGTAGAGGCGGACCCGACTTCCTCGTGATCGAAAGCGACCATGACGGGGATGGTGGTTGACGTGCTCCAGTTTTGACGGAGCAAGGTCTCGAAGGCGGCCAGGGAGGAGTGGACGCTCAGCAGGTTGTCCAGCCGACCCGAAGCCAGGAACTCATCGTGAGCACCGAAGGTGCGCGGCTGCTGGGTGTCGAAGGAAATGAGGTCCCAGGCGACGATGTCGTCGATAGCCAGGCCCGCAGCATTGGCGATGACCTGGTGCACATCGGTGCCGAAGGTATCCAGTCCGATGATTGGTGCAGTGTGGTTCTGCCTGTGGAGCTTCAGCCCCTCTTCGTTAACCGCACGATTGAGGTGGATAGCCAACTGCGGGATGCGTGCGACCGGACCGGTGCGTGCAAGGTGCTCATTGCCGCTTTTATCAATTACACGGCCGGCAAACTCAATTTCGCGGTCGGTCCAGCTTCCCAACAACGCGCCGCCGTAGACTTCGACGGCGACCTGCGCATAGCCTGCGGCCGAGGCGCGCGCATTGGGCTTCACACGAAAACCGGGCGAATCCGTGTGGGAACCCACAATACGGAAACCGGTGAAATCAGCAGCCGGTGTCTCCGGAACAATCCAAGCAACGGCAGCGCCATCACGACGCAGGACGTAGGCACCGGGTTCACTTGGCCACTGTTCGTGCTCATCGACGACCGTGGCACCGGCTGCACTCAGACGGTCAACGACCTGTTGTGCCGCATGAAATGAGCTTGGCGACGCAGTCACAAAATCTATTAAATCCTCAACGTGACTGAGCGCTACCGCCGGAACGCTGCGCGATGCCGCGTCCGAGGTATCCGCCGAATCCGGGGACTCAGTGGTGGGTGCCGAAGAAATAGCCATAACCAAACTCCTACTTCACATTTGATTCCGCATTTCATTGTATTGGAGCCCACAACTGACCGTAACCGAGCATTAAGCCGGTCCACAGTGTGATGCAGCTTTCATGTTGGGAACGGTATCCACTTAGTCACTTTTGCCCGTTTTAACTCGATATCGGGCATATTCAGACATATAGTGGCAACCGCATCAAAGAAAACCGTTTGAATACAGAAACTCTCAAACCGGAGTCCCGACCGGATTCCGACCACAGAAAGGGTTTATACCGTGAGCCTTGAAAACCTGTTCCCCCGTTCTTTCACTACCAAGCGCGCCTTCTTCTCCCAGCCGCTACGCGAAGCCCTTACCCGCGACACCAGCAGTGACGCTAACGCAGTCCACTTCGGCCACCAGGTTAAGAGCACCCGGAATGAGATCTACAGCGACATGTCTCCCCGTGACATCGTCTCTATGCTGAGCCGCTAAATCTAGCGCTTCCTCAAGTCGAATAAGACCATTGGCTCTGGCTGAGGACATTTCAACGTCTCCACGGCAGCTAATTCACTGCCCAATCCGGCTCCAACCTCGCCTGCATCACCATCGCCGTACCGATGTACCGCAAACGCGTGGCAGCCACCAACAACTAGCATCATTGCCAGCGTCAAGAGCATCGCAGTAATCCCCGAGTACACAAATCCGCCGGTATACGGCGTAGCAGCAATCGGATTTGTCACAGGGAACGTCAGCAGGACCACTAGCAACGCAATACCGATATACGGCCACTGTCTGGTCAATCGGGTCCGCGCCATGGCGGCCAAACCGAACACAGACGTGACCAGTATCAACATGTAGTGGGTCCAAAGAATCGATGAGAATGTGGCTGCAATAAGCCACGCGCCCGTGATCAGAAATTCAAACCGGTAGACGGGGTTCAACCACGCAACTGCCGTGACCATCAACACCACGCCAAGAGCAATACACAGTGGAATCATTTTCACGTGACTCGGATAATCACGAACCACTGTTACTAATAAATCAGGTTTGCCCAGGTCTGTGGCTAAAGTCGACGCCAACGACTGATTCGCACCACCGACCAAGACCGACGCACCAATGTTGTCAATTCGGTCAATCCAGTCCGAAATAACCGGCATGTCAATGCGGATAAGCATCCAGGCCGCCAGTACCGCCGTGGTGGCCAGCGACCAGAGGGCTGCGCGCCGTCGATAAGCGAAAAAGAGCATCACTGCGATGAGCGCATACGGAGTCAATTTAATGGATGCGACGATGCCGAGCACGATGCCCGCAAGCCAAGGACGAGTGCGCGAGGCGGCAAGACCATAGGCGACGCCCGCGACAATCAGCGGTGTCGTCTGACCGATCCAGAACGAATTAATAGTGGTCGGCAGAGCGAATACGCAGGCGGTAATCAGCGCTGCGATACCCCAGGGCATGGTAGACCGAAACCACAGGTGGTAGGAAGCTGCGATGAGGACCACGACTGCCATTCCGGAGAGAAACAGCAACCAAGCAACCGAGGTTTCAAAGCTCATGACGTGGGATATCGCTCCCAGAGCCTTTGCGAACAAAGGATTTTGCACAAAGGGATGCGTAAATGGCGCGGACACTTCCTGCGCCAGGCGTGGCCAGACCTCTCCACTCATAGCGGTGAAATCGATTGGATCGGCGTCATAGAGATGGGACGCAAGTCCCCTGTCCATAAGTAGCCCGCCCACCCAGAGCGAAGCCCAATCGTCCGGCTGAGTGCGACCATTCCAGGCCAACAGCGAGGCAAGACCACCGAGCAGAGAGACCAGCATAAGAGGCCAGCTCATCACAGGCGATTGCGCCGGCGCGGGAGCCTGACTGGGTTTGCGAGCCCACACTTTTCGCGAGGCCCGCGACGGAGACTCCGCAACAGCACGTTGCAACTCCGCAGCCTGTGACGATGCCCCATCCTGTGACACCGGTCCTTCTGCCCGACTATGTCGTCCCACGTTCCTCCTCATCGCTGGTAAGCGCCTCTATCTAATGTAGTGATTCCAATACGGCAGTGGTTACAACCCGCAGGAACCCGCAAGGTATGACGGCTTACTTTCAACGATGTGCCAGGCGGATGACAATGAGCGGTCGTGGTGACCGGAGGGACTACCGGAACTGTGAAATAGTGCCGATGGTCGTGATCAGCTGATCTCCATCGCTGTCAACCACGGCGGCTATGGGCATACGCTCCATCTCATCCGGGCCGACATCGTAGCCCTGTGAGACCTCTGCCGTAATAATCTTTCCGGTCGGGCCTTCCTCAATGCGTGGATTGCGGACGACCACATGAACCAGACTGAACTTCGCGGTGATGTGAACTTCTCCGCGGTAGCTCTCCCCTTCGGCATCGCTGTTGTCATTGTCGCGGGTAAATGAGACAACACCGGCCTCAGGCTCTAGGGCACCGTTCTTGGCAGTGACCCCACCACCCAGTGCGCCGAATACCTTCTCCAGCGCAGACACAGAAATGACTAAATCCTCGCTGGAGGGAGCCGGGGCATTCTTGCCCGGAGCATCCGAATAATTCAACGGGATGTAGATTTCCTCGGCCTCATTAATGGAGCCTGCCGCCGGGTAGACATAAATGCCCCAGTTATCACCGGCAGGAGTCTCCGGCGGGTCAACAACAATGCGGGCCTCAAAGCTGCCGTCATTTGTCATCGGGGTAGCCTGACGAGCGATAGAACGCCGCATGTCGACGCCCTGGTTCGGTATCGCCTCGAGAGTGCCATCCGGCATAACCCAGGCAATGTTGTCGTGCGGATGTTTCCGCGACGAGGACGGAGCACCTTCACTCGGCTTCCACGAGTCTGGGAACGCACTGTAGAGAACGTAAACACCATTGGGCACACCCGGAGGAATTGGAAGCGGGTAACCACCACGGTTGGCCGACGGATTAAAACCACTGCCGCGAACAATAAGGACATCGCCGCGATGAACTGTGGCACCTTCAGCTGGTGTGCCGTCCTCAAATGTGACAGTAACTTCCGGGGATTCGACATACTGCGAATCCTGCGGCTGGAAGTTCTCCGCTGGATTAATCACATTGGGAAAATTGTCCGGCACGATTGGCTTCGCGGTGTCAGCCATTGCCGGGGACGCAAACGCCGAAAGAACCATGGCGCCGGACAGCGAAACCGCAGTAGCAGCTCTGCGCGCACTTCGCTCCACCGGTCGACGCACGCCTTCTCCAACCGTGGATGATTTAGAGCTGAATGAACGGCGAGTGTTGCGAGCACCTGCGAGATGGCGGTGGGAATTATCGAAAGTCAGGAACCTCAGACTGTGCATACAAGCAATGTACACCCCACTAGTTAGGTTTACCTAATGCCTTTATTAAGGCGTGCCTTACCCTCCCCCGTTTGAGGCTCAACACTGAGACCGGCAGAAATAGCTGAAAGCAAAAGAAAACCGCGGCCAAGCCCAATAGAGCTCGACCACGGCTTACTTCAGCATCTTCTAAGACAACCAGCTACTCCGCGGTAATCGGCAGGTAGACGCGGCTACCCTGATCAGCGAACTCCTGGGACTTCTCAGCCATGCCGGCCTCGATCGCTTCAACGGAGTCCAGGCCGTGTTCCTTCGCGTAGTCCTGTACATCCTTGGAAATACGCATGGAGCAGAACTTCGGACCACACATGGAACAGAAATGCGCAGTCTTTGCCGGCTCTGCAGGCAGGGTCTCATCGTGGTAATCCAGCGCAGTGTCCGGATCCAGTGCCAGTGCAAACTGGTCATGCCAACGGAACTCGAAGCGGGCCTTCGACAGCGCGTCGTCACGCTCCTGAGCGCGCGGCAGCCCCTTCGCCAAGTCGGCGGCGTGCGCGGAAATCTTGTAAGTAATCACGCCGACTTTGACGTCGTCGCGGTTCGGCAGACCCAGGTGCTCCTTCGGCGTGACGTAGCAAAGCATGGCGGTGCCAGCCTGCGCAATGATTGCCGCACCGATAGCCGAGGTGATGTGGTCATAGCCCGGCGCGATATCGGTTGCCAGCGGGCCGAGGGTGTAGAACGGAGCTTCCTCACACCACTCCTCTTCCCACTTCACGTTCTCGGCGATCTTGTGCATCGGAACGTGGCCCGGGCCTTCAATCATGACCTGACAGCCGCGGGACTTAGCGATCCTGGTCAGCTCACCGAGAGTGCGCAGCTCAGCCAGCTGAGCCTCATCGTTAGCATCGGCAATGGAGCCCGGACGCAGGCCATCACCGAGGGAGAACGTGACATCGTACTGCGCCAGAATGTCGCACAGCTCAGCGAAGCGGGTGTAGAGGAAGCTCTCCTGGTGATGCGCGAGGCACCATGCGGCCATGATTGAGCCACCGCGGGAAACAATGCCTGTCACGCGGTTGGCGGCCAGAGGCACATAGCGCAGCAGCACACCCGAGTGAACGGTCATGTAGTCCACGCCCTGTTCACACTGCTCAATGATGGTTTCGCGGTAGATTTCCCAGGTCAGCTTGGCCGGGTCACCCTTGACCTTCTCCAGCGCCTGGTAAATCGGCACCGTACCAACCGGCACCGGGGAGTTACGCAGAATCCACTCACGGGTTTCGTGAATGTCCTTACCAGTGGACAGGTCCATGATCGTGTCCGCGCCCCAACGGGTTGCCCACACCATCTTCTCCACCTCTTCAGAGATGGACGAAGTCACGGCCGAGTTGCCGATATTTGCGTTGATCTTGGTGGCAAAACGCTTGCCGATAATCATCGGCTCAGTCTCCGGGTGCTTGTGGTTCGCCGGAATCACGGCACGACCCGCAGCGACCTCTTCGCGCACAACTTCCGGATCCACATCTTCACGAGCAGCAATGAAAGCCATCTCCGGAGTGACAATTCCCGCGCGCGCCCAAGCCAGCTGCGTCTTGACCTTCGGGGCGTCCTCAGAGCCTGCAACCGCCGGCACTGCCGGAGCCTTCGGCCACGAGTCACGAGTCTTAGCCAAACCCTCCTTCAGGTTCAGCTCCGGGTTTTCCTCGGTGTAGATACCCGAGGTGTCGTACGCATCGAAGTGAGTACCGTCCGTCAGATTGATTCGACGAACTGGAATCCGCAGGTTCGCCTCACCGAAATCGTTGCTGAACGCAACCTCGTCGTAATGCTTGTTGCTGCGGTAAATCGGGCCAGTTGTAACCTCGCCCTCTTTCGGCGGAGCGGATACAGATACACGTGCAGCCATGAAGCAACACATCCCTTTCCTACGCTGGTATTACCCAGATTCAGGTTCGTCCGGTCGACGCTCGATCCCTAGCGTCCTCTCAGTGCCGGAATTTCGGTTGGCACTCCCGTGGTTTTGTAATGCGCCTCATAGTCTAACCAATCGTTCGGATTACTTCGGTCATTACACCCACGTTTGCCGCCAACGCTTAACGACGGCACGGAGAACACACCCTAAAGCTGCAGGTTGCGGCTGTGCAGCGGCGCTGTTTTTCGCGGCGACCGCGTTGTCCACACCCCTAAAAAGTTATCCACAGTCGGTCTATTTTTTCGGCTTCTCAGCAAGCGCAATTGTGAACGCGGTGTTATATCTTTCTCACACAAATTCTTTGGGGAGGGAAAATTGAAAAAGGCGACTACTGCCGCCCTAGTGTCAGCACTTCTATGGGGAGTAACGGGGACTAGTTGCGCATCGACCAAGGCTTCCGGCGAGGACGTTCAACCTGTCGGCGACAATGCGACAACCATCACTACTGACTCGGGCGTGACGTTACCTGCGGGTGTGCTTCCACCCAACAATCCGCCGGAGCCCGGTGATGCTCCACTTGGTCCCGATGGGCACTACAACTACGACGCACCCGAATTCGTCCTGACCAATCCGTGTGACGACCCCGAGATTATGGGGCGCTTAGACAGGCTGGGGTTCCGGGAGCAGTCTGAGGTTTCAGAGCGAATTAAAGGTGTCAAACAAATAGGTTGCGGACTTCAAACAAGTCATATTTTGCCCCTCGGGCTCTGGCACACATCGGTGGCCCATTCCCGGCTCGAGAACTATGACGCTCACCCCACTACACACCACTCACAAGGCCTTCATTGGGTGACTTTCAGACAAACCAACCCGATTGGTCTCTCATACTGCATTGCATCTGTAGAGACCCCGAAAGGCGCACTGGGTTTTATAACGCACATCTCAGAGGAAGAATCTACTGATTTCGATGAAACCATTTGTGAGCCCGTCAATGAACTCATGACCAATTACCTGGGGGAAATATCTTGATTTCTGCAAATATTTCGACAATTGATCACGCAATTAGCGGACTAACTGGAGCAATCATGCTTCCCGGTTCGTCTATGACGATGCAACCAAACTTGGCCGGCTACTCACAGGTTCCGTCACTCCAGCTGGTGGCGACAGAACACAGTCTCGCAATTTCCGGCAGTTCAGGAAGCTCTGCCGCCGTCGGCTTGTCTCTGGGCAAACAACTCACCTGGGCGCAAACGAATCTCGCTGACTTCCGTCGCGTGATCACTGAGCACGAATCCACCATGAATCGGATTCTTCGAAGCATTAACCCGTTCAATGGTGACGGCGCTTCCCTTGCTGAAGTAGCGCGCACAAGCGGTGTATTTCAGCGTCGGCCGATGTTTGAAGCTGGAAGTCTCACTTTCGCGCCAGTCACTCTTTCTGCGGAACTTGGTCTCGATGCGAAGTCCCTACTATCCATGTTTTCCTCGACAAATGACGGTGCCGTAGCCGAGGCAATCGCCTACTGGAACAACTTCGCCGACACTATGACCACGTTGGCCAGCAATCTAACCTCCATCTCATCCGGCTTGGTGTCGAGCAACAGCGGTGCTGTCTTCTCTGCTGCTGACTCAACAATGAAAGGTCTGGCCGCACGCGCTACCAGCATCGCCACCGCATCGGAGGTCATGGCCGGGCACCTTGCCGTATTGCCATCTGTGAAAGCGATGGCCGTCAATGCACTATCAGCGATCGAAGCCGAATCCAAGGCACTCCCAAACCCTGGCGCGCAAAAGGCTTTTGAACAGGCCGAGGTAGCAGCCTTTCTCTCTGGTCCGTATACCGCACAGCTACAGACAGCTATTCCCCGAATTCCTAACCTGGTTTCTGCCGATGCGGGAAGTGGTGTGACTGCCGAGGTGTCCGTTGGGGCCACAGTCGCCGGGGGTTCTGGAACTAGCCAGTTCAGCCTTTCGCCTGCGGGGATGACTGGAAGCATGCAGGCCGCCAGCACACCAGTTGGTGCCACCTCAACTGTTCCGGATTCTCCAACACCACAATCCACATCCGCGAGCCCTTCCGCTCCTTCGCACGTGCAACCGAGCACTTCGACTTTGTCGAACCCCACAAATCCGTCTGCTGCCCCTGTGCACCCAGCATCACTTAGCAGCCCAACGAGCTCCACAATCTCGCCAACATCCCCGACCGGTACATCAACCATGGCTCAACCGAGCACGGCGAATCCAGCCATGGTCACCCCTTCGGGAGCGAGCGCCCCACTTCAACGCACATCACCGCAAGGAGTCTCGCCTTACGGAGTTCACGGCAACCGGCCGGCTGGCCCTCTCGGCGCAGGACGCACTGCGGGGCTCACACCAGCGGGCAATATCCCGGCACTGCCGCCTTCTGGAAACGCAAGCCCCCGTCCACCGGCCTCGGGACTTCCGACTTCGAGTCCTGGTCGTATGCCAGCGCCAACAGCGGGGCGCGGGATGGGAACCGGCTTGGGTCCCGGGGTTGCTGGTTCTGCCTTGCCAAACGCCTCGAATAGCCCTTCACAGCGCGGAAGTGGATTGATGAATTCCCTAATCAGCGCACGCAACAGTACTGCTACCGGAGCTACGGGTGCTGCTGGCGGAACCGCGGGCGCCGCTGCTGGAAACCGTGGCGCAGGGTCTTTCGCGGCCACCACTGCGGGCAGCCGTGGCGGACTGCTCCAAAAGGGCTCCGCACCGTCGGCACGCAAACTGACAAACGTGGCCACCATCAGGGATAACGATGCCGGCGCTTTCGAGCAGAACGAATACCAGAAGGAGCTTTTCGGGGATGCGCCAATCACTATCCCGGCGGTGATTGGTCACAACGTCCGATCGTAAAGCTCCGACTATAAGCCTCCGAGCATAAAGTCAGCGCGCAAAAGCTGATCTTTACCCGCTCGGGCGCCACGGGGGATCAGGCTGGCGATCGACGATGTCATCACGATCTTCGCGCCCGGCTCCAACAGTGGCACGAACGCACGGCAGCCGCAGACCGCCCCGAGCAGGTTGATGTCGAGCGCGCGGTGCCACGTGTCCATGGTGACGTTCTCGATCGCCCCGCCGACCGCGATGCCCGCGTTGAACACGAGCACGTCCACCGCGCCTATCGCCGCGGCCACCGCCTCCCGGTCCGCGTCGGAGGTGACGTCCAGCTCGCGGTAGGTGCACGCATCGCCGAGCTTGACGACGTCCTCGTTCGCCGAGTCATGCAGATCGGTCGCGATGACCGAATCGCCGCGTGCGACGAAGCGCTTGGCCAGTTCGAGGCCGAAGCCGGAAGCGGCGCCGGTGATGAGCACGCGCCGCAGGCCGCGTGGTTCGGGGGAACGGCCGAAGGGGCCCTCGCCGGATGCGGCGGCGAGGCCGGTCCGGGCCGGCGAAATCGCTCCGCCCGTGCGGCGGTCAACCCCGTGTACGGATCTACGTGAGCATCGACAGCAGGAACACGGAGTCCTCGTCTGCGTCGACCCGGTGTGGGACCATGGTGGGCAGGTGTGCGACGGTCCCCGGCGTGAGGACCTCGGTGCGGTCGCCTACGGTGAAGCGCACCTGGCCCTCGATGCATTGCACCATAATCGGGTGTGCAGCGCGGTGATCGGGCAAGGCCTGGCCGGAGCGGAAACGCATGGCGATGATGTTTACCCCGTCGGCCGTCTGCAGACGTTTCACCGCCGGGCCGTCGCCGTCCTTGGCGGGCGGAGCGGCGGCGACGACGTCATGAAGGCTCAGAGCCTCCGGATCGGCGGTCAATTCAGCTTGCTGGTCGTCGTCGAGGAACTCAATCTCGGGCCCGCGTCGGACGGCGGGCGATGCTTCGCGCCCGCTTTCGGAAGCGTTGGAAACGGTACCCGTCGCATCGGCGGCGTCGGCGGAATCGGCGGTGTCGCGCAGACGGGCCACGATGCCTATCGAGGCGAGGGCGTCGTCGTTCTCGACGAAAACGCTGCGCATGCCGAGAACGCGCTTACGCGCCGCGGGGTGCTTGATCATGTTGCCTGCGATGCGGGCAACTCCGGAGATCCCTTCGTCTTCGATCATCTGGGAGGGCTTGAGCAGGCCCATCTCCGCAATGCGGACGTGCTCGACCTCGAATCCGTGTTCTTCGAGGAGGTTTCGCCACTCCGCGACGGTGAGTGGTCGGGCGTTGACCCGGATGGCCTTGGACATCGCGATGCGAATCTCATCTTTCGTCGCCGCATCCAGGTCGTCGGGGGTCAACGCCAGTTCGTGGATCGCGTAGCGGCCGCCGGGAACGAGAATCCGACGAACCTCGTCGAGAATCGCCGCCTTGCCCTTGTCGCCTTGCATGGTGAGCATCGCCTCGCCCACGACGACGTCCGCCGAGTCATCGCCGAGCCCCGTCGCTTGGGCCTTGCCTTCGGTGACCCGGCCCCTGTCGCCAACGACCTTGCCGGTCGTCTTGGCGGCGTCGGGGTCCTCGTCGATGCCGACGTAATCCCCCGGTGCGCGATTCAAGATTTCCGTCGCCGTAATCCCCAGTCCCGGTGCGAGTTCGACGACGCGGGCGTCGGTGAGGCGAGCCCGGTCGAGAATCCACTCCGTCATCTTCCGGCCACCGGGTCGAAGGACCTTTTTGCCCAGTCGGGCCAGTAGCCAGTGGCCCTGGAGTTGTTCGAAATCTCTGTCGCGTGCATTCATGGTGCGTCTCACTCGTCGTGTGGCCGGGCCGACGGTGTCGGCGGCTGCGCCGGCCCGTTAACCCGCATGTAAAATACTGCTTTAGCAATTAACTTAGCCTTACCTGGCATATTTGTCGAGGGGTTGGCCCGAAACGCCGAACCGGGCCGTTGCAACGTAGATGTCCGACGACCCGGTCGATCCGAAAAAGGCGAGGTACCTGTCCTTCGGCGTCTGGTCTATACCGTCATCCGGTGTCGTTTGGTGGGCTCAGTCGATGCTGCGGTCCATGGTCCAAGCCAGCACCTCGGCATCGTTGATGGCGGTCATGGGCAGTGAGTCGACCTCGTCCGAATCCGCTGAATTCGATCCGTCGGCCGTGATGCGGGCAACGTCGCCGTCGTAAAGCGTCTCGTCGCCGAAGGATGCCGAGCCGCAGGCGACGAAGAAGTGGGTGAACCGCGACAACGGCACGTCGATGGTGCGGCCTGCGGGAACCCGGCCGATGCGCAACGTCGCGCCGGTGGTGCCGATGGTCAGCGGCGCGAGGCCCGGTGTGCCCGACGCGACCGGGACCAGCGTGCCGTCGGTGAGAGCATCGTTGAGGTCGACCTCGTCGTGGGAGGGAGCGGCACCGAGATCGTCGGGCGGCAACCAGGCCTGGACGACCCGCAACTTCTTGCCGTCGAGGTAACCGGAGGCATTGAGCTCGGAGTGGCGGATCCCGCGCCCGGCGCTGATTCGCTGCGCCATGCCGGGGTCCCTATGTGGATTGTCAATAGTCAGGCGGAACTTGCACGTACATCGCATGGGGGTGTTGTAGCCATCACTGATCGCCGAGCCGCATCATGCGGGCCGGCGGTGATCAGCGCAGCGGCCTACACACCCCTGGCGATGTTTCTAGCAGGGATTTCTCGGAAGAACTCACACCGAGTCAACAGAGCACAGATGACATTGCAGCGGCTCCGGGCAAGCCACATCACCGCGGCATTGTGCTTCTGTCCTT
>NZ_KV836085.1:23850-24157 GCF_001838215.1 Corynebacterium sp. HMSC061H03
GCAGTTCGACGCGATCCACGCCGATCGAAACATCGCGTTTTTCAACTGCTTATTGCCGGCCCTGGTGGGAAACTCGCCGCGAACCGACGTACCCGACTGCCGGGTGGTCGGCGCGATGCCGGCGTAAGCGGCCAAGTGCGCGGCATCGGCGAAGTCCTGGCAATCGCCGATGGACAACACGATGTTAGAGGCGGTCTTGATGCCTACGCCGGGCATCGACATCAAGACCTGGGCAAGAGGAAAACGATTCGCACATCTCCTCGACTTGCCCGGCGATCGTGTCGCGCTGTGCTTGAAGCGCTTTGAT
>NZ_KV836085.1:24257-92808 GCF_001838215.1 Corynebacterium sp. HMSC061H03
AGAGAATCTCGCCTGCAAAGACGCGCTCGAGTGCGGGGTGAATCTGTGTGAGCACGCTGCGAAGGCTGTTTTTCGTTCGGGTGGCGTCTTTGGTGATGTCGTCGTGGAATCCGGCGAGCGTCTTCAGCGCTGCTAGTATCTCGTCGTCGCGGTCGACTGTCCGCAGTGTGTGCGGCATGGTGCGGGCGGTGTCGGCGATGATGAATGCATCCCGGCGGTCAGTTTTTGATCGTCCAGGGTAGAAATCGGCTGCTTGTCGTATGGCTAGGTCGGGGAGGTATCCGACCGTGCAACCGCAGTCGCGGGCCACGGCGATGGGCAGGGTGCCGATCGTGTTGGGTTGATCGACAACCATGACAACGCTGCCGTGGGCCTGCATGGACGCGAAGATTTCGCGCCGTGCGGCTTCGTCTTGGGGCAGCGGCTTGTCGTAAATTCTCTCGCCGGTGTTGGTCAGCGCGCAGGCATGGTGGTCGGTTTTGCCGACGTCGAGGCCGATGATGATGTCGGGTGTTGTGGACGGTTCCATGATGGTGCCCTTCTGTTGCGGCTGGTCACAGGTGTCTTGGACATCCGTTGCAGGCACCCACGTTACGACGAGACCTCTGTTTGGTCCGTGTCCCTATTAGCTGTCAGCGGTTGTCCCCGGTGTCCGGTGGCAACACCCCCGGATTATGGAAATGTTCACGCAGATAAGCCATACCGGGCCTGGTGGCCGCGCCCCGTGAGGGGGACACCATCACGGTAACGGATCGAACGGCGTCCGTGAATTCGCACCTCAACAACGCCTGCAACTTAGACACTTTTTCACCGGCTCCTTGTGCGGGATTGGCTTACTTTTCTTGAAGTTTTAAACCTAAATCGGCACTCTTCAGAAGTTGTAACTAAACCGAACGTTCGTTACAGTTACTGGAATGACAGGTACCGACCACGCCGCTTCCACGAGGGCTAATCCGCCCACTTCAGTCACCCACAGGTGGATCTTCCTCGCTATCATCAGCGCCGGCCTACTACTCATCGGCATAGATAACTCGGTGCTCTACACTGCTCTGCCGGTTCTGCGCGAGCAGCTCCACACAACCGAGTTGGAGGGCCTGTGGATCATCAACGCCTACCCACTGGTAGTCTCCGCACTCCTCCTCGGCACAGGCACCCTGGGCGACCGCATCGGTCACCGCAAGATGTTTCTTGTGGGCCTGACAATTTTTGGCTTCTCATCCCTGGCCGCGGCCTTTGCGCCGCACGCCTGGGCGCTGGTCATCGCCCGCGGCTGTCTAGGACTGGGCGCCGCGACCATGATGCCGGCGACCCTCGCACTGCTACGTGAGACCTTCCGCCACCCTCGTGAACTTGCCACAGCTATTGGCATTTGGTCTGCCACGGCAACACTGGGTGCCGCCGCTGGCCCCGTCGTTGGCGGTTTCCTATTGGAGCACTTCTGGTGGGGCTCAATCTTCCTTATCAACATCCCTGTAGTAATTTTCGCAATCATTGGCACGCTGATTTTTGCTCCGCCGAATCAGCCCAACCCAGCCAAGCGCTGGGATTTCCTCACCAGCCTCTACGCGATGCTGGCCATGCTGGGCCTGGTTTCGCTCATTAAGGAACTCGCTGGTCATCGCTCCTCCACCGTCATCGTCGCAGCTATCGCCTGCGGGCTAGTGGGCGCGGTACTGTTTCAGCGTCGTCAGGCACGTCTCACTGAACCCCTCATCGACTTCTCCGTCTTCCGTTCGCGGATGTTTTCCGGTGGCGTGCTGGCAGCCGCGCTTGCCATGTTTGTCCTGGCAGGCGCCGAATTAATGACGACGCAGCGCTTCCAGATTTCCGTCGGATACACACCACTCGACGCGGGCTTGCTAGTTGCCACCGCGGCACTGGCGTCCTTGCCAGTTGGTGTCATCGGCGGCATGGTGCTGCATCGAGTGGGTTTCCGCACACTCATCACCGGCGGATTCCTCCTCAACGCCATCGGCCTGGCAGGCATGTACTACGGTGTTTCCTCGGGCAATTTCCCGCTCATGATCGCAGGATTGATACTGCTCGGCGCGGGCGCAGGTTCTGTGATGTCGGTGTCGTCGACCGCGATTATCGGCTCAGCCCCGAGGTCAAAGGCCGGTATGGCGGCGGCGATGGAATCCGTGTCCTACGAATTTGGCACACTAATCACCGTCGCAATCACAGGCAGCCTCCTACCAATGTTCTACGCCTTGTTCACGCCTGTCGACGCCAGCATCTCACTCACCGATGCACTTCACACGCCAGCGCTTAACGACGGCGCCCGCGCCGGCCTCGACAGTTCCTACCTGGCCATTTTGATTATCCTGGCTGTCGTTGCTGTCATTGCAGCGATTGCGACTGCGGTGGCGTTTCGCGGCAACCCGAAGGAGACTGAATATGCGCACGAGTAAGCGCACTGCCATTCTCGACACAATCGTTGAGATTATCGAGACAAGTGGCTTTTCCGAGGTCACCTACGAAAATGTCACAACTCAATGCGGAATGAGTAAATCAGGGTTGATTTACCACTTCCCCTCCCGCGAAGACATGATTCGCAGCGTCCATGAGCACATGGCGCAGTTATGGGAAGAGGAGCTTATCGAAGCCGCGGGTGGGCCCGCAGAGGAGGTATCCCCCGCCAACCGCCTACGCGCAAACCTCCAGGTCTCACTGGATACGGCAACGAGGGCCGAGCTACTCATGTCCATCGACTCTGCCGCCGACCCGGAGCTGCGCGAGATCTGGACGCGCCTTTTGCGCCGGTGGAATCCGCCGGTAGAACAGATTGCCACCGATGAGGAGGCCTGCATGGCCTACGTTGTCCAAATGATTTCCGATGGACTCTGGGCCAACGACTACCTCAACGGCAATCAGCTCACGAAAGCACAGCGTAAGGCAATCGCCGAGGCCGCGGCAAAGCTGATTCCAGAGTCGATGGAGTAGCCAGCTCTAAACGCCCTTGCGCTGAACGTCCTTGAGCTCGGAGTCAGTAGCCAGGCCGTAGTTAGCACCCTCATAGACGGCCTTTGCTCGACTCGTTCCGCCGAGCACATACTCACTAAAGGACAGCACCAGCGAGCCAAGCACATTCTTGGACGGATCATCCAGGTAGGTGCCGTGGTAGGAACCGGTGACTACCGCTTCCCAGGCGGGCCCTACAGCATCGCGGTAACCACGTCGATCCGCATCAAAAGGAACGATGTCCTCGTGCTCCGCAATGGCCACCAGGCTTGGAATCTCCGGCGGTGTGGAGATTAGTCCAGCGTCGGAAGGCCCTGGGTTGATGGCAACCAGACCGCGGGTGACCATATCGATACCCGCAGCCTGGAAGGCTTTATCCATCCTGTTGTTCAGGAAGATTGCGGAGCCACCACCCGCAGAGTGCCCGACCAGCATCGTGCGGGAGAAATCGATCTTGCCTGCAAGTGGTGTGGACTCGTCCTCATTGGCCGCTGCGGCAACTGAAGCTGCCAGCACCATCTGTGGCGCGAACCAGTTGGTGAAGTTGTAGCCAAGAGCCACGACGTATCCGTGGCTTGCATAGAGTCGCGCTTGCGCGTCGTACATACCCGGCTCAGTACCAATGCCAGGGCTGAGAACCATCAGTGGCGCAGACTCCATCGAGTCAATATCCGCCGGGTAGATAAGCTGTGCGCCAACTGGGGAGGCGTTGGCCGATTCAGGCAATACGTCATAGCAGCCGGTGGTGCCGTGGAGACCGTGGAGGTCCCGCAGTACGCGGTTATAGATGGTGTAGACGACACCATCACATGGCATTGCTTCGCGGGTTGCGGCAACTGGATGGGAGCCCATCGCTCCGAACTCCTTGCGCAGCTGCCCCGCCTCTGGGTCGAACGGCTCGGTGATATGGCCACTTTCGCCACCGGAAATGACACGGTTCACGCCACCCATGACATCCACCAGACCACCGCCAATTTTGTCCACGGTTTCCGAGTTCTGGTAGTCAATAGTGCTTTCGCGTGCAGTGATGTCCGGTAGCTGACCAATGCGCGGTGCCGCCTGCGCTGGCACCTGTCCGCCGAGAACTACACCAGCTGCTAGCGAGACAGCAACCACCTTCGAGAACGTACGCCCCTGCCCTCGGAGGGATGCCGACACGGCCTTTCCGGCGGCACTTAGTGAACCAATCATCGTTTTCCTTAACTCTTGCCAAAAACCTTGGAATACAAATCTACCCAATGCGTAACGACGTACGTAAAGACAGAAATACCCTCCCCCGTACTTCACCCCTCAAACAATCATTCAGAACGCTACAAATGTTCACTCTCACCCAAAATTCGCACTCTTACCCCCATTTTCTACCCCCTTTCTAAGAGTGCACAAACTCAGAAAAACCCACCTCACCACCGTTACCCACATATTTTTATTACCTTTTTCCACAAACGCCTACGCTGCTTCCCCGCCAGCGCATACCTTATTGACACCAAGGAGAAAGCGGTCACGCCCACGCTCACTGTTAACCGACAACCGAGTGTGCATGGCCCTTAACAAAAACCCCCGAACAGAAAAGAACTCCCACAATGAGAATCGGCATCCCTTTAGAACCCGATCCCCAGCAAACAATTGTGGCTGCGACCCCGGAGACCGTCGGCAAACTCGTCAAGCTTGGCTACGACGTCGCCGTGCAGGCTGACGCCGGCCTGGCTGCAAAGTTCACCGACGCGGACTACGAATCCGCAGGTGCCGCCATTGTCGACGAGTCTGTCTGGCACAGCGATATCGTCGTAACGCTCGACACTCCGCCGGAGCAGTTCCGCGCACTGCTTAACGACGGCGCCATGCTGGTCAGCCGACTTGCGCCAGGCCGTAACGAAGAGCTGGTCGAAGAGCTCGCGCACCGCAACATCACTGCCCTTGCTATGGACGCAGTTCCCCGCATCTCCCGGGCACAGTCGATGGACGTGCTGTCGTCGATGGCCAACATCGGCGGCTACCGCGCAGTAGTCGAAGCGGCTTCTGCATATGGTCGCCTTTTCACTGGTCAGGTGACTGCCGCAGGCAAGATGCCACCAGCTACCGTTTACGTCATCGGCGCTGGTGTCGGCGGACTTGCGGCAATTGGTACGGCTAATTCGATGGGCGCGATTGTCAAGGCAACAGACCTGCGCCCTGAAGCCGGTGAACAGGTGGAATCGATGGGTGCAGAGTTCATCCCGATTCCGGCCGCCACTGAGAAGTCCGAAGATGGCTATGCCAAGGAAATGACCAATGATCAGGCCGCCGCTGCCGCGAAGCTCTACTCCGAGCAGTCCGCGCAAGCTGACATTGTCATCACCACCGCGAATATCCCGGGCCGTCGCTCTCCGCTGCTGCTGACTGCTGCCGATGTTGCAGCTATGAAGCCAGGCAGCGTCATCGTCGACATGGCTGCCGCCGGTGGCGGTAACTGCGAGGTGACCGTTCCAGGCAAGACTATTGTCACTGACAACGGGGTGACCATCATCGGTTACACCGACCTTGCAGGACGTCTGCCCGCACAGGCATCGTCGCTGTACGGCCAGAACATTTTCAACCTGTTCAAGCTGATTACGCCAGAAAAGGATGGCTCTCCAGTTCTCAATCTCGAGGACGAGATTATCCGTGGCATCACGGTGACAAAGGCTCGCCCACACAATGGTGCCGGCGCTACCGGAGCTGAGATTCTCTGGCCACCACCGCCAATCAAGGTCGCTGTCACCCCTGCTGCCCCGCTGCAGGAACAGCAGGCTCAGCAGGCTGCATTAGAAGAGAATGCGCCGGAGAAGGTTTCTTTCATGGGATCGGGCCTGGGCTCGAAGATTGCTCTGGGTCTGACGGCACTGCTGGCAATTGTGGTTATGCTCAGCGCGCCGCACAGCGTGAGCGCCAACTTCATGGTTCTCACCTTGGTTATCGTGCTTGGCTTCTACGTGATCTCCGCGGTCACGCCGCGCCTGCACACACCGCTGATGTCTGAGACCAACGCGATTTCCGGCATTGTTCTGGTGGGTGCGATTCTCCAGGTGGGAAGCTCCAACCTGTTAGTTTCCGGTCTCGCGTTCGCGGCCATCGTAGTCAGCTCCATCAATATCTTCGGCGGTTTCGCCGTCACCGACCGCATGCTTGGCATGTTCGTGAAAGAGGAGGCATAAAGTCTAATGGCTAGCATTGATACTGCTTCGCTTCTGGACTGGACCTACCGCCTGTCCAACGTCGGCTACATTGTCGCCGCCGTCCTGTTCCTCGCTGCACTCTCGGGCCTGTCCAAGCCGGAGACCGCTCGCCGCGGAAACGCCTTCGGTATTGCCGGCATGGCCGTCGCCGTTGTCATCGCCATCTTCCAGGCACTCGTTACCGCTGACACCAAGCCGGATTCTCACTTCTCCCCGCTGATTACCCTGATTCTCATCGCTGTCGCTATCGGCATCGGTGGTGTCATCGGTATCAGTCGCGCACGCAGCGTTGCCATGACTGGTATGCCGCAGCTGATTGCACTGTTCAACGGTCTGGTTGGACTCGGCGCTATCTTCATCGGCTTCAACTCCTACATCTTCGCCGAAGATGTCGCCCCCGATGCCCTGAAGTTCCACTTCGGCGAGGTTTACATTGGCGTCTTCATCGGCGCCGTGACTTTCACTGGCTCCATCGTCGCAGGCCTGAAGCTGTCTGAGAAGATCAAGGGCTCGCCGCTACTGCTGCCGGGCCGCAACGCTCTGAACATTGCCATTCTGGTGGTCACTCTGGTTCTCCTGGCTGTCTTCATCGCAACCGGCACCGAGGGCGGCGCCATCGCATGGGCATGCATGGTTGCAGTCACTGCTTTGGGCCTGTTCTTGGGCTGGCACCTGGTCATCGCCATCGGTGGCGGCGATATGCCGGTTGTCGTGTCCATCATGAACTCGTACTCCGGGTGGGCCGCTGCTTTCACCGGTCTCATGCTTGGCAACCCGCTGCTCATCATCACTGGTGCGCTGGTTGGTTCCTCCGGCGCCTACCTGTCGTACATCATGTGTGAGGCCATGAACCGCTCCTTTGCCAACGTTATTCTGGGTGGCTTTGGCTCCGAAGCTACGTCGGCAAGCGCTGTGGAAGGCTCCCACACTGAGGTCAACCACGAGGACACTGCAGAAATCCTGCGCAACGCGGACAAGATCCTCATCGCTCCGGGCTACGGTATGGCTGTGGCACAGGCTCAGTACGCCGTCGCCGATCTGGTACGCAATTTGCGTGCCGACGGTAAGGAAGTGGTCTTCGGTATCCACCCAGTCGCTGGCCGCCTGCCAGGTCACATGAACGTGCTGTTGGCAGAGGCCAAGGTTCCCTACGACATCGTGCTAGAGCTGGACGAGGTCAACGATGACTTCGCTGATGTGGATGTCACCCTGGTCATCGGCGCAAATGACACCGTCAACCCGATGGCAGAGCAGCCGGGCTCCCCGATTGCGGGTATGCCGGTGCTGAAGGTGTGGGAATCTGAGCGTGTGATTGTTCTCAAGCGGTCGATGGGTTCGGGCTACTCGGGCGTGCAGAACCCGCTGTTCTTCAACGAAAACACCGACATGCTTATCGGCGATGCGAAGGCCAGCATCGACTCCCTGAATCGCATCCTGGCGGATTCGAAGGTCAACGCTTAAACCCGAAAGTAAGCAACGCCGTACAAACCGGAGTCTAGGCGATTAATTCCTAGGCTTCGCCACGGGCTGCATCACGAACCATGGTGATGTGCTCAATGCCGGCTTCCATGAAGGTCTCCCCGACCTCATGGAAGCCGGCTTTTTCGTACACACCTTTCGCCTGCGTCTGGGCATGCAGAATTAGCCCCGTATCCGGGTGGTCAGCGATGACCTGCTGCAGCAGTTTCGAGGACAACCCCCTACCCCGGCTCGCAGCATCGACGACAACTCGGCCGATGGTGCGCGGGTAGCTCGACGAGTACTCATCGAGCGTGTCAATTACACGCAAGTACGCAATAATCTTGCGGGAGTCATTGTCGTCGCGGATGAAATAGTGCTCTGCGGTATCTTCCAGGTCGCGCCAATCCATTTCCGGCTCCTCACAGGACTGCTCAAGATAGAACACGTCGGTACGCAGCGCCGAGATGGCATACGCATCGGTCGCGCTGAGGTCGGAAAAAGAAGCTCGCTCAATCATGGTGCCTGATTTTACTGCGGAGTGCTGTGCGACTCTGACAGCTGGCAGACGTTTTGGCGCACCATAGCGCAGGATGACGCCGCAGACCTATGCCGCCCGCACCCGGCGGAATTTTACCTTCGCGCCGGGCACCAATTGCCCGGCTCTCGACAATGACGGCTCCGTCAGCACACCAATGACCGGATATCCCCCCGTCGCCGGATGATCAGGACCGAAAATAATCGGCTGCCCCGATGCGGGCACTTGTATCGCACCGGGAACCATTCCCTCGCTTGGCAACTCATGGGTGACCTGGCGCTCAAGAGTAGTCCCACTCAGCCGAAGTCCGACGCGGTTGGCCTCTTGCGTCACGGTCCATGTCTCGTGAAAGAAATCATTGACGCTTTCCGACGTAAACCAGTCCGCCCGAGGACCAGGAACAACATCTAGGCGCGCAGCCTCGCTCGACCAATGAGGCGCGGGATAAATTGCGATTGACGACCCCGTCGAATACTCCGGGTCGCCGACCTGCAAAACCTGACCAGCCTGCAAAGGCGCTGGGCCGAGCTTGCCGAGCGTATCGTATGACCGCGACCCCAGCACTTCCGCGACATCGATGCCCCCTCGAATCGCGACATACCCGCGAAGACCTGCATCGAAGGTACCAAGCCGCACAATTGCCTTCGCCCCGACCACAATTCGGCTATTCATCGAGGTCTTGATGACCTTGCCATCCTGCTCGACAGTCACCTCACCGTGGGCTCCTGCAAAGGAGATGATTGCTCCCTCCGCTACTTGGAACTCCAACCCGCCGACGACGCATTCAAGCACAGCGAGGTTTTCATCGTTGACAACCATCCGGTTAGCAGCTGCCGCGGACTCGCGGTCGAACGCACCGGAGGTACTCACCCCCAAGCTCCCTTGCCCAGCACGGCCCCAATCCTGAATAGTCGTCAAAATACCGGGTCGAATAATCTCGATAGAATTCTTCATCTCTTCCGCACCCTTTTCTACGCCGCACTCGCCGTAGAAGTCGCCTCAAATTGAACCTCAACCCCGGGCTCAAGCAGCGCCGGATTGGGCCGATTTAAGTCCCACATCTCCACATCTGTATGCCCCAAGAGTTGCCAACCACCGGGCGAATCGATGGGATACACCCCTGCGAATTGGCCTGCAAGTCCGACAGAGCCCTTGGGAACTCGGGTGCGCGGCGTCGCAAGGCGGGGAATATCAAGCGGCTCTGGCCATCCCTGACCGCTCCCCCGCACCATGTAATAAAAGCCCGGCGCAAATCCACCGAACGCGGCCGTCCAAGGGCGCTCGCAGTGCCAATCAATTAACGCTTGGGGGCTCGTCCCAAGGCTTTGTGCCAAAGACTCAAGGTCCGCGCCATCATAGTGAACGGGAATCGTCACTGTCTTTCGCTTGTCGACGGTGTGCCTCTGCGTATTGTTGCCCTGCAGCGCGGTTTCGACTGCGCTGAGGTATCGACGAGCCGGACCGCGAAAGCGAAGTAGGAGCGTTTGGGCTGCGGGTACCCTGTCAACAAGTCCCTCGATCTCGGCTGCAGCAGAGTGTGCACGAAGTACCTTCGCCAACGGATTGGCCGATGATGAATAGTCGATAAGCAGCGCGTTTGTTCCCATAGGGCGAATCTTGGCCACGGCGGTGCTGATCCTTTCTTTCTTGCGAGGTCGAAAAACTGCGGTGGATAAGTCCGGTGTGCGAGTCCTCGCTATACGTGCGAAGCGACGGTGACGTCGGCGTCGACGAGCCCTTGGCGAATCCTACGGGAGAGTTCGACCGCGCCAGGGGTGTCTCCGTGCAAACAAATAGAGTTAGCCTGTACGGTCAACGGTGAACCGTCGTAAGCGGCGATTGGTTCCCCACTAGCCATTGCAATGACGCGTTTGACGACGGCATCGGGGTCTGCAATGACCGAGCCCGCGAGCGCTCGGGAAACTAACGTTCCGTCGTAGTTGTATGCGCGGTCAGCAAAAGCTTCCCGAATCACAGGGAGGTCCGCGTCGAGGCTGAGCCGTTCGATGACCGACCCCGGCTGCGCCATAATGGCAAGCCCATCTCCGCAGGTGGAGCGAGCGAGCAGGAGCGCCTCCACCACTGCAGTGGCCTGATTTTCGTCCACTGCGATGCGGTTATAGAGGGCACCGTGGGGTTTGACGTAGGAAACTTCGGTACCCACCGCCCGTGCACATGCCGATAGGGCACCAATCTGGTATACGGTTTCGGCTCGCAATTCTCGATGTGAGTAGTCCATGCGACGTCGACCGAATCCGGCGAGATCGCGGTAGGCGACGTGTGCGCCGATGCGAATTCCGCGCGCGGTAGCTGCCTCACAGGTCTCCATCATGACGCTAGCGTCACCCGCGTGATACCCGCAAGCAACATTCGCACTGGTCACAATGTCCAGCAGAGCGATGTCATCCCCCATCTTCCATGAGCCGAAAGCTTCCCCGAGATCAGAGTTGAGATCGATAGTGGCGCCCATAAACGTCGCCGCTCCTTCCAGGTAGTAATGCTGGTTTTTGTACCGTTGATATGTTGGTCCTCATCTGAGCTGTACGAATAACCGGCCGATTAGCCGAGCATTTCAAACACGCCGCCGAACGAGCGCCACGCCAAGAACCAAGCGACTGCGACACCCACGATTCCGATAGCCGCCAACCACTTCGGGTACTTGTAGCCATTCATGAGGTCCGCACGGAACAGCGCGATGTAAATCAGCACAGTAACGCCAATTGGTAGAACCAAACCGTTGAAGGCTCCGGCGAAAACCAACAGCGTCGCTGGAGCCGTACCGATGACACCGAACAGCAGCGTGGAAATTGCAATTAGGACAATGGTGATCGTGTTTTGAGTCTTGGCACCAGCACCCGAGGAACGAGTCAGAAACGTTGCCGAGGTGTAGCTGGCACCCACAATCGACGAGATTCCCGCAGCCCACAGGACAACGCCAAAGAATCGCATACCCCAATCACCTGCCGCAGCTTGGAATGCCTCTGCAGCGGGGTTTCCATCCGTATTGAGGACCACGCCACCCGCGACCACTCCCAAGACAGCTAGGAAAAGTAGGAAACGCATGATAGCCGTGACAATGATGCTCGTAACAGATGAGCGAGTGGTCTGCGCGAGGTGCTCCACACCGCCGGCGCCAGCGTCAAGCATGCGGTGAGCGCCAGCGTAAGTAATGTAACCGCCAACAGTGCCTCCGACCAGCGTGATGATTGCCAGCAAGTCAATCGTGTCGGGCATGACCGTGTTTTTCAGCGCTTCCCCTACTGGCGGATTAGAGCTGAACGCCACAATTCCAGTGACCAGAATCATCACTACACCGAGCACAACGAGCGCCTTGTCCAGCGCCATACCCGCCCGCCGGGAGAGAAAGAAGCCAATGGCGAGGATTGCAGTAACAATGCCACCGATCTTTGCGTCCACCCCCAACATCGCGTTCGCGCCAAGTCCAGCACCTCCGACGTTGCCAATATTGAAGACCACACCACCGATGACAATGAGAATTGACATAAGCCAGCCCAACCCCGGAATCACGGCGTTGCCGAGCTCCTGCGCGCGGCGTCCAGAGACAGCGATTACTCGCCACACGTTGAGCTGAATCGCGATATCAAGAAGCACCGAGATCACAATGGCAAAGGCGAAAGCCGCGCCAAGCTTGGCCGTAAAGGTTGCGGTCTGGGTGAGGAAGCCCGGCCCGATAGCACTGGTCGCCATCAGGAATACAGCACCGAGGAGTGCCGTTCGACGCGCCTTGTGGGCAGATGTTGAAGCGTCCATAGCGTCAGGCCTTTCCCTACAAATCTGACAATCCCCACGTTGAAGGATTCCTACGTTGAAGATCGTCTGCACCGAGATTGTTGAACAATGTCTCGTATGTTAATTGGTGATGGCCGCCACACAAAAGTGATTTAGTAGTCTGTATTACATGACTACCCCCGGAAACATCCTCGACGATCAGACCCACACGTCCTCTGGGGAAAAACAACATGACGTTTCAGTAGCGGATGTCACCGCAACTGTCCTGCGCCGAGAGATTCTCGCCGGAAAGCACTACAGCGGCGAGCAGCTCCGTGAAACCCAACTTGCTGCGCGACTGCAGGTCAGTCGCAACACCATCCGACAGGCGTACCGGAAGCTGGAATCTGAGGGGCTTCTTACTCATATCCCTCATCACGGCGTTTTTATCGCCTCCTTCGACAAAGAACGCATCCGCGAGCTGTATGCTTTTCGCCATGTCGCCGAATGCGGAACACTGCGGTCGCTAAGCAAGAGCCAAGCAAAGCTCCTCGGCGAGGAGATTCTTTCTATTTGTGGTTCGCAGTCATCATTGAACCTTCCCGAACGGAATAATGCCTTTCACCTCGCCATCGTCAGAGCTTCCGGGTCTCCCGACCTGTTAGCAACCGCCGAATCCATTCAGGCCCAACTCCGTCTTTGCTTTCTCTCCTACCCCCAAAGCATCGAGCTCCATGCCCGATACGCCGATCGCCACATCAGTATCGCCAAGGTTCTCATCGAGGACACCCCACACCACGCCGCCGACCTCCTCAGCGCCTACCTCAACGAGTCGTTCGGTGCCGTCACCGCTGCCCTCCCGCTTGCCGACCGTTGATAATTAGCTACTAGGACTACAGTGATGGACATGGCAGCAAATTCAGGCAACGCATACGCAATGACTATTACGGAGTTCGGCCCCGCTGACATTTTCACCAGGACACCTATCGAGCCTGCGGAGCCCGGTCCCGGCGAAATCCTAGTTAAAACCACAGCCATCGGCGCAAACCCGCTGGACTACAAGATGCGCGATGGCTCTTCCGGTCTGTGCGCAAAGTTCACCCCTCCCGCGGTGCTCGGACGCGAAGCCGCTGGCGAAGTCGTTGCCGTCGGCGAAGGTGTGGACAGCTTCGCCCCCGGCGACCGTGTCTTCGGGATGCGCGGCTTCGACGACTTCCGCGGCACCTACGCAACGCACAACGTCTTCCCCGCCGACGGTGTGGTCCGAACGCCCGATTCGCTTGACGACGTTACCGCTGCGGGCCTTGCCCTAGTGGGAATCACGGCGACCGTGGCTGTCGAGCAGCTTGCAAAGGTAAAAAGCGGGGACACCGTATTAATTCATGGTGCCGGTGGCGGTGTTGGCCAGCTGATGACGCAGCTGGCAGTCGCCCGTGGCGCAACTGTGTTGGCCAGTGCGTCGTCACGCCATCATGAAAAACTAGTGGACTTTGGCGCGCAGCACATTGATTACACAGCGGAAGATGTATTCGAGGCTGTGCGACAACAGTTCCCCGAAGGCGTGGACGTTGTCCTTGACGGCGTGTACTTCGACACTTTCCTCCCCTCGCTGGATGTGTTGGCATCGGATGGTCGGATTGTGGCGCTGCCTTCACTGGCCGACCTGGCACCGGCGAGGAAACGCGGCATTGAGGCACACATCCCGGCTATTTCGAATGACACGACTATTTATGCCGACCTGGCCGACCGCGTGGTTGCCGGTGAGATTTCACTTCCTATCGGCCTGGCTAAAAACCTCACCGAGGTCGCGGAGGTCCACCGAGTATTGGAAGACGGACACGCTGACGGCAAGGTTGTGATGACCGTCGACTAATTCAAGTGCGTTACTACAGCTCGCGACGAGCGTTCTGATACGTCTTCGTCAGCGAGCACCAGAGCTCGTCGGCATCAGAGATGGCTTCCACCAGCTCCCGGTTAGTCATAGTTTCGCGCTGCTCGCGCAGTCGGTTGTTTAGCTTTCGAGCTCGAGAGAGCTCACCGCGCAGCTCGATGAGCTCCGGCGTAGCCTCTCCAGAGGCAAATACATCCTTGTAGATGGTGCCAACGCCCATTGTGGTGTTCACGTTGTCCCAAGCAGAGAGGATTGCGGTGAGCTGGTACTCCGTGTCCATGGCGATCTGCTGCAGCTGGGCGTGATTCCGCTCGGCGAGCTCGTGGGCCTCAGCACTGCGGCGCACACCGGCCCATGCCTGATATCCAATGAGAATCGCAAGTATCAGGCCTGCAACTGGCAACACAAATTGCAGAATCCACAGCGTGACCCCGAAGAGTTGAATAATCAGGCCGAAGAAGAAAAAGACGACAATGACCATCGCACAGCCGTTGTCGGAACCTGAGCCTTTACTCATCGCGGCATCACCACCGCCCCGGCATTGAGAATCGCATCGGCGCCCAGGTGGCTGGCATAGCCAAGTCCGATGGCCGCTGCCAGAAGGAGTATGGCCAGCAGCGTATAGACGATTGCTTCTTTAACAGTGCTGGTGACCGCAACGCGCTGCTCTTCGTAGTCAAGCAGTGCTCGCATGTCCTTGGTCGAGGCCTTCAAGCGACCTTCGATGTCAGCCATGTGTTCCTGCTGCTCAGCGGACGAGATAGCGATGGCATTCAACGGCACATCAAAGCTCTCGACGCTGGTATATGCCTGCCGACGAGCACTCTTAACACTGTCGAACGAAACCGACGGTGCGGGCGGCACTTTGGTCGGCCCACTGAGATTCCGCGACACCTTATAGTAAGAGCGCGCTGCGGCTCTGGTCAGTTCGTCGTTGGAGTCGCCTTGATTGCCCATAGAGCCGAGTCTGCCACATGAATTTTCTTTGGTTGGGCATCGCCCACCTCATCGAGGATGGCGAAGACGTGCATACCCGAATATGGTGCGGCTTCTGCGCGGAGCACGGTTCCCGGGCCAACCCCAGATGTCGCCAAGTAGCGCAGCAATTCCGGGTCGGAGTCGTTAATGCGATCGACCACAACCATCTCGCCAACTTCGATATCCGTCAGGTCGGTGCGCACCGCGTTGGCGATGGTACCGCTTGCGCTGGGAATTGGATCACCATGCGGATCGCGCTCAGGGAATCCCAGCATCGCATCAATACGACTAATGAAATCCTCCGAGACCGCATGCTCAAGCTTTTCCGCTTCCTCGTGAACCTCATCCCAGGTGTATCCCAGAGTCGAGACCAAGAAGCTTTCAATAAGCCGGTGGCGTCGCACCATCACCAACGCGATATCGCGCCCGCGATCTGAAAGGCTAATGCCCCGGTACGGCTCGTGAATAACAAGACCACGTGCAGCCAGCTTCTTCACAGCCTCGCTGGCGGTGGGCTTCTTCTCACCCATCCGCTCAGCGACATCGCCAAGTGCCACTTTTTCACCGGTGCGCTCGTGCAAATCCCAAATGACCTTGAGGTAGTCCTGGGTCTTTGCTGGTAAATCCTCCACGTGCATTCTTTAGACTTTAGCGTTATTGCGTGTTGACGCAATCTTGAGGGGGACATAGAAACAACCGGCACAAACGCCAATGCAGCCACCAACAGACAGATTCGTCGCCACCGCAATGAATAAGCCCACCAGCCCAATCGCGATGCCCATCAATGGTGCCAACACGAATAGCCAACGGGTATCGTTCACTACCCCAACAAGCGCAGCTGCCGGAGCGGCCAACAGCGCGATGGATAGAATCGTGCCCACAGCTGGAATCAACGCCACCAGGGTCAACACAATCAGCCCACTGATGACTAACTGCGCTTTTCTCTTCGAATGAGCGACAGCGAAAGATTCCGGGTCAAAGGTGAAGTAAATCAGCTGACGCCACCGAGCCAAAAGCACCAACGCCACCAGCAGTAAGAGACCGCCGGACAGCGCAATATCAATCTTGTTCACATTGAGTACGCTGCCAACCAGGAAACTCTCCACCTTCACCGGCAACGGAGCGAACCACTTGTTCAGGAAGTAGCCCAGCGCAAACCCGAATGTCAGCACAATTCCCGCCGCTGAGGACGTCGTTCCTACCTTGGACAGACTGAACAGAGCCCCGATCGGAATACACATCAGAAACGCTCCGATAAAGAGGAACACCGAAATCCATGAGTGACTCAGGCCGAGCGCTGCCGCAATAACAACGCCCACAACCGCGCCGGGGAAAGTCGCATGCGTAATCGCTTCTGCGAAGAACACTTGTCTGCCCAGCACCGCGAGTACTCCCACTAAGCCAGCCAGGGCGCCTACCAGTATCAGCTCGATAATTGGCAAAATCAGGATGTTAGACACGGTCGCCTCCCATCACTGCGCGCAGTCCCAGTGCCACGAAATACAGTCCCACCGATGTCAGCGCTACGACTGCCTGGGGCGACACCGGCCCCAAGGGCACCAGTGCCAAACCAACGATTCCGCTGAGACAGCCCACTGCAATCGCAATCGGCACCATCACATGCACCCGGCGCGTCAGCAGTCTCGCCGCTGCTCCCGGTACGACCAGGTAGCCGACCACCAGCAGCACGCCCACTGCGCTTGCCGACGACACCACCACCGCAGCGATTGCCGCATTGATGGTGAGGTCAACGCCCCACACATTGATGCCGGTGGCTTGGGCTCCGAAGCGGTCAAAGGCGACAAACACCTGCTGACGCCACGTCACTGCGATAAGAACCAAAGCGATGGCGCAGACAATCAGGGCGCTGGTGAGACGGGAGTCGGTGACTTCCAATAGTCGCCCAAACATGAGCGCCTCCAGCTGTCCTGACTGGTCGCCTTTCTTCAGCGAGAGAATCACACCGATGGAAAAGAAACTGGTCAGCACAACTGCAACCCCAGCTTCCGACATGTGCGAGCGCGATACCAAAGTCAGCGCCACTGCCACTACCACCGCAAATGCGGCTGCCACCGGGATAATCATGTCGATGCCGCCGAATACGGCACCGGCCACAATCCCGGGAAATATTGAATGCACCATGGCTTCTGCGTTGAACTCAAGACCACGCAGGTTCACAATGACACCGACCAGACCGGAAACCACCCCGAGGGCAATCAGCAGCACCAGTGGTCTGAACATGAAAGGCGCAACCCCAAGCGCATTCGCAAGCTCAGTCCACATAGGCTGGCACCAACTTCGAGGTCGCACCAAAGGCTGGCTGTTCTGCCACAATTAATGTGTTTTCGCAGGTCTCTTCAGCTAGCACGAGATCGTGGGTGGCAGCGATAATCGCTGTGCCGTTTTCTTTCAGTTCGTTGAGAAGGTTCAACAGCACGGCCCGGTTTTCGGTGTCGAGGCCGTTGAACGGCTCGTCGAGAAGCACGAGCTGCGGGCGTGCGACAATGGCGCGCGCTAACAGGACGCGTTGTTGTTGGCCGCCGGAGAGGTTGCCGAAGCGTTCGCTGGCGCGGTCGGCGAGCCCTACTTTGGCCAGCGCTGCGCGGATGCGCTCTTTGCGGTGGCCGAGCGGCTGGAAGGAGCGCAATTCGTGCAGGACGCCCATTGCGACAACGTCGAAGGCCGTTACCGGAAAAGTGCGATCGAGGTCCGCCGACTGCGGGACGTAGGACACAGTCTTCGCACGGTTATGCATCTCACCGGCGAGAAGACGAGTCCCACCCAGAATTCCACGCAGCAAGGTGGTTTTGCCGGAGCCGTTAGCACCGATTAGCGCGAGCCCAGTGCCCGGCGCGACACTGGCGGTGATGTGCCTGACGATGGGCACCGCTGTGTAGCCGAATGAGGCATCGCGGAGCGAGACTATGGCGTTAGCAGACATGAGGTTGGCAGACATGGGATCGACTGGGTCGCTAGGGGTCACTTGATGTCCTTCGGCAGCGGCGCGACGGTTCCGTCCCACGCAGTCACTACCTGAGTGACATTGTGGATGATTGAACCGATGTAGGTCTCGCCAGCACTTCCGGCCGGACCAAGGGAGTCGCCATAGAGTGCGTCCTCGCCGACGACGGCCTTGACACCCGCGGCCTTGGCAATTGCCTCAATTGACTTAGAGTTATTCGAGTTTTCCGCAAACAGCGCGGTTGCACCCGAATCCTTCACGGTCTTCGCGGCCTTTGCGATGTGCGCGGCCGTGGCATCCTGCTGCTCATTGAAATCAGACAGCGCTGCGCCGATGAAGTTGATATTGAACTCGTGGGAGAAGTATCCAAACGCATCGTGGCTGGTAAACAGAACAGGATCCTTCACACTGGCGATGGACTTACTTGCCCAGCCATCCAGCTGATCCAGCTTGTCCTGGTAGGCCGCAACATGGTCGGCGATAGTGGACTTCAGCTCATTGTCACCACGTTCCTCAGCAACCTGTTCCAGGGCGTAGCCAATGTTGGCAACCTGTATCTTAGCGTTCTTCGGTGAGGTCCACACGTGCGGATCGAAGCGGAATTCTGCCTGCTCACCGGGTTCTTCCGGCGGGAATGGCCACGGGGCGACATCGACCTTTTCCACGCCACGGTCAATGGTGTAGTTGCCGTTCTTCGCTTCCTCCGGTGGCAGTGGCTTCGTCTTATCCAGGTCCTTGTCCGCCTTCATAGCGTCGACGTCAGCTGCCGTGAGGACGCCACTGGTCACTGCCATCGTTCCGGAAAAGCCTGACGACTCAATCGCCTGGTCCAGAAAGTGTTCCAGGTCGACGCCGTTGACGAACAAAAGATCCGCATTACCGGTCTTGGTCAGCTGCTCATGGGTCATTTCCAGCTCGTGCGCTGTTGCATTCGGCGCCAACAGGCAGGTCAAATCCACCTCATCGATGTCGAGCTGCTTAACGTAATCACAAATCTGCGTCGTCGAAGCCACGACGTTGATTGGGTTCTCGCCGCTGGCCCCCTCACTGCTATCGCCACAAGCTGCAAGGCCAGCGCCCGCTAGCAAGATTGAAAGGCCAGCACACATGGACTTGGCTGATCGCGAAAGCTTTCCGGAAATTGTCATACTGGTGTCCACTCTTGAATGTTTGTTACTGCTTTACGACGGCTTCGCTGACCGCCCGCTTCAATAAAGCTGGTCACTTTAAGGACGGTTGGGGCGCACTTCACCGTTCATCTATCAGGTGTGAGAGTAAACCTAACGACATCTATTTTCAACCTTTTGAACTTAGATGTTTTTGGTATTACATTTTTTGAAGATAAAGAGTGAACAAAATCTAGCCGCTGGCCGTTGCGCCACAGCACCAACCTTCCCGCCACAACATCAGCCATGATGGAGACATGGAAGCGAAGATTTATCACAACCCCCGCTGCTCGAAGTCCCGTCAGGCCCTCGCCACGCTGCGCGAGGCCGGCATCGAACCGGAAATCATCAAATACCTGGACACTCCCCCAACTAAGGCCGAGCTGCGCTCGCTAATCGAGGCGGCCAACCTGAACGTCATCGATGCCGTGCGCACAAAGGAAGTGGAGTTTAAGGAACTGGGACTCTCCAAGGACTCCAGCGACGAGGAACTTCTGGACGCAATGGTTGCGCATCCACGCCTGATTGAGCGCCCATTTGTCGTCACCAATAAGGGGGTAAGGATGGCGCGCCCCACCGAGGCCATTAACGACATTCTCTAACCGATGACAAGCGTTAATCGCTTTTACACCAACCCCCTTCAAAGGTCTCCAAGACCAGGAAGTTAACAGCCCGTTAATAGGAGATAAAGCCACTGTAAACTCGCCGCTGAAACGATAAAGCTCTCCGCCTGCTGTCCCTAGCCACCCGCACAGGTTGCACCAGAGACAGCGGCGGCCTTCAGCGAAAGGACTCTCATTATGAGCAGTCAGAGGCTCGGCTGGCTCAGCGCACCCGGCCCAGCAGCTCCCCTTCCCGAGGAAAAGATTGCCCCGACTTACCGGACCTGGCGATTCAACGTCTTCATGGGCATCTTCATCGGCTACGCGGGCTTCTACCTCATCAGAAATAACATCCCCCTGGTGTCTGCCGTGCTGGAAAAGCACGACCTACTTGGCGCAGCCGGGATTGGCATCGTAGCCAATGCGGTTCTGTTCTCCTACGGCCTATCCAAATTCTTCATGGCCATGCTCTCCGACAGAGCCAATGCCAGGTACTTCCTCCCGCTTGGCCTAGCACTGTCCGCGGTCGTAAACCTCTTTGTTGCGTTCGTCCCAGCGATTAGTGCCTCTGTTGCGATTTTCGCGACAGTCATGTTCATCAATGGCTGGTTCCAAGGCATGGGCTGGCCTCCTTCTGGACGCGTTGTCGTCCACTGGTTCTCGACATCCGAGCGTGGCACTTTGATGTCGATCTGGAACACTGCCCACAATGTCGGCGCCGCCGTCGGCGGCGCTCTGGCAGCCTGGGGCTTGCATTCGTTCGCCACTTCCGACGCCGACTGGACTCCCGCATTCTGGCTACCGGCGATTGTCGCGCTCGTGATTGCCGCCATCGCATTCCTGCTGATTCGAGACAACCCGCAATCCATGGGCCTGCCTCCGGTCGAGGAATACCGAAACGACCCAGACAAGGTCGAAGGAACTAATGACGAGGCACAAGAACCTTGGTTCACAATCGTCAAGAACCATGTTCTTACCAATCCGGTTATCGTCATGCTGGCGCTAGCCAACGTGTTCGTCTACGCACTCCGCTACGGCGTTCTTAACTGGATTCCGATTTACCTGACAAACGAACTGCACAAGACCAATGTCACGGGCGGAATCATCGGATTCATGCTCTACGAGGGTGCAGCAATTGTGGGCACCCTACTATGCGGATGGGTCTCCGACAAGGTCTTCAAGGGCTGGCGCTCAGGCGCCGGCATGCTCTTCCTGGTTGGCACCGGCATCACCATTTTCGCATACTGGCAGCTACCCGCTACGGCACCATTGTGGATGTTCTATGTGCTCATCTCCCTGATCGGCGCACTCATTTACGGCCCAATCATGCTCATCGGACTGCAAGCTATCGACCTCTCGCCTAAGTATGTTGCGGGAACCGCAGCTGGTTTCACTGGATTGTTTGGCTACCTTCTCGGCGCAACACTCGCCTCGACTGGTGTCGGCCTCTTGATCGACTTCGCAGGCTGGAATGTCACATTCGCGACCCTCATTGGAGTTGTCGCTATTGCGTTTGTCCTCATGATCTTCGTCGGCAAGTACGAGCGCGAAGTCATGCACAAGGCAGATGAAGCCCGCACCAAAACAGCTCAATAACTGTCGGTCACGGTGTTGCTAGTCGAATATCAACTTCACTCCGTGGGGCCAATACGGTCGCAAGGTCACCAATTCATCGGTACACTCTATGTCACAAACGAAAAAACGCGAGTAGACATTACGAATGGAAGGAGACTTCACCATGGGACTTATGGATAAGGCCAAGGAAGCACTGAGCAACGAAGAGAACACCGACAAGGTCCTGGACAAGGCTGAGCAGCTGGGCAAGGAGAAGCTCGGCGAGGACAAGGCTGATCAGATCAAGAAGGTTCGCGACATGGCAGACGAGCGCCTGGGCGACAAGAAGTAAGCTACAGAGCTTTTTCACCCCGCGCTAGCACCCTGTTCACACAGGGAGCTGGTGCGGGGTTTTGTGTTCTTAGGAGATTCCGTAGCCCCACTGACACGCCTTTATTGACAATTATTTTCAAATTGTCCATCATTAACCAAGTGCAAACTATTGTCGATAGAGCTTCTCTTCCGCGTACTCGAAAACAAAAACTTCGAGCCCGGCTCTTCGGCTTCTTGTTCTTCCTGGCCGTCCCCGCCACAATCCTCCTGGCAATCTCCATCGGCCCAGCGGGAACAGGTTTCAGCAACGGTATCGTCGCACTACTCAAGCCGCTCATCGATTCGCTTGCCGACGGCTTCCCAGGTCTCAACCACCTTTTGCCTGAGATATCCCCCGCCACGCAATCACTTGTCTGGAGCATCCGGCTGCCCCGCGTCCTCCTTGCGGGCCTGGTCGGCGCCTCGCTCGCTGTCGCAGGTGCGACTATGCAGGCAGTCTTTCGCAACCCACTGGCCGAACCTGGTGTTACCGGCGTCTCGTCCGGTGCAGCAGTAGTGGCCGTCATTCTCATCGTCACCGGTGTGGCCTCGAAAGCGCCGTGGGTTCTCTCGGCAGGGGCATTCATAGGCGCGTTGCTGGCTGTCATCTTTGTCCAGATCGTCGCCGGTCTCAATGGTGGCAGCGGAGCCACCTTGTTGCTCGTCGGCATTGCACTCAACGCGTTCCTCGGCGCAGTCATTGCCGCCACCATTGCAAACGCGCCTCACAGCGATGACGCTCAACAGGCCATGTTCTGGCTCAACGGCGATTTGACTGCTGCGAATTGGCAGGACATCGCGCTGGCAGTCGGCCCCATTATCGTCGGCACGGTTATCTTGATGATGCTCATTCCCGAACTCAACCTGCTTCTCCTCGGCGAGGAACAGGCCGCTGCCACTGGTATGCGCACAGTTTGGATCCGGCAACTCCTGCTCGCCCTGGCTGCTTTAGTCACGGCAGCGGGCGTCGCTGTCACTGGCGTCATTTCCTTTGTCGGGTTAGTCGTCCCGCACCTGATTCGCCTTGTCATCGGCCCTGACCACCGCAGTCTGCTGCCCATTTCTATGTGCGTCGGCGCAGTTTTTCTCATTCTCGCCGACCTCGTCGCCCGCAGCCTCTTTTCCCCAGTTGCGCTACAAACTGGCACAGTCACCGCGTTTCTTGGTGCACCTGCGCTACTCGCGTTAATTCTTCGGCAAGGTGGCCGCCAGTCATGAGTAAGCAGACACAAACTCCTAGCGGCCCCACCGCTAAGCCAAACGCCGACACCAACGCGCTGCTGCGGGCTACCGACCTCAGTGTCGGTTACCGCCATCGGACCGTCGTAAGTGGCGTGAACCTCGCCATTCGACCTGGCGAAGTCCACGGCATCATCGGCTCCAACGGCACCGGAAAATCCTCCTTGCTCCGTGCTATGGCTGGCATTGTGGCACCGAGCTCGGGGCAGGTTGAGCTCCTCGGTGTGCCGCTGACGAAGCTTCGAGCCCACGAACGCGCCACCCGGTTGGCGTACCTGCCGCAGCACACACCGGCAGATGCCGCCATTGATGTTAGGACTGTCGTCGCACTTGGCAGGTACGCGCACCACCGTCGGCGTGACCGTTTCCGCAGTTCACTCAACTCCACGGACCACGACATCGTCGCCTACGCCCTCGACCGCGTTGGTGTCACCGCACTCGCCGACCGCCCTATCACGGCTCTGTCCGGCGGGCAGCGGCAATTGGTGTTCATCGCAAAGCTCTTGGCACAACAGGCCAAGGTCATGCTTTTCGACGAACCCACTGCGGCCTTGGACCTCGGGTTTCAGCTGGAAATCCTCGAGCTGCTCGGCGAGCTTGCCGACGAGGGCCACGGTATCGGAGTCGTCCTTCATGACCTCAACCTCGCGGCCCGCAGCTGCCACCGGCTCAGTGTGATTCACAACGGCGGATTAGAAGTCACTGGTTCCGCCAAAGAAGTGCTGACGCCTCCCCGGATAGATGCGATTTATCGCATCTCTAGTGCTGTCGATACCGATCCACATACCGGTTCGGTGCGAGTGACGGCGTTGGCTCGGGCTCGCCCGGCTGACTGATTCAGACTGTCTGATTCCAGCTAGCACCAACGCAACTGAAAACTTTCCCAACAATCAAAACTCAACACTCAAGGAAGTACTTACGTGTTTTCACCAACTTCTCCTATCTCTGCCATGAAGCGAAACTCTAAAAAGGCCTTCACTCTGCCGTTGATTGCAGCGCTCCCACTCGCTGCGGTGGTCGCTTGTTCTACTTCGGAGGAGACGGCGCAGCAACCGTCGCCAAGCGAAACTACGGCGAACCAGCAGGCACAGTGGCCGCGTACTGTGACCGTTGGCGACCACGACGTTACGGTGCAGAGCCAGCCGAAGCGCATCGTTGCACTGTCGACCGAGGTTGCGGATCTGGCGCTGGAACTGGTTGGGCCAGATCGTGTCGTCGCGGTGACGAAGAACGCGCTCGATGAGAGCTCGGGTAATCAGGTTGAGCTGGCGCGTCAGGTGCCCAATGCGATTGCCAATTCCACAAAGCCGGATCCGGAGCAGATTCTGTCCTATGAACCGGACATGGTGTTGATGACCAGCCGTCATGATCAGGAACAGTCGGCAAGTAAGCTGCTGGGTGCCAGCGATGTTCCGACCGCGGCGTTTTCCAGCAGTGATTTTGCCTCGCCAGAGGCACTGGCAGAGTCGGTGACCACGCTCGGCAAGTTGCTCGGAGCCGAAGACAAGGCAGCCGAAATGGTTGCCAAGATTGAATCGGAAACCGAAGAGATTCTCTCGGGAATTGATTCCACAGCTAAGCCAAAGACGCTGGTTCTGTTTGCCCGCGGTGGCCAGAAGATGATTATGGGAATGCAGTCGGCGACGACGAATCTCGTTGAGCTGGCCGGTGGCGAGCCGATTTCGCCAAAGGGCAAGCGTCCGGGTGCCGTCCCCGCGGATCCGGAGACAATTGTGCAGCTCAATCCGGATGTCATTTTGATTCAGGATTTCCACGGCCAGGGCAAGGCTCCATTCCAGGAGTTGCTGGATAATCCGGCGCTTGCCGACGTCGCTGCGGTCAAGAATGATCGAGTGCAACTGATCGATGCGAAGACGACCTCTGGCACCGCCGGAATGCATATGCCCGATGGACTGCGTGAGATCGCTGACGCGCTGGCTAAATAGAAAATAGGTTTTCACGTCGCTATGTGGATTCATGAAGCACTGACTTCCCCACCCCGCGGAATGCACTGGGTTTTGTTATCCAGCTGGGGGCGTAGCTTTTTCTTCGCTCTCAGTGCTGTGTCTCTTGGACACGCACTCGATGCTCTAAGCAGTTTGCACGGCGGTATCACAGACACCAGTGGTGGAAACTGGTTTGGGGAATGGGGACTTCATGAATCCCTGGCCGCTGCAATTGTGGCAGTCATTCTGGGAAGCCTCTGTGCTTATGTCACCGAGGCACTACCACCACGGCTTGCTGGTAAGCAGGAAAAGCTGTGGCGCTCGCATGTTGTTGGCAGTGTGCTGAAGCCGGAGTTTTCCGCTCCTGAACAGGCTCCGAAGCACGCGCATGGAAGAGGGCACGGAGGCGGGAAAGTTGGTCACGCACCTCGAAGCGCCGCCAACACTGGCGAGGGTCTACTCTTCGATGCAGCGACCGCAAGCGTCGAACAGACCGCGAATTACCGAGCGACATTTCTCGCCCCCACGTTGGCCTCGTTTAGTGCTCCACTGATCATTTTGGCGGTCTGGGCTTTGTGGGTGGATACGAAAACCGCCTTGTGGCTGGCACTATTTTTCATTTCCACGCCGTTGATCATTATTGGTGCTGGAAAGATTCTGCGGAAATCCAATGCGACGTATCGCCGAAAGCAAGCAAAGGCCACCCATGCGTACTTGGAAATGCTCGAAGGGCTGGGAACATTCAAAGTTCTTGGAGCAATTGACCGGGTCATGGCACGTTTCGCCAGCCAAACTCGCACTGCGATGGCTGAGCTCACTGCCCTACTCGCCCGCAATCAGCTGATGATTATTGTCAACGATGCGGTTTTTGGAATTGCAATGTCGACTACAGCAATCGGGCTAGTCCTGCTGCGTTTGCAGGCAGACACAATCAGCGTGGGCACGGCTCTCGCAGGTGTTTTTCTATCCGTACTGCTCTATGAGCCCGTTAATCGCGTCGGCCGCACTTTCTATATCGGACTCGGTGGTCGCACGCATCGAAATGGAATTGTGGAGGTATTCGGCGCACCCGCAGAACTTCCATCTGCTCCAGCCGCTGTCTCCACCGCCGCAACAGCATATTCCGCAAAGGCCTCCGCACCGCACGCACCGGAAATTTCCCTCCGTGATGTGAGCGTCGACATCGGCGAAAAGCGCATTCTCTCCGATATCAACCTGACAATTCCAGCCGGCAGCAGAGTCGGCATCATTGGCCCCAGCGGTTCCGGAAAGAGCACACTCCTGCGTGTACTCGCAGGTCTGCAGCCGTATTCCGGGGAAATCTGCCTCGACGGCCGCTCGCTTACAACCCCGGAGTTGCTCGCCAACTCGCTGCTCATCTCCCAGCAACCAGCCATTTTCGGCACCACCGTAGCGGATAATCTTCGCATCGCATTCCCGGACGCAACGGCCGTCGATATGCGAAAAGCACTTCGTGACGTGCACTTACTCACCGAAATCGAGCAACGCCCTGGTGGTCTCAATTCGGAGGTTGGGGATCAAGGAAATTGGCTCTCAGGTGGGCAACGACGCCGTCTGACTATTGCGCGTGGTCTGCTCGGCGCTGCTCCGATTGTGCTTCTCGACGAGCCGACAGCGGACATCGATCGTCGGACGGAAGGTCTCATTAAGGAGTCCTTAACCCGCCTTGCTGAAAGCCGAACTAGCATCATGGTCGCTCACCGATTGGAAGCACTATCGGACGTTGACCTGGTCATTGTCGTCACTGATGGCCGAATCGTGGCTGCGGGCAAACCCGACGAACTGAGTACAAGCAATGAGTACTACGCACGGGCGCTGACCGAGGAGAGCTGACATGAACAACATCATCTGGTTGCTGCGCTTTTCCGCACAGGCTCGCGGAGCGCTCAGCGCATCTATCCTCGCACGAGTGGCTGGGCACATCTTGGGTGCATTGATGCTGGCTGTGCCGTCCTGGGCAATTGCCACAATTGCGCTGTCGAAGTGGGACGCAACCGACTCGTCGCAAAGCATGGGCATGAGGTGGGCGTGGGCGATCATTGGCGTGGTTGCGGGTCTGGCTCTGTTGAAAGCGATACTGCGGTACGTCGAGCAGTACCTCGGGCACTTGGCGGCGTTTCGGCTGCTAGGCGAACTGCGGTTGTGGATTGTCGAGCGCCTTATCCCGCAGGCACCCGCGGTAACCGATGGGCTGGGTACCGCCAGGATTCACACAATTGCCATTCGCGACGTTGACCGCGTGGAAGTCTTCTTCGCGCACACGATTGCGCCTGCGGTGACGGCCGTACTAATCCCTCTGCTGGCGGTCGTGACAGCAGCATTGACGGCCGGAGCGTTGCCTGCAATTGTTCTGACGCTGACCTTTGCGGTTGGCTTGGCAATTGCGCTCGCAGGCTCTAAAAAGGCGACGACGGAGGCTTCCGCAACGAACTCCACTCGCACGGATATTGCGCAGTATATCGCCGATACGTTGCGACTTCGGGAGGAAATCCTCATCTACGGTGCAGTCGAGCAGCGGCTGCGGGGACTGCGTGAGCTCGACGAGCAGCTTGCTCAGAAGATGCGTGCAGGTGGCAGGCGGGCTGGCCTGCGCTCGGGTGCGACCGGCCTTCGGATTTGGGGCGGTAGCATTGCCGTCTTTTGTGCTGGTATCCCGGCTCTTTCAGCCGATTACCGTCTGCTCCCTGCCGTTTTAGTGACAACCTCCTTGGTTGCGGGAACTGCCTCATCGATGGATTCAATCGAGCGCCTGGCATCTTCTCTGCCAGCGGGACTCAGCGCAGTCACGAGGATTAGAAAGCTTGCTGCGCAGCCACCGACCGTGGAAGAGCCAGAGCAGCCGGAGCAGATGGAGTTGCCGGAACAACTGAAGGCCCAGAAGACACCAGGCGTACAGGCTTCTCTGTCCGAATCCACCGGCTCAGCCCCCGCCCTCGAATTGCGTGATCTCAGTTATCGCTACCCTGGCGCCGACAGCCCAGCGCTGAGCAACATCAATCTACGGATTAATTCTGGGCAGTTCATCGGTGTGGTCGGACCAACCGGTTCGGGCAAGTCCACACTCTCCCGGCTAATCCAGCGGCATGTCGATCCGGATGTCGGCGAGGTCATCATCAATGGCCACAATGCCCGTGACCTCGGCTCAACCAATGTCTGCCGAGCTGTTGTTGTCGCAGATCAGAATCCTTTTCTCATGGAGGCAACTGTCGCTGAGAATTTGTGTCTCGGCGCACCTGATGGCTGCGAGGTTCCCGAATCACTGATGCACTGGGCACTCGAACTCGCCGCCATCAACCCTGCTGAGATGCCGCTGGACAGGCCCATTGGCCGCCGCGCGCAGCGGCTTAGCGGTGGTCAGCGTCAACGTCTGGCGCTGGCTCGCACCTACTTACGCGCGGTACTTGCCGACGGCTCCGTGCCGGACGACCCCGCTGCACACCTCGCCGGAAAGATCGTCATTTTCGACGAAGCCACCAGCCACCAAGATCCACTGACGCAGGCTCGTATCGTCGACAATGCCCGCACAAGTGGCGCGACCTGCATCTTCATTGCACACCGGCTTCAGACTCTCGCCCAGGCCGATGACATCCTCGTCATCGAAAACGGCCAGCTCATAGAGCACGGCACGTATGACGATCTCTTGAACGCCAACGGCGCCTTTGCTCGGCTTGCGCGCGCTGAGGTCTAGGCTCGGCCTAACTCGCCGCGCAAAGACTCAGTCCGCGGATATATCTCCTAGTGATCCTCGAGGAGCTCACGGAGCAGCGCGAAGATGGTCGAGCCATCGTGGCGAATACCGTCATGTTGGAATGCATTGGTCACATGTGGTCGCAAGTCCCGATAGCAGTTAGCTGTCGCCATTGAATACTCGAACGGTACGAAAATGTCGTCAAGATAAACCGCGGCTGCCGAGGTCGGGGCGTCGGCAAGCAAACGTGCGGAATCATACGGCGAGTTTTCCCAGGTGTGCTGTGCCAATGTTTCCGCCTTGTCCTTAAAAGGCATGAGCGCGGGGTCTTCGTCGAACTGCCAGGGGAAAATGTGCTCGCCGGTGAGGTAAAACGGCTCGTCTCCTGCCGGATTAGCGTTTTCTTCGAAACCTGGAATCTCCTCACGAATGCGATGTGCTGCCCAATTAGTTATGGGCTGGTCCCCGACGCCACCATAAATTGATTCATGAATCGCGGCGTATAGCGGACCGTCTGCGAAACTCACGCGGGATCCGACATCGGCTAGGAAATCAATGCGCAATTGCTTTTCGCCATCGCGAATGTTGAATGGCTCTTCCAACAAATACGCCAGATTATGGAATCCATCTCCGCGGCCTAATTCAATTCCGATGGTTCGGAATCGGCGAGAACTCAGACGCTCACCAGTGGGGAGAGTTTCTGCAGATTGCTCCAGGTGCGCACAGATTTCTCGAATGCGGTTTTCGGCCCAAGGATACTCGCGATAAAAGCGCTCGTGGCGGGTGCGCAGCTTCCCATATGTCGTGCGATAAAGGTCATCAGCGCCACGGTCCAGAACGGGCAAACCACCTGTGAGGTAAGCGTGCTCCACGGATTCCGGATAGCGGCTGAGATATGAAGTAATGCAAAAACCACCAAAGGACTGCCCATACAGTGACCATCTCGCAATGCCCAAATACTTTCGCAATGCTTCCGCATCTTCGACAATGTATTCCTGACGCAATTGCGCAAGCCGCGCGGCCGGAATACCCGCAATATTGGCCGCATCAATTCGATGCGAGCGTCCCGTGCCACGTTGATCCAAAAGAATCACGCGGAATTCCTTCAGCGCCTCACCAATTACTCCGCTAGTTCCCACCGGACGCGGTGCCGGGAAGCCTGGACCTCCCTGCAAATAGACAACTGCCGGCGCGTCCTCATTTCCTGGCGCATAGATCTCCCTTGCGAAGAGCTCAAATGTCGCAGCATCCGCAGCCCCGGCAAAAGGATCCCAGGGAACCTCAAGGGTGTGTTCCTTAATAATGTGCCCAAAATGCCTGCTCACAGTACTCGTCGATGCCATGTCTCTACCGCTCCTCTAATCCCGCTGGTCGTATTTCTTCATTAGCTTTGCGACGAGCAAATCGGTCGCCTCATCGTCAGCAAGAATTTGATCCAACATCTCCCGGTATTCCCGCTGCCGCAGCGCAGTATCTTCCCCGTAATCGTCATAGGAATCGCCGGATAGGTCCACACCGAAATTGGATTCATCGCTTTCGTCTTGCTCTGTCTCCTGTTGTGCCGACGGAACTTCCAGATCCGCTGGGAAGTCCGCATTGAACTCCTCCAGGAATTCCTCCGCGTTGGCCTCTGCGTCGGAACGCGATACTCCCCTATCGACCTCAGCCTGAATGCGACGCTGCAGCGCCTTTTCCATCTGGCGGTGGCGCCAACTGCGCAGGCGCGCGGGCTCGAAGCGTCGACCGACCTCACGGCTCTTGCCCTCTGCGCGACGCGCGAGGACCGCAATCTGCGACGCGGTGTCGTTCAATGGTGCCCACTCAGAGCGTGCCGATACGCGCCAATTGCCCCAGTACCCCAGCAGCGACAGCAGAATGCTGACGACGGGACCGACGACCATGGACACGGCCATAAATCCCAGATGGTGGCCTCCGATGACAATAATTGCGCAAGCCACGGCGGGGATGACCGTGGGCTGATTGCCGCCGAAAACAGCGGGTACCCGTCCGGTAACAATGTCACGAATCATGGAACCGCCAGTGGCTGTGAAAACGCCCATCATGATGCACGGCAGAATGGGCAAGCCATACGTGACACCTTTGACCGTTCCCGTAGCGGCCCAAAGACCCGAAACCACAGCGTCACCGTGGACCTGAACGTATTCCCAGGTCTTACCTTTGAAATAGAAAAATCGCGCGATAAGTGCACCGGTGAATGCCAGGATTAGGTACTCCGGCTGACTCATTGCGGCGACGGTGCCCTGGTTAATCAGAACATCGCGAATCATGCCGCCACCCAGTGCAGAGAACAGTGCAATAAAGAAGAACCCGATGATGTCGTAGCCTCGTTGCCGGGCGATGGTGCCGCCGATGATGCCCATGAGCAGGACACCACTGACATCGGACCACCGGTACATCGACTCGATGAGCGGATCTACTTCTGCGACGTTCATGATGTTCAAGCTTAGACGCTGCTATTTTTCAAGCATCAACGAAAGGTCGGGATACCCATGGAAAACGCTGACACCTTTGTTTCGGAACGCCCCAGTGGCAGGCTCATGCGCGGCATCGCAACTGCTTCCCGCGCGCACGATGGGCACTACCGAAAGGGCTCTGGCGTTCCCTATATCAGCCATCCAATGGCGGTAATGCTGATTGCGGCGAGCGTGACTAACGACGAAGACGTGCTGTTGGCAGCCCTCTTCCACGACATTTTGGAAGACGTGCCGGAAAACTACTCACGTGCCGAGATGGAAGATGAGTTCGGACCTCGCGTGGCCACGATCGTCGATGGCGTCACCAAGAATTCTTCCCTGCCCTCCTGGCAGGAGCGTGCCGATGCCTACCTGGAGCAACTTTCTCGTGGCAGCGCGGAGTCAATCATCGTGGCCGCCGCGGATAAATTCCACAATCTCAGCCAAACTCTGGAGGATTTAGACCGCGAAGGCCACTCCCTGTGGCGACGCTTTCGTTCAACTCCGAGCCAGCAGCTCTGGTGGTACACGAATGTCCGCAACGTAATCGCCGAACGACTGCCCGACATGCCTCTGTTGGACGACTTGGACATTCTAATTGAGCGCCTCGATTCCTGGGTACAAGCGGCGTAACCTGCGTTTTTCCAATCGCTTTAAGTTATAAAAACATGTCTAGGCATAGCCTGAACCACTCCGGCAACGGTACAGTGGCAGCCTACGTGGCTCGGATATTTATCACGATATAGAGGCCACGCAACAACAATCCGACAATAGATCCAGGAATACGCAACAGGAGAAAAACAGTGACTTCCACTGATGCATCGTCCACAACCGAACTGCCCACCACCACTCAGCAGTGGGTTCTAGCTTCCCGACCGACCGGCCTGCCGACTGACGAGAATTTCCGCCTCGAGACCGTCGATTTGCCAGAGCTTAACGACGGCGACATTTTGGTAGCCAACTCGGTCGCTACCGTCGATCCCTACATGCGTGGCCGGATGAACGACACCAAGTCGTACGTTCCTCCTTTTCAGCTTGACCAGCCAATGACTGGCGGCGCTGTGGGCACTGTCCTTGCGTCCAAGTCGGATAAGTTCCAGGTTGGCGACGCTGTCCGCCACTCTTATGGCTGGCAGACCAATGCTGTTATTGCCGATTCCGAGGCAACACCGGTTGACCTCAACGTTGCACCGGCTGCTGCCCACCTGGGCATCCTTGGTCTTACTGGACTTACTGCTTACGTTGGCCTGACTGCTGTCGGAGAGATGAAGGAAGGCGACGTCGTCTTTATCTCTGGCGCTGCTGGTGCGGTCGGCTCGGCTGCTGGTCAGTTCGCCAAGCAGATGGGCGCAGCCCGTGTCATTGGCTCCGCCGGCTCGGACGAGAAGGTTGAGCGTCTACTCGAACTCGGCTTTGATGCCGCCTTCAACTACAACGACGGCCCGGTTGCAGAACAGCTGGCAAAGGCCGCTCCAGAGGGCATTGACTTCTACTTCGACAACGTCGGTGGCGACCATCTCGAGGCAGCCATCGGCGCGATGCGCACCTTTGGCCGCGTTGCTATGTGTGGCGCAATCTCCCAGTACAACAACACTGGAGCTCCGACCGGACCACGTAACTTGGCTCTGGCGATTGGCAAGTGCATTACTCTGCGCGGCTTCGTCTTGGGCAAGTACCTGCACCTGGCAGGTGAATTCCAGGAGCGAATGGCTCCGCAGGTCGTCAGCGGTAAGGTCGCCTACGATGTCACCACTCGCCACGGTATCGAGAACATGCCAGCTGCATTCCTCGAACTGTTTAGCGGAGGCAATACCGGCAAGATGGTCGTAGAGTTCTAAATAACTGTCATCGAGTTTGGAGCTAATTCGTGAACACACAGAAACCTCGACTGCTTACGACCGACACACTGCTAGTTCAAGAAACACGCAACGTTATGCGCAGTGAATACTCTATTTTCGATGACAACGGCACCCAGATTGCCCAAATTACCCAAGCAGGATCACTGGGTCGACGCATGTTGGGCATCGGTGTCAAGTACGACATCTTCGATGTGGACGAGGATGGCAAAGAGGGCGACAAGCTCCTCACCATCACCGACCCCGCGAACGTTTTCGGCGACACATACAAGGTTCTCACACCCAACGGCGCTAAAATCGCCACAGCCAAGACCAAACGATTCAGCCTAAAATCACGGCTAGCTTTGTCCGTCAAAGGGCTTTCCGACGTCGATGTTGACGGCGGCTTCCGCGGTAAAAATTACGCACTGACCAGCAAGGGACGCCCGATTGCGAAGATTGACCGGAAGTACCGTGGTCTCAAAGGCGCTATTACCGGCAAGGACACGTACGCTCTGCATTTGGAGCCGAACTTGAACGAGGAAACGCGGGCTGCGGTGATCGGTACTGCGCTGGTTATTGACATTGTCAGGCGCAAGAACGATGAGGCTGTAGCGGTTAGTGTGAGCTAGCGCTTCCGCCTTGTTAAAGAACTGCCCTGCTAAGGCGTCACCTTGTGCGGCGCCGAGACTTCCTTCAGCCTGCTGGACATAGCGACACCAACCAGTCCCATTAGTGCCAGGAAGATTAAAGCTGCCGCAGGGCCGAAGCTGGCGATAACACCCGAAAGCGCACCGACGATGAGCAGGACAACGCCCATGATGGTGTTGGCTGCTCCGACATACTCGGTGCGCTTGTCGCCTTCTGCCATGTCCACAACATAGGTCGAACGAGCCACGCGAACACCGGCGTGGACGACGGACATCGCGAAGAAGCCGAGCGGGAAAATCCAAGCGTTCGCACCGGCGGAAAGCCAGTGAGCACTTGCGACCAACAAAAAGAGAACAATAGAACCGACCAGCGAAGAGTAGGTCAACACCTTCTTCGAGGATTTATCCGACCAGATTCCGGCGACTTTTCCACCAACCAAAGAGGCGAAGCCTGCGGCGAGCATGAAGATACCGACATTGGCGCTTACTCCCCCGCCGCTACCGTCAGAGGCTTCCAGATCAGCTCCCACCTGTGCACTTAGGGTTACGATGAACGACGTGGATAGTGCTGTGACCAGCAACAAACTACGGACGATCACAAAGTCGCGGAAGTTCTTATCCTCTTTAAAGAGCCGCCAGGTGTCCTGCCACCAGGTTTTATTCGGTTCTTCCTTGTCCCCGTCGTTGGTGGGCTCAACAATCCCACGGAAAATCAAAACTGCTGCTACCCACGACAGTGCCGCAACAAAGATGAGCCCCGCCACGATTGGTTTGGTGACGTTGTCGCGGATAATCCACAACACTGCACCAACAATAATTGCGGCGACACCGCCCAACATCGCAGCTCGGCCACTAATCTGCCCGCGCTGCCCCTTCGGAATCGTGCGGCCCTGGACATCCTTTGAGGCCATCGAGCACAGGGCTCGGGCCGTCGCAAAGCCTGCAAGCGCGACGATGACAGCGACGCCGAGCGCGGTGCCTTCTAGGAACAACGCAGCCAGACCAATCAGCGCTGCTGCGATGGCTTGCCCCAAAGCACCAGCGATCCAGACGGTTGTGCGGCGCGGGCGAGATTTCACCCAAGGTGTGAGGGCGGCCTGCGGAAGCATCGAACCGGACTCGCGCACCGGCACAAGCATGGCGATGAAGAAGCCCGGCGCGCCAGCCGAATGCAGCAGCCATGGCAACAGCGTCTTCGCCGCGACGATTTGATCGCCGATATTCTGTAGTCCGTTCGCCCAAACGTAACGCTTGGCATTCGCGCGGGCGTGTTTTTGCACCGACTCTGGGGTGCTCCCTGCGTCCGTGGGTTTGTCAGCTTCCGAGCTATCAGTCATGGCTCTCACGCTACCTGCCTGTAGCAACGGCGCTACCGTATGCGGCAGCCCCGCTGTGTCGCCCGACGGCAATTCTCATCCGGCGCTCAGTCGCTACACTCGCGGGAAGAACACCGAATTCCCTCAACGAAAGTAGCAATATGCCCGCTGACCTTTATCGACGTCTTTCCAACCTCGATGGCAAGAGCTACGGTGCATACAAATCTCTTCGTGGCTCCCACGACCTGCCGGATCTCGACACGACACTGTTTATCGACAAGGTCCAATCCGACCCTTACGCCCCAGCATCACGGGCACGCGTCCACATTCCGCTGTCAGTGCTGGACTATCGCGGCGCATCCCGCGCACAACCGGGCAGGTTCAGCACGGCAGAGCTCGACTTATTGAACCGTCGCCTCGTGCGCGCGTTTAAGAAGTATGGCCGCGGTCTGTTTATCGATCCCCCAGGTCAGCAGGTTTTGCGTCGAGCAGCTGTCGCTGAGCTCCGTGGGGATGCGCACGACGTCGATAAGCATGATGATGCCCTCCAGATCTGCCTGGAAATCCAACTGCCCGCCCGCGGCCGACGCATTCTCGGCCGTGAGGCAGCGCGTCTGATCTGTGAGGATTTGTTGGACGCGCTTGACGACGCCATCGTGAACGCACCCATCGATGCGCTCGAGGCAGCCGCGGAATTGGAGTATGACCAGAACTCATTGCGCCGTGCAGTGGCGGACGCGGACCTGATTGGGTTTGTGGCAGACGGGTCCGTGTTGCCTCGTCAGGCGGGCAATAGCCAGCTGCCAAAGCCCGGTGCGACTGCGTTTACCTCGCCGGAATCGTTGCAGCACAGTTTTCAGCTACCTTCGGGGAAAACGGTGCACGGCATGGGCATCCCGCGGGGCGTGACGTTGATTGTCGGTGGCGGTTATCACGGTAAGTCCACGCTGCTGTCCTCCCTGGTCACGGGCGTATATAACCATGTCGCTGGCGATGGCCGCGAGTTTGTGGTCGCCGACGAGACTGCGGTTGCGCTGCGTGCCGAGGACGGCCGGGCCATCACTGGTGTGGATATCTCACCGTTTATCAACGGTCTTCCCTCCGGTGATGACACGACCCGGTTTTCCACGGCGAACGCGTCGGGGTCGACCTCCCAAGCTGCGGGTCTGATGGAGGCGCTGGGTTCCGGTGCGCGAGTGCTGCTCATCGATGAGGACACCTCCGCGACCAACTTCATGATTCGCGATGAGCGTATGCGCCGACTCATCCCCGATGACCGCGAGCCGATTACTCCACTGGTCGCACGGGTCCGCGAGCTCTGGGAGGACCACGGGATCTCCACGGTCATCGTCGCTGGTGGTTCTGGTGCTTTCATCGATGTCGCGGACACCGTGATTGCTATGGATGCGTACACGCCTTACGACGTCACCGAGCGCGCCCGTGAACTTCGCGAATCTGCCACTCCGGCTGCACCTTCGCCAGCATTCGCGCAGATTGGTGAGCGTTTACTGCAGGCAGGCTCTCCTGCCGGTGAGAGCTGTGGCGGGCATGACGGCCGCGATGGTCGCGGACGTGGCGGTCACCGCGGCGGACGTGGCGGCGGGCGTGATGGTCGTGGCCGCGGTGCGAAACCGCCTAAGCCACCGCGTGCTCGTGGTCTCGAGATGATTCAGGTGGGCAAGGACAATCTTGACTTGCGCGCTGTCAGTCAATTGATGGGCTCCTCCCAAACAGAAGCAATTGCCCGGATTCTGGGGGCCGTCGTCAAGCAGCTCGATGGGCGTACTGACCTTATCGAGCTAATCCAGCGTGAGTACGACAATTTTTGTCATTCGCTCTTCGACGCGACAGCTGAGTTCAATAATTCAGGTCATCTCGCGGAGCCTCGTTTCCAGGAGGTGACGGCGGCAATCAACAGGCTCCGGCTCTTGCGGTAGGAGCCCGAAGGTTGGCAATCGCGGGAACGACATTCCTGCGGCTGCCGCAGCAAACTTCCTCATCTGATTCCGGCATCTGGCCTTGACCTTGACGCGACGTCAAACAGAAAGATGATTCCCGTGAGCAACAACGACAACGAGTACACCATCGGCGAGGCAGCCGAGCTCCTGGGCGTTACAACGCGCACGCTGCGACATTGGGATGCCATCGGGCTGCTCAGCCCGCAGTATCGCACGTGGTCCGACTACCGCCTCTACACCGATGAGGATATCGACACGGCATTGGAGATTCTGGTCTATCGCGCCGCTGGTGTGCCGTTGAAGACTATCGAGGAGTTCATCCACTGCGATTCCTCCTCGAGAAGTCGGAAAGATCGTTTGCTCGCACAGCGAACTGTTCTCACAGAGAAGATCGCTGCCCTGCACCACATGGTGCAGTCTCTGGACAAACTGATTGAGGAAGGACACACGATGGAAGCTAAGACGAAGGCAGAGCTCTTGGGCCGCGACTGGCAGAATCTAGAGGCCGAGGCTGAGGAGCGCTGGGGTGACACCACCGAGTGGGAGCAGTCCCAGCAGGCTCAGAAAAACATGACGGATAACGACTGGGCTGCTCTTGAGGCAGAGGCTAAGGATTTTGCCGATGCGCTTGCCGACGCTGCCGAGCGACACGTGGAGCCAGGTTCCGAAGAGGCGGCCGAGCTAGTTGACCGTCACTTGGCCTCTATTACCCGCTTCTACGAGGCCGGTCGAGAAAAGCAGATTCTGCTGGCTCGCATGTACGTCGCTGATTCCCGGTTTGACCGGTATTACCGCGGCAATGCTGGCTACCTGCTGGAGTTGATTGAAGCTCAGGCCCGTAAGGAAGGTATTGACCCGGCAAGTGCCGAGTGGCGGTAGGTAGCGCTAGACACCGGACGGCAGCCGTTCATCCAGGCCTTTCCACTCGGGACGAAATCCGCTTAGAATTGGCTCATGAAATTCATCGAAGCCGCAGACTTCACCGCTGATCGCCCGTGGGGTGCACTGAATGTTGTCACTATGACTGGCGCCACAAGCGTCCGGCTCCACTGGAGCGATCAGCCATACAAGTGGCACATCAATGATGGCGAAGAGGTCTTTGTGGTTGTCGACGGAGCCGTCGACATGCACTACCGCGATGCGGGACAGGAATGCGTACGCACATTAACGCCTGGCACTATCTGTTTTGCAGAAGCCGGCGACGAGCATGTCGCGCACCCGCAGGGCGAGGCGCGCATGCTTGTCATTGAAAAAGAAGGCTCAGTCTAGCCCACAGCAACAGCAGCCGACAGTGCGCACTTCGGCATCCCCATAACTGCGTCATAACCCCGACTCGGGAAGGAATTAACTATGAAGTTCTCTCGCTCTCTCGCCGCTGTTATCATCGGCGCCGCTGCCGTACTTGGCTCCGTCGTGGCTTCCCCGACAATTGCACAGGCGATTAACTGCCCATTTGCTCCGGTGCACAAATACGAACAGCACCGTTTCTCAGGATCTTCGACTTCGGCCGATGCTTTCCAGGTTTGGTTTGACGGTGGCGTGTACGTTGAACCAATTGTCGAAACACTGGATTTGGTTGAGCTTCAGGTCAACGATACCCAAGTCGCTCAAGCTGGTGACATCATCTACAAGGACGAAGACGGCAATTTCTGGGTGAAGTAGCCCAGGGCCAGAAACAATACGCCCCCAACACACTCAGAGTAACGCCAACTGTGGCGTTGCCCTGAGTGTTTTTCGTTGCCCGGAAGAAGTTGATAAACAAGAAAAACAGAGTGTAATTACAGGAATTAACCAATGGCAGATTAACCTCGTCTGAATAGGGCTGTAGCGCCTAGCGTTGTGGAGTCACTAGAATTCTGCCCCGCCCCTTTTCATTTTCTGCCACGAGCCCTCGTTTTCTGGAGTGTTCCACCATGGAAATCATCATCGTCGATTCTGAGGCTGAAGTCGCGAACATCGCTTCGGACTACCTCGCGTACTACGCCAACAAAGGTGGAAACCTCGGTGTGGCAACAGGATCGACCCCGCTTGCGACGTATCGAGAACTGATTCGTCGCCATCGGGCTGGTGAAGTCACTTTCAAGGACTGCAGTTTCTTCGCACTCGACGAATACGTGGGCCTGCCCATCGAGCATGAGCAGAGCTACTACCACGTGATTCACAATGAGTTTTCCGATCACGTGGATGTTGACCCGGCGCGTGTCCATATTCCCGATGGTCTCGGGGACGACATCGGCGCAGCCTGCGAGGACTACGAACGCAAGATTATCGAGGCCGGTGGCATTGACATTCAGTTGCTGGGCATCGGCACCAATGGGCATGTCGGGTTTAACGGGCCCTCCAGCTCTTTTAGTTCTCTGACCCGCATTAAGACGCTGCACCCGCAGACCGTGCTGGATAACGCCCGGTTCTTCGACTCCGCGGACGACGTGCCGTACCACGTGGTCACCCAGGGGCTTGGCACTATTTCACGCGCGGGCCATCTCCTGTTACTGGCCACCGGCACCGCAAAGGCGCACGCTATTGCCGCCTCCATCGAGGGCCCGCTGAGCGTCTCTATGCCCGCGTCCGTATTGCAATTACACCCACGGGCCACGGTTGTAATTGACCAGGCCGCAGCCAGCGAACTGAAAAACAAGGAATACTACGAGTTCGCCTACGCCCATAAGCCGCAGTGGCAGAAGGAAATGTGGAAGTAGGCCTCGACCGCACCCCGCCACACACGACTAGCCGGCACTAGTCGTCGTCATCATCATCCATCTCCAGCTCGGGGTCTTCGGCACGCGCCTGCTCGTAGACTTCTTTCGCTGCCGTGAGGTTAATGGCACCGATGACAAGTCCCACGACGATGTCGGGCCATGCACTGAACCAGAACACGGTGACTACTCCGGCGGCGAGGATGAGCAGGTTCGCCAGGACGTCGTTACGAGCCGCCAACCACGCGCCACGCATGAGAGCACTGTCAGCCTTGCGCAGATTCATCAGCAAAATCGCGCAGACTAGGTTGATGACCATCGCAATAATCGCAGTCACTGACAGCGTTAGCGGCTCTGGCGGCTCACCGCTGATCATCTTCCAGATGGCAGTGCCGAACGCCGCGATCGCCGGAATCAGAATCAGCCCGGCAAGGCCGAAGCTCGCTTTACGACGGCTCGCCAGCGACCAACCCAATGCGGTGAGAACCAGCAGGTTGATGAGGAAATCCTCAAGGAAATCCGCAGCGTCAGCAAACAGAGCTGCGGAGCCAATAATTGAGGCAACAACTAACTCAATGAAGAAACCGAGAAGATTCAGGCCTGCTACCCAGGCAACAATTTTGCGGGCGCGTTGATCTAATGAGGATGACGTAAACACGGAGGACATCGTAACGCGCGGCGAGAGTACTCTCGAAACCTATGATCCCCGCACAGAAGTTCCACTCAGAAATGAAGGTTCCCGGCGGCAAGTTAGTTGTCGCCGATTGTGAAACCACCGGTGACACTATTTCGTCGATAAGCATTTCGGGCGACTTTTTCCTCGAGCCCGATGAGGCCTACGACATTATTAATGACGCTCTCCTCGGTGCATCTGCCGAGGACAATACGGAGCGCCTACAGGCTCGCCTCGATGCAGCGTTAAAGGATTTTGAGGATCAGTCCGGCCGCGAGGTGCGGCTGCACGGTTTTGATACCCACGTCGTGGCACAGGTCGTTCGCCGCGCACTGACACAGGCTGTCGACTTCACGGATCTGGAGTGGGAGGTTGTGCAGCCGGGTGTCCTGCCGACGGTGATGAATGTTGCTCTCGACGAGGTCCTCCTTGACCAAGTCAATTCCGGACAGCGCGGACCAACTCTGCGTTTCTGGGATTGGGATGATCGTGCCACCGTCATCGGTTCATATCAGTCTTATGTCAACGAACTCGAGCCCGAGGGTGTAGAGAAGCACGATGTGCAAGTGGTGCGTCGTCTCTCCGGCGGTGGCGCGATGTTCATGGAGGGCGGCAACTGCGTCACCTACTCGCTCTATGTACCAGAGAAGCTGGTCGCCGGCCTTAGCTACGTTGAATCCTACGAGTTCCTCGACCGTTGGGTCATCGCTGCACTCGCGCAGCTCGGCGTCAATGCGTGGTACGTCCCCATCAATGACATCACCTCCGATGGCGGCAAGATTGGTGGTGCCGCACAGAAGCGCCGTGGTTCGACAGTGCTTCACCACGTCACGATGAGTTATGACATCGACGCCGACAAAATGATGGAAGTCCTGCGCATTGGTAAGGCCAAGATTGCCGATAAGGGCCTGCGCAGCGCGAAGAAGCGCGTCGACCCGCTGCGTCGCCAGACCGGTGCCAGCCGCGCGGAAGTCATCGACACGATGAAGCAGACATTCATCAACCGCTACGGTGCCACCGAAGCATCGCTTTCCGACGAGGACTTCGCTGCGGCGCAACATCTTATTGACACCAAATACGGCACGGAGGGCTGGACTCACCGAGTCCCCTAATGCCCACGCCAACTATCTAAATGAAGAAAATCTTCGGGATACAGGGTTAACTGGATAAAAAGTAAACCAAGGAGGCTCGGCGTGGACGACGAGAAGAAACGGCGTCAAGTGGAAAGAAATCTGACGATACGTCCACTCATTAGTGAGTGCGTCGCCGAATATTAGCTCTCCATGCCCACCAGTTTCTCCGCCAACTCCGCAACATCGTTTGGGTGATACTGCGCGGGCCGGTTTCGCTTCGGCGAGCAGGAATCAATGACATCCCGCCACCGCTGCGGAATGCCGGAGGCCCCAAAGACGCCACCGAGAAAAGCACCAACAATGGCCGCGTTAGTGTCGGTGTCGCCGCCACGGCCAATGACTCGGACCAGAGAGTCCTCAAAGGTCGTGGTTTTGTCTTCTACCCGGCGCAGTTCTTCATGCAGTGCCCACAGCGCAAAGCGCAGCCATCCCTGATGCACCGAGAAATCCGGCTCCCCGCTATCCACCACGGCACCGCTGGCCTGCCACTTGGTTTCCCACTGCGCGCGCTGGGAAGCCAGCCACTCCATCAGCGCACTCACGCCAATGCCGCGGCGCGGCTGGTGGAGGCCGCCGCTGATGACGTCGGCAAGCGCGGATGCGTAACGTGAATTGGCCTCTATGCACACTGGGTGCGGGTGCGTGATGGCGGCGTCCTTGCGGGCGAGTTCGCCAGCACGTGCGGGGTTGCGCCAGTACGCGATAGCCAGCGGTGAGATACGCATGAGCGCGCCGTTAGCCTGGGAGTTCGGGTTCGGCGCGCGCCGGAGCAACGCTGCCGTGGTGGCCTCTCCGATGTCGAAAGCGTCGGAGTTTGCCCAGCGCACATAGGACTCGCGGACATCGGCGGCATCGTAGCCTTCGCAGCGCACCAGTGAGCGTGCCAGCGCCAGCGCCATTTCGGAGTCATCAGTGGGCTGGCCGGCGGCGATGTTGTGGGTGCCGCCATCGGCAAGTTCACGGACACCGTGTGGGTAGCGCTGTGCAATCTCCTCGGCACTACAAAACTCCACTAGCGCGCCGAGGTTATCGCCGATGACCTGGCCATAGAGCACACCGCGGGCACGGTCGACTACGCGGGCGAAAGCATCGGAATTGTGATTCACAGGCACCTCTTACAGAGCTTGACGGCGTTGGCGGCTTGAATGGCATCGGCGAATTCACCGAGACACCTGTACAACGCCGCTACAATCCCCGCGAGAGGTTCCAGCGCAGAACCGCAGGTCGGTCATGGTAGCGACCAAGCACGGATAGGGATGCGGTATTCAACGGGAAGGACTGGCCAAGTGCAATGGGCAGTTCTAGCCAGGCCGTGGTGAGTGCACGCAGCGAGTGACCGTGGGCGAACAAAATCGCCTTGTCTTCGCCGGATTCGCGCACCCTCTTGACCACGCGCTCAACCCGTTCACGGACTTCTTCCGCGGTTTCGCCATTGGGCACACCGTGAGTCCAAATCTGCCAGTCGGGAACAGTCTTCTGCACTTCCTTCGAGGTAATCCCCTCGTAGTCGCCGTAGAACCATTCCGCGAGATCCTCTTCGACTTCGAAGTCGTGGAATCCTGCCAATCGAGCGGTCTCTTGGGCACGCTGGCGGGGTGATGCCAGCACTAGCCCAAAGTCCTTCGGATCCAGCCAGCCGTTCAGGGCCTCGGCTTCTTCCCGACCGTTGTCAGTCAGAGGAAGATCAGTTACCGATGTGTGCTGTCCAGTGCGCGACCACTCAGTTTCGCCGTGCCGCACGAGATATAAATCAGTCATAGTTCCAGCTTAGGCTTATCTGAAAGTGCGGTTAGCCGCGTCAGCCCTGCTAGCCCATCACGGGGTCACGGATCCGGCTACGAACGCTGCTTAAGTGTTTCCACTGCGCGGTCGGCAAGCTCCTCGCCAGCACCGTCATAGAGGTAGACGGCCATGTCGGCACCAACGTTGAGAAGCTGATCCTTAAACCTCTGCACCTTAGTGGTGGTAGCAACCACGGCTTCGGTGTCCTGCTTACGGATGCTCTGAATCATCGCGTAGGTCTCAGCGTGCTCAGACAGCGCCAACACGTACAGCGCTGGTTTCTTCTCCAACTCGATGTGGTGCCACAGCTCTGGGTCTGTCACATCACCCGGGATAACCTGGTAGCCCTGCTCACGCAGCTCTTCAATGCGATCCTCATCGAAGTCAACGCCGAAGACGTTCATGCCGTACTCATTAACCAACCTGCCGTAGACACCGACGCCGACGCGCCCCATACCCATGATGAGGGCATCAGCGTTATCAATAATGACCGTTGCCTCTTCTGGGACCAGGCGGTCCTCTGGGGTTTCTGGGACGAACTTCTGCAGGAAGCTGACCAGCTTGTCCTCATGCGGGGCCATCAGCGAGCTGGCAATGAAGCTACCCGCCACGGCGACTGCCATAATCGAGGTCCATTCTTCCGGCAGAATGTCCTGTTGCGTCGCCGCCGCCATCACAATTAGGCCGAACTCCGAGTAGTTACTCAACGTCAGCCCCGCCAGCGCACTCGTGCGCAGCGACAGTCCCATGCGCTTGAGAATCCAGATGAAGATAGTGGCCTTGAACACCAGGAACAGCACCATAATCGCAGCGATGACGTAGCCGCCCGCGCTTGGCAGACCACCGAGACCAATCTCGATAAAGAACGCGACCAGCAGTAGCTCACGAATACTAATCAGTGCTTCCGACAGACGGTCAGAAATTGGGTGCGAAGACAGCAGAATACCGGCGACCAGGGACCCCAGCGAGCCAGAGAGCCCTGCCAGTTCGAAAGCCGAGTAAGAAGCCACTGCAATACCAATACCGGTGAGAACCAGCAGCTCAGTGCGGAACATGCGGTTGGGAAGCCGCGCCGCCAGCGGGCGAATGAAGAACAATAGTGGCAGCGCCAGCGCCCACAGCTCCGGGGTCTTACCCGACGATGCCACCAGCACGCCGACCGCAATGATGTCCTGCAGAATGAGTACACCAATCGCGATACGTCCGATGGCCGAAGCACCGCGGTTCTGCTCCTCCAAGTGGCTCATCACAAACACCGTCGACGAAAATGAAGTCGCGATGCCGATGTAAATTAGCGCGGTCACCGACAGTCCCGTGAGCTCACGCAGCGGCAAGAAACTGGCGACACCGAACAGCACGGCAAAAACTACCGTGTTTAAAAACGCGTGGCCAAGCCCCGAAAAGACCACTCGTGGCGCCACGATATCCTTCGGATTTAGCTTCAGACCGATTGTGAACAGCAAGGTGGTAACACCAAGCTCGGCCAGCGAATCAATGAACGGGATTTCCTCAAGCCCCATTGCATGAACGGCAAAACCGGCCCCAAGGAAACCAATCAGCGGCGGCAGCCGAAGCAACGACGCACCGAGTCCGCCGATAATCGAAAACAGTATTGCTGTTAGGTATACGGATTCCACCCATCAAAGATATCAGCTGACACTACCGATTGATGCAGTGGCTAACCATTAACAGATTTTTAACACCAAACCGGGGTTAGCTTCTTGGGAGTTAGCGCCGGTACGGGACCTCGCCCAACGCAATCGGCTGCGGGTGCTCTGTAACCCACTCGATTGTCGCCTCCGTCAGCGCATCAATGTCCGCCTCACCAGCTTTGCGCTGCTTTACGACGGCCATGGCATCCTCGGCGGCCCCAACCGTCTCCAGCCAGAAGTCGATCATCTTGGCATAGTCTTCGTCCCAGTTGACGTAGCCCATCTCCAGCGCTTCGTACCCGAGCCGGCCCACGATGCGGATAACTTCGCCCTGCACAGTCGCGGCTGGGCCACCACCCGGCACCAGGTAGTTCCAGAGGTATCGGAACTGGCCGTTGATCGACTTGTCTGCGGGGACAATAATGTCGCTGTGGCCGTCGTGAGGCGTGATTTCCTGCGGGCGGTCAGCACCGATGCGCTCATATAGTCGATCCATGACTGGCTGGTACTTGTCGCGCTGCTTGTCTGACAGGCGGTTGTAGCGGCGACCGAACTTGGTGAACTCTTCGCGCACTTCGTCGTCGATTTCCGAACCAGCGTCCAGGAGCACCTCGATGCTGTCTAGCACTCGCCCGACTGCATCCGTATCGGCGGTAGCGACCGCCTCTTTGAAGGCTGTGCGGCCATGCGAGAGACGGTTCTCACGATGAAGATCAGCGCCGCGCTCCAACAAAAACGCAATGGCTTCAGGCTGATGATTCATCGCTGCTTGAAAAAGAGGCCAATGCTTGCCGGCTTCGATGTCTGCACCGCATTCGAGCAGGACCTTCATCTTGTCGGTATCGCCCCGGCTTGCGTGCTCTGCCAGGGCGGTTTTACCGAAGCGGTTCTCGGTGTTTATGTCGAGCCCCTGGTCGATTAGCCAGCGCATGAGCTCTGGCGGGGTGTCCCGAAGTGCGAGTGCCGTGTCCTTGTTGTATCCGAAAACCGCATCGAGCGCGCAAGTGTCATAGACGGCCTTCAGCGCATCCATGTCACCGGTTTCGAGCAGCTCTTCGAAATCTTCGACCAGTTTCTTCCGTTTCCGTGGCATGGGGTTTACCTTTCTGCAGTCTCGCTAGCAATATGCTTTGGCTTGTCGAAGGTTTTTGGGAAAATGAAAACTCATTGTTATGCACGCAGGCTAGCGGAAGTCGGAGAGTTTGGCGCAGGGTTAACTACGGGAGAATCGCTACCCATAAAATCAATATCCATGAACCCTGCAGGTGACAACATCGTTTTCAAACGCTGGGAACTAGAACCTGGCATGAGCATCAGCTCACTAATCAGCAACCACCGACGTGGCATCTATGTTCTCGAGTTCGCCGATGGCTGTCGATATGTCGGTCAATCAGTAAACGTTGTCAGCCGTTTTGCAACACATGTCCACGGCTCATCCCACCACAAGGGTTGGGACGACGTTGTAGCAATTCAGTTCCGCGAGGTGCCAGTGGGAAATCTTGACGAAGCGGAATACCAAGAAATCTTTAGGCAAAAATCACTCGGCTTTGAATTGCGGAACAAGGTTTTCAACCTTGGCCACAATCAGCCTTCAAAATTTGATGATGTTGTCACCGTCGAGGAACAGAGCCATTGGGCACTCGGCCACGGCAATTACGAACTTGAAAACCTAGAATTACGCCTATCTGAAGTCCCATCGACTCCAAGTAAGCTTCGTTCCAAGGTTCCAACCTCGGTATCCGATGAAACCTATACGGCTGTATTAGATGATCTCGCTTTTTGTCTCAGCCACGTAATCCCTGATGCAATAAAACTGGAATCTACGTACTGGACAATCTCTGACTACCCGAATACCTCGGGTGGGCGATTCGCAACACTCAACGTCGGAAATCTCGAGCTAGCTTATTTTCCTAGATTCCCTTTCGATGACCCAGAAGGGCGCATCGCAGATATGCACCAGCTTGTCTTCTTTAATCTGCCTTCATGTGTCCTCGACAAAGGCTACGACAACGCCATTATCAGAAGTGAGCATTCTTGGATATATTTCGAACGACATTTTTACAATCTCATTGACACTGTGGGCGTCGAAATGCCGATAGGAACACTCCGTGAAATCTTTAAGACGGAACCAGATTTGCTGATAGACGCACGCCAATTTGTCATTAGCCTCATGCGAAACGGTGGCTCCGGAAAGTTTCGCCGCTGGCACAGCCAAGCTCTTTCGACTGAGGTATTTCAATACTGTCGCGCTCTGAAAGAGGCGCGATAGGTTGCCTGATTGTACGACAGCAACGCACCCAAAACCTAGGCAACTTAAGCCTCCCGGTTGGGAGGCTCCACGAAGAAGGCAGAGCCGCTCCCTCTACTTACCGCCCTCGTCGGTCGACAGCGCAGCCACGAATGCCTCCTGTGGCACCGAGACAGAACCGATGTTCTTCATACGCTTCTTACCGGCCTTCTGCTTCTCCAGCAGCTTGCGCTTACGGGAAATGTCACCGCCGTAGCACTTGGCAAGGACGTCCTTGCGCAGTGCACGAATGTTTTCACGGGCGATAATCTTCGAACCGATTGCAGCCTGAACCGGGACCTCGAACTGCTGGCGAGGAATCAGCTCGCGCAGCTTCTTGGTCATCTTGTTGCCGTACCACTGGGCGTTGTCGCGGTGGACGATAGCGGAGAAAGCATCGACGGCCTCTCCCTGCAGCAGGATGTCAACCTTGACCAGGTCCGCAATCTGCTCACCGGCATCTTCATAGTTCAGCGAAGCATAACCGCGGGTGCGGGACTTCAGCATGTCGAAGAAGTCAAAGATAATCTCGCCCAGTGGCATCTTGTAGCGCAGCTCCACGCGGTCCTCGGACAGGTAGTCCATGCCACCCATCTCACCGCGCTTCTGCTGGCACAGCTCCATGGTGGGACCAACGAATTCGCTCGGCACGACGATGGTGCACTTAACCATCGGCTCGTAAATCTCACGGAGCTTACCCTCCGGCCAGTCACTCGGATTATGGACCGTGACCTCAGAGCCGTCCTCGGTGACCACTCGGTAGACAACGTTCGGGGCCGTCGAAATCAGATCCAGGTCAAACTCGCGCTCCAGGCGGGCGCGGGTAATCTCCATGTGCAGCAAGCCCAGGAAGCCACCGCGGAAACCAAAACCAAGGGCCACCGAGGTCTCCGGTTCGAATGTCAACGAAGCGTCGTTAAGCTGAAGCTTTTCCAACGCATCACGCAGGTCGGGATAGTCAGCCTGAGAGATCGGGAACAGGCCGGAGTAGACCATCGGCTTTGGCTCTTCGTAGCCTTCCAGCGGCTCCTCCGCCGGCGTGGCGTTCAGCGTGACGGTATCACCAACCTTGGACTGACGAACGTCCTTCACACCAGTGATGAGGTAACCGACCTCGCCGACGCCAAGACCCTTACACTTCTTCGGCTGCGGTGAGACGACGCCGATTTCCAACAGCTCGTGTTTGGTGCCGGTGGACATCATCTGAATGACTTCACGCGGCTTGAGCTGACCATCGACAACACGGATGTACGTGACCACACCGCGGTAGGTGTCGTAGACGGAGTCAAAAATCAGTGCACGAGCAGGTGCCTCCGGATCGCCGACCGGCGCTGGAATGAGCTCACAGACACGGTCGAGCATTTCCTCAACGCCCTCACCTGTCTTGCCCGAAACACGCATGACATCTTCCGGTTCACAGCCGATGATGTGCGCAATTTCCTCCGCGTATTTATCCGGATCCGCAGCTGGAAGGTCAATCTTGTTCAGTACCGGGATAATTTCCAGGTCGTTTTCCATGGCCAGGTACAAGTTGGCCAGCGTCTGCGCTTCGATGCCTTGAGCAGCGTCGACAAGCAGAATTGCGCCTTCACACGCCTCCAGCGCACGCGAGACTTCGTAGGTGAAGTCAACGTGACCCGGCGTATCAATCAGGTGCAGGACGATTTCTTCGCCTGCGTGCTTACCTGTGCGCGGAACCCACGGCAGGCGCACGTTCTGAGCCTTAATGGTAATGCCTCGTTCGCGCTCAATATCCATGTTGTCGAGGTACTGATCGCGCATGTCGCGCGCCTCGACAACACCCGAGAGCTGCAGAATTCGGTCCGCCAGGGTGGACTTACCGTGGTCAATGTGCGCAATGATGCAGAAATTTCGAATCCGTGAAGGGTCCGTAAAAGTCTGCTCCGCAAAATTCTTGGTCACGTTGGGTCTACTCCGAAAAATAAAGACGTTATGGGCATTGGGTCGCGGCGTTGGCCGACCCATATGCGCCGGCCTCGAAAACCGACCAGCCGGGCTTAAATACAATCACGCACAATCTTACCTATCGATTCCCTCCGCACTAAACCTCTAGACTTAGATTCCATGAGCTCCACTTCGTCCACCGATCAAAATGAACGCGAAAGCTGGCCGCGGCGCCTGCGTAATCGCATCAGCGCGCGTCTTTTCGCCGGTACCGAGTGGTTCCGCGGCCCCGACACACTCGACGAGGCGCTGTTCAAGCTCAACACGCAGCTAGGTCTCGCCCAGGACACCTCGCTTTCCGACGAGTCCAAGGAGGCCCTACTTCGACTGCGAGATTCGGTAACCATTGCACGTCCAACAGCGGAGCTGGCCCGCACAATCGTCTACAGCCCCGACATGGACGGCCAGGCCGACCCTGGCGAAGTGGTGTGGATTCCGCTGCAGCTCGAAGGTGAAAATGCCGCTTTGCGTGAGCGCGCTGTGGTCGTGGTTGGCCGCCACGAACAGTATCTTCTGGGCATGCTGATCTCCACACGCAGCGAGCACAGTGAACATCCGGAGTGGCAGTTTATCGGCAGCGGGTTCTGGAATGAAGACCCCAAGCCATCGTGGGTTCGAATGGACCGCATCTTGCTCATCCCGGAATCTGGCATTCGCCGCGCCGGTGCAATGATGCCCCGCAGGCGCTTCGAGCTCATCGCCGCCCGGCTGCGCGGAGACTACGGCTGGAATTAGTCAGCGGCTGAAACTGGGCGGCGGCTGGAATTAGGTGCGGCTGGAATTAGGCCGGACCGTTTGCTAGAATTCTGCAAGTTGTTTACCGTTGCGTTCCTTTGCGGCGAGCGCGGGCAGGACCTTGGGTTCGCGTTTTCATCGTTGTATAAGCGCAGTGCGTAGCTTTATCGCGCTGGTTGATCAGTTTGACCGGCAGAGTTTCGAGCCGAATTTTGCACTGTGATCAGGGTTTTTCCTGGTGGCGGACAGTAACAATTCCAACTACTACGGATACAAGAGGTATTCACGATGGCAAACATCAAGTCCCAGATCAAGCGTAACAAGACCAACGAGAAGGCTCGCCTGCGTAACCAGGCTATCCGCTCTGCAGTCCGCACCGAGATCCGCAAGTTCCAGGCTGCTGTTGAGGCTGGCGACAAGGCTGCTGCTGAGGCTCAGCTGCGCGTTGCTTCCCGCAAGCTGGACAAGGCTGTCACCAAGGGCGTCTTCCACCGCAACACTGCGGCTAACAAGAAGTCCGGTATGGCTAAGGCTTTCAATAAGCTGGAGGGTTAATTCCCTTTTGGCGCTGTGCTGTTTCTGCGCTGCGCTTGCGCCGTGTGAGCACTGCTTTACGCCGTGCTTACGCCGTGAAAATAACCGCTTCCTGCTGTTTTCCGATTTCATTTCGGATATGGTGGGAGGCGGTTTTTTCGTGCGAATGGGGTTAGGGACTGCGTTTATGGCAATGACCGCCCGCCCCTGCCAAAGTTACTGACTGCGTTTATGGCAAAAATAGGCCAAAAAACGGCATCAAAGTGCCATAAACTCGCACAGTTTCCACGGAAATAAAGCTCCCGCAGGACCCCGAGCTATCTAACGTCGATGGGACGAATGCGCCAGCTCTGCGATACGAAGCACCGACTGTTCCAGTGATAGCTCCGGCGTCGAAGAGCCACCCTTGGTGTCCGCATCCAGCTGTGCTGCGACAACCACAGCGCGAGCAACCGCCGGGGTTGACCAGGCAGATGCCAACCGCTGCGTTTTCTCCAACTTCCACGGCGGCATGCCATAGCGGTGGGCATCTCTACGAGCATTGACTCCACGCGCCCCGTGGAGCCGAGCTACGTCACCGACCATTCCTGTGATTGCAGCCGACAGCAGTGCCGGTGCCATTCCCAGCTGCAAAGCACGGCGCATCTTGGCCAACGCTTCCCCACCGCGACCACGCAATGCGAGCTCCGCAATCTCAAAACCTGAGACCTCCGCCGAAGCACCGTAGTAGGTGCGCACTGCTTCCGAGGTGACCTTTCCCGCGGTATCCGAACACAGCTGGGAAATGGCGGTTGCCAATTCACGGAGATCTGAACCGACCGCATCTAGGACGGTATCAATAACGTCGCGACGCACCTTAACCCCGTGCGAGGCGAACTCTTCACCTACGAAACCGGGCAAGTCGTTTCGTTTGAGCGGTTGTGCCTCGAAAAAGCGGACGCCTAGCTTGCGCAGATCAGCCACCATCTTCTTCTGACGTCCCTCACCTGTATGAAGGAGAATCAACGTGATGCCCGGCGCGGGATCCTTTACAGAATCTATCAGCAGCGCCGCTGGTTCCTTGCCCGCATCCTGGCAGTCGGTGACAACCACAATGCGGTCATCCCCAAACAACGAAGGGCTGAAAAGCTCCACTGCGTCGACAGTGGTCATGTCCCCTGCACGGATGGTGGTCACAGGCACCGAGCGTCCGCCTGGATCAGACTCCGTTGCCGCCTGCGCGCGGACGGCGGCGACAATGGCGAGGCGGGCGCGGTCTTTCAGGAGCTCTTCTTTGCCCACAATCAAATTCACGGGTGCGACGGCGCTCAATCCCGACCTCTTTTCCGCGTTGATTCCTGCGACTGTTGTTTCTAGCCTACGGGACAGTCCGGATTTCACCTCCCTCGCCAGACATCACCATTCGAATAGAGAGCTTGTGGCCCATCTCGCTGTGGGCAGACCACGGGAATGTGCTCGGGTGTCATTACTGTTTTTCGCACACGTGGCCCACACTCGCGGGCGATAAACCACTGGGGTGAGTGGTGTGCTGGGGGAGCTCTGCCGCTCACTGCTTCAGCAATATATGACGGGGATTCCACCACCACGGTTTCTATCGTGGGATTATCAGCGGCAGCATCAAACGCCTGGGAATACCACGTCTTTTCCTCGGTGAGCCCCAGGGCAATTCGGCACTGCCGGCTGAGCGGAGTCGGTGCAGAGTGGATCTCCGAATCTCGCGCAGAGCGGTCAGCAGAAGCAGCATTGTTACCAGTTTCTCCGACAACACCCGCGTGAATAAGAACGATCTGATTCTTCTCAGCGCAGGCCGCAAGATTCCACCCCTTTGGGGCACGCGCAATGTCGAGGCCGAACACCCATATAACGGCATAACTACCGACTGCCAGGACAACGGCACAGGCCCCAGCGCGGAGCGCAAAACGGGGCCAGCCCCAGAGCGTCGTAAAGCATGCAACTGTGAGCGCGCAGGAAACGACCAACGGAACCGCTCCATTGGCGGGCTCGATGATGCCTGCAGTGAGGCGTGCGACCTGATGAATCCACCACGCGCACGGCGCGGCGCACCATAGCAGAGCGCTGACCAGCCAACTGAGATTCAGCGCGGCGGCAACGGCAGCGAGAGAACCGGCGATAGTAACGGGTGCGACGGCGGGTGCGGCGAGAAGATTGGCGAGCAGTGAGACATGACTAATTTCGCCGATGAGCAGCGCCAGTACTGGCATGGTGACCACGTGTGCAGCAATTGCCACTGCGATGGCGCGGACTACTGGGGCGGGCCAGGTGCCCATAACGGTGGTGGCGGACAGGCGTCTGGCAAGGGGCTCGGCAAGAAGGACTAGCCCGGCGGTGGCTGCGACCGAAAGCGCGAAGCCCACTGACACCGATAAGTCTGGTGCCAGGAGAATCAACCCGATAATGCCAGCCGACAGCGCTGCGATGGCTTGGCCAGTTCGCCCCACGATGATTGCCAATAGCCCGATGCAGCCGGTGACCACTGCGCGTAGCACTGAGGGTTCTGTGCCCACGATTGCTACAAAGCCATACAAGGCAAATGCGGCGACTCCGACTCGCACCCGCGGTCCAGCCCAGGAAAAGACCACCACGACGGCGCCGACGACGAGCGCAACGTTGGCTCCAGAGACAGCCGACAGATGTGAAAGCCCGGAAGCGGTCATCATGTCGCCGTCAGCGAGGGTGAAACCACGCTCATCGCCGATGGCCATCGCGGGTATGAGACGGTCGGGACCAACAGGGAGATTCTGTGCTGAGTCAAAGAGCTGCTGGTGCACCTGAGCTGCCAACCCCTGCGGTGGTGTGATGACCTCAACATCACCGCGTAGATTCAGCTGAATTCCACTAATGCAGGGTTTGCTCGCGGCGCGCACACCGGCGGAAGATTCGAGGACGGTGTCTCTCGTGACCGCCAACAGCGACTCGTCGCCGAAAACCGACACCTGTCCCGGAAGACCTTCGATGCGTGCTTTCACACTGGCCCCGAACTCGGTTGCTTTCGGCTCAGTGACAAGGCGCAATTGCACTTTCGCCATCCCGCCAATGTCGCGATAGAGCTCATGGGCCCGGGCTCGCGTTATGCGGACTCGCGTGGCTACCGCAACGCTGGCGACCGCCACAGCTGGCACCAGGATAGTAGTGATCGCTCGCCAGCCAAAGGTCACCGCACCTCTGCCCCATCGCCACGACAAACGCTGCCACACCAACGGCAACCCCACCGCAGTTACGATTGCGCTCGGTGCCACAACTATCGCCCATTCTGGGCGCATAATCACCGCCACCGCAGTCGCCCACACCAACACCGCTGCTGGTACTAACCGCACATCGAGCCCAGCACGAGCGCGCAAATCAGACGGTGGCGGCATCGCGCAGCGCCTCTACCTTCGCCGGGCCGATTCCCGGAACCTCCTCAAGCGCGTCAACACTCGCAAAAGGCCCGTTCTTTTCACGAAAGTCGATGATTTTCGTCGCCGTTGCGGGTCCGATTCCGGGCAATTCCTCCAGCTGAGTGACGGTGGCGGTGTTGATGTTGATCTTTCCGTCAGAACCGGCCGGACCACCCACGCCAGCAGCACCGGCCCCAGAACCGCCAGAACCATCGGAACTCCCCTCCACCGTCCCTGCCGGCAATGCCTCCGTCCCGATCACAATCTGTTGACCATCGACCAGCGGTGCCGCCAGATTTACGCTTGCGGGATTAGCATCCGGCAAAAGCCCACCCGCACGCTCAATTGCCTCCACCACCCGCGCGCCCGCTGGCACCTCCACCACGCCAGGATTTACAACCAAGCCCACCACCGACACAATCAACAGCCCCGCCTGTGCATTAATCTCCTGCCCGGGACCGCCTGGCGTCTCCACTGAGGTTACGGTCGTCTCCGGTGCCGTCCCCGCGACAGTCGCGTCCTGGACTGTTGGCATCTCTACCTGCGGCGACGATGGCCACACCACCGCAGCGATCGCTCCCAGAGCCAACACCCCAATCACAACGCACGCAGCCATCGCCACCCGCGGCGTCACCACCGCCCGGCGCGTGGAAAAGTCCACCGCCATGCGCTTGCCTTGATCAATCGGTTCCAGATAGTCCGCCAGCCGATTCCGCAAATTCGTCACGATGCGCACACTAGCGCCCTGCTCCACACCCCACCTCGACGAGAACGCTCATCGAGGCGTTATCTGTGGATAAAAAATGGCCTGTGGAGGTTATCCACAGGTCATATCATCTACGCAGTTCAGAAGCTATTTCTTTTTCTCGTCGCCGTCATCATCACATGTGTCGCTTGACGACGACTCCTGCGATTTCTCCCCTTCAGTGCCAAATACAGCTCCCTCAGGATCGGACTTATCGCGCAGCGCCAAATCAGAGATAGCCTTCGCCAGACGCTCAGCTTTGTCCAGGGCTGCTTGGCGATTCTCGCTCCACGTTGGCAACTTAGAAACCGCCGTGGTGAAAAGCGGAATTCCCTGTTCATTAGTTACGACTGTTCGATGGATTCGCTTATTTCGATTGCGACTTGCAGCCGGATTCTCAACCAGTTTCACCGCAGCCTGATCGGTAATCGGCTCACCTGAATCGGCGGTGCCAGCGGAATCAACTGAGTCCCCAGAGTCATCTTCCCCCGCGTCCGCGACCTCAGCATCAACAACAGCCGCGTCACTCTCCTCCACAATATGGAGCAGCGCTGTCACACCCATCTCTGCTTCAAAATCCATGGCATCCGAATCAATCGAGCCACCGGAGACCATGCCAACTGCATAAGCTCCCTGCCCGACATGAGCAGTAAGTGACTCCGGCAAGTCCAGGATTCTAAACCGGGTATCGTCGGGTAGCTCTTCGGCAAGCATGGCCTGGAGCTCGTGGACGTCGTCAAGCGCGTCGGAGTGATGCAGCAATACGGCAGGAGGACGGTTCGCCGATGACGCAGACCGCACCATCTTCGTGGCAAAATCCACCATGCGCTGCTTGACCTTCGCTTCTGTACGGCACTTGGCGACAAGTGCCAGTGAGCCATCTTTAATGCCGACGATGGGCTTGATAGCGAGAGCCGTAGAGAGCATCGCTTGGCCCGCGGAGATGCGACCACCACGGCGCAGCGAATCAAGCTTTGGTACAAACAACCAGAGTCGATAGCGCTGCAGCACATCACGGGCGACATCGGCAACCTCATCACGGCTGGCCCCGGCCCGCGCTGCCTTGGCTGCCGCGATCGCAGCGGCACCGACTCCCGCTCCTACAGTGTCGGTATCGATGATGGTCACGCGGTCCAGCGCACCAGCAGCGGTGACAGCGTTAGACCAGGTCGCAGACATTCCCTTGCCAAGATGCAGGGCAACAACGCCGGCATCAGAACCGTCCTTGTTCGAGCGTTCCAGCGCACGCGCATACGCGGCGCACAGCTTCAGCGGGCTGACTGCCGACGTGGTGACGGCGTCTTCATTGATGTCGTGCCCAATGGGAACCACAGTGATGTCGAGCTTGCGGGCAACTTCGGGCATCAGACACGCGGTGTCATCGACAACAATGCGAACGCGACCGTCACCGGGCATGGCGGCCTCCTGGAGAGTCAAAAACCTGCGACTCCCGCTCACGGACCTTCGCGTTAAAAGCATTCAGGTACCAGGAGGTCTCACCATTGACGCGCCTGCGCTGCTCCATTTCGACCCACGCAGTGTTGCCCAGGCCGTTGAACGTGCTGAAAAAGTCGCGCGGCATCTGCAGCAGGGCTGCGGTAGCAGCAGCAATGGCACCCCCGTGGGACACGAGCACAAAAGTGTCTGTCTCCCACGCGGGGTTGTCCGCTAGCTCAGCAATGACTGCCAGCATCCGGTTGGAAACCTCAAAGCGGGTCTCGCCGCCCTTAGGCGCCCAGTTGAGATTATGGCGCCAGTGGTCACGCATGCCGGGAAACGCGGAGTCAATCTCGTCGTAGGTGCGCTCTTGCCATTCACCGAGGTTGGTCTCACGCAGGCGCTTATCAAAACTCAACTCTGCACCGGTGGCCTCAGCTAGCGCGCGGGCGGTGTCGGCGGCCCGGGCCAAGTCGGAGGACACGATTTTTGTGATTCGCGGTTCAGCCTCCGCCAGGTACTGCGCCGCAGTACGGGCTTGCTCGCGGCCAACGTCGGAAAGCTGCGTGTCCAGCTGTCCCTGGATGCGACCGGTCGCGTTGTACGACGTCTGCCCGTGCCGCAGCATAATCAGGCGACGTCGAGCGGCCACATGTGCCTCGCGTGAGCCCGCCACAGTTAAAACTCATCCGTGTCCGGATTTTCGGCAGCCAGCGGAATCTCGTCGATAGAACGAGCATTGCGGGCGGAATCTTCGCCGTCCTCATTGCTCGGCTGCTCGATGCCCTCGACCTCGATGCGCGGGCAATCGCGCCACAGTCGATCCAGTCCGTAGAAGTCGCGTTCTTCGCTGCGGAAGACATGCACGACAATGTCGCCGTAATCCAGCAGCGCCCAACGTCCTTCACGAACACCTTCGCGGCGAACCGGCTTTGCGCCGAGGTCACGCAGATCGTCCTCAATTTCGTCGACGATTGCGGCAACCAGACGCTCATTGTCAGCACTGACCAGGACGAATGCGTCCGTAATCACCACCGGGCCAGAGACATCGAGAACAACGACGTCCTCGCCCTTTTTGCTATCGGCGGCCTTCGCCGCGGCGGTCGCCAGCTCAATGGCGCGTGGTTGTGCAGTCACGAAAGACTTCAGCTCCTTGTGATTAAAAGTCGGGAAAAACAGCGTTTGTACTTGTAACTTACCGCCTCAGCGGGATTTTGCTAACTTTCAGTCGGCTGAATCCGACTTCGCATCCACCGGCGCCTCATCCTCGGAGGTCGCGTTCACCGATGCGGGCCCCACAGAACCAACCGTGCCCTCAGCAGACTGATACAGACCACGCTTAGCGATGTACTGAACCACGCCATCCGGCACCAAGTACCAAACAGGGCGTCCCGCCTCCGCACGCTTTCGACAGTCGGTGGAAGAAATAGCCATCGCGGGAATCTCGATGAGGTGCAACCGCGAGGCGTCGATTCCCTCCAGGTCCTCTGCACTCAGGTGAACTCCCGGGCGAGTGACGCCGACGAACGTTGCTGCGTCGAACATCTCCTCCCAGTCCCGCCACGTCATAATCTTCTGCAGCGCATCGGCACCTGTAATGAAGAACAGATCCGCGTTGGGATAGATAACCTTCAAATCCCGCAGCGTATCGACGGTATAAGTCGCACCCGGCCGGTCAATATCAACCCGCGAGACCGAAAACTGTGGGTTCGACGCGGTGGCAATGACCGTCATCAGGTAGCGGTCTTCGCTGTGAGAGACCTTCCGGCCGCGCTTTTGCCACGGCTCGCCCGTGGGCACGAAAAGCACAAAGTCCAGGTCAAAACGGTCTGCCACCTCGCTGGCGGCAACCAAATGACCATTGTGGATGGGATCAAAAGTGCCACCCATTACGCCAATGCGCTGCCGGGGCGCTTCCGCCGACTTTGCTGTCAACGCGGCGTGTACCCGCGACCGCACACTTTTCTTGCGCTTAACCATGACTGGCACTTTACCTGGGCGCTACGGACGGGTCTGTCCACGACCGGCCAGAACCCATTTGCTGCTGGTCAACTCCGGCAGCCCCATTGGGCCGCGGGCGTGCAGCTTCTGAGTGGAAATACCAATCTCTGCGCCGAAACCGTACTGCTCACCATCGGTGAATGCAGTGGAGGCATTGACGCTGACGGCTGCAGCATCAACACGGTCAACGAACTCCTGGCACACACCCCAGTCACGTGCGGAGATAGCCTCCGTGTGACCCGAGGAGTACTCGGTGATGTGATCTGTTGCGGCCACCACACCGTCGACGATGCGCGCAGCAATGTCTAGCGAGAGGTACTCATCTGACCAGTCTTCTTCCCTCGCCGGAATGACCTCACCAGTCCAGCCGGAGGCCGCCAGGTTATCGACATCGCCGTGAATTGCAACGCCCGCGTCGGCAAGCGCGTCCAAAATGCGGACCTGATCCCGCGTCGACAGCGCCGAGTCAATGAGAACCGTTTCGGTTGCGTTACAGACGCTCGGACGGCGGGTCTTACCGTTAATCATCAACGCAATTGCCTCATCGATATCTGCGGAGGCATCGATGTAAATGTGGCAGTTACCGGTGCCGGTCTCAATGGTCGGTACCGTTGCCTTCGTCACGACGGCCTCAATCAAACCGGCACCACCACGCGGAATCACCACGTCAACCAGGCCACGAGCAGTGATGAGATCCTGCACGGAATCGTGGGTCTCACACGGCAGCAACTGGACGAGGTCCTCCGGCGCATCGTGGTTGGCCAGCACCCCACGCAAAACCTCGACCAGCTGTGTGTTGGAGTGGACGGCGGACTTGGAGCCGCGCAGCAGAGCCACGTTGCCCGACTTCAGGGCCAGACCGAAGGCATCGACCGTAACATTCGGACGAGCCTCGTAGACCATGCCCATCACACCCAGTGGCACGCGGACCTGAGAGAGCTTAATGCCGTTGGGAAGAGTGCTACCACGCAGCAGCTCACCCACCGGATCCGGCAGTGCTGCAACCTGACGCAGCCCACCGGCAATGCCCTCAACACGATCGGCGTCAAGACGCAGGCGATCCAGCAGAGAGTCGCTAAAACCGCGGGACTTACCGGCCTCGATGTCCTTGGCATTGGCCGCCAGGATCTCTTCAGTACGAGCAACCAGCGCGTCTGCTGCGGCCAGCAGGAGCTCGTTCTTGCGTGCCGACGTAAAGCGAGAAAGCTCTCCCGCGACGGCCTTGGCACGCTGTGCCTTTTCTAAAACCTCAGCGCGCTCAGCAGCACGCTCCGGGCTAAGCGCCGAATCCTCGGCAATGCCCTGTTGATTGGAATTAGTAGTCTCGTTCGTTTGAGCAGTCATGCCTACCAGCATAACTAGAGTGAGACATCATTTGAAGGAATTAGCTCAGCAACCCAAGGAAAGATGTAATTCATCAACAACAGGAACACGACAACAGCAATCACGATTGTGATAATCGCTTTCACCCACCACGGACCCGGCAGGGATCGCCAATATGCTGCATACATCTAGTTGACCTCCTTGGTCTCAACACCGGCGAGAACCGCGTGAATAATGAGCCGATGAGTGTTGTCCCACTGCGGGTGGCAGGTGGTCAGAGTAAGTAGAGTGGCGTCACCGACCGGATTGAGGACATCGGCCCGGTCCGGAGTGACAATGTGTTGACCGGGAATCTCGGGGACGTTTGTGCCTTCTGGCACACAGTCGAAGCCCTCCCCTGCGCCAGCCATACCGTCGACCGGCAATACCTTGTAGTGGTAAATAGCATCACGCGTCTCTACGGTGATGTCATCGCACGTCTGCAGGCGGTCAATGTTGTCAAAGGGAGCTCCGTGGCCGTCACGGTGGGCGGCGTAGGAGCTGTTGCCCACCTGCCCCGGCAGGGCTGTGCCCGGATAATGGCCGGGGCCACCGCGCAAAACTTCCTGGGAGACACCTTCGAATACGACCAAATCGCTAAAACCGGCCTTAGGAGCCGAAATCATCGCCACCGCGGAGCCGGGCATCCAGGAGCCCTCAACAGCTGGCTCCGTGCCTTCTGGCGCCGGAGCTGGGGCCGACACCGGTGCGGACCATGCCTGCTGCAGCTCATCACGAGCCTGCTGCTGAGCTTTCCCGGTTTCAAGACCAGACCAGTACAGCAGATAAAAGGCGAAGAGCGCCACCAGCACTCCAGCGGTCAAGAGCAGCTCGCCGATGACACCAATAATCTTCGATAACACATTTAGGATTATGCCCGAAAGTTCCTCACTCAGGCAGTCCGCACTTAGCCAGTCCTCCCCCAGCCAGTCTTAGCCGAGGCACCTCTATCCGGGCGCGCCCAGGTGTGTGTCTTTAAGCGCTGCAGCTCTCAGCGCAACACCCTCCTACGCGCGGGAGGCGAAATCCGACAGGTAGTCAGCATGGACGACAGGCTTCTGCATGTCATTTGGCAATTCCTCGGTGTGGTAGCCAATCATGCCCAGCAGTTCCTCGGAGTCATAATTGACCTCGCCGCGACCGATGACCTCACCACCAGGACCGATTAGATCGACGATGTCACCAGCGGAGAACTCGCCGTCAACCGAGGTAATACCGACCGGGAGCAGCGACTTACGCATGCGGGTTACGGCGTCGACCGCACCGGCGTCCAGGCGAAGCAGCCCCGAGCTGTCCGCTGCGTAGAGCATCCAGAACTTCCAGGCGCTCAGGCGGTTGTCCTTCGCGGCGAAGGCGGTTCCCACATCTGCTTGGTCCAGTGCTCGCTCAATGTTGGACGCCGAAGTCAGCAACACCGGCACACCCGCACGCGAAGCCAGACGTGCGGCAGAGACCTTCGAGGCCATACCACCGGTGCCCAGCGCACCGCCGTCACCAGCGATAACACCACGCAAGTCGTTACCGCTGCGCACCTCCGGCACAAAAGTTGCACCTGGATCGGCCGGGTTGCGGTCGTAGAGGCCGTCGACGTCGGAAAGCAGAATCAGTGCATCGCAGTACGCCAGGTGACTGACCAGCGCGGCGAGGCGGTCGTTGTCGCCGAAGCGGAACTCCGAGGTCGCGACCGTGTCGTTTTCGTTGACAATTGGCACCGCGCCCAGCTGGCGCAGGCGGTCGATAGTGCGCTGGGCGTTGCGAGCACGCGAACGCACACCCGCATCGTCCGAGGTCAAAAGCACCTGTGCAGAAGTGCGACCATAGCGCAGGAAGGAGCGCCCCCACTCCTGTGCCAGGCGTACCTGCCCGACAGCTGCAGCCGCCTGCTTGGTCGCCAAATCAGTGGGACGCGAAGTCAGCCCTAGCGGCCCCATTCCGGATGCCACCGCACCGGAGGACACAACGATGACATCGCTAATGCCCATACGCTTTTCCAGGGCATCGGCGATGAAGTCGATGCGCTCGGGATCGGTACGCCCGTCAGGTCCGGTCAACGAGGAAGAACCAATCTTCACCACGACACGCTTCGCAGTCCGAATTGCCTCACGAGTCTCGGAATCGAAACCGCCCTTGGTTCCCGGAGATAAATTCTCGGTCGCTTTTTCAATCTCAGCGGCGGTGGATTCGGGATTGTCGTGAAGCAGCTCGTCGACCTCCTCACGGGAAATCGGCGCGTCCGATTCAGGCTTCGGCGCGGTAGCTACCGGGGCATCTAATGCATCTGCTCCAGTGACGTCAACATCGTTGGCAACGGTGTCGGAAGGGATAACTGACTCACTCATTTCACTAATGGAAAACATGACGGTCTAATGTAATTCTGACCATATAATTGTTTAAACAATCAATGACAAAATGCAAGTTTGAAGTCTTCGCTTGCCGACGGCGCTGTCGCCCGCGACTATGAGTACCGGTCGCGAATAGCCTCTTCACCATCTCCGAAATCGTACTCGTCAATCAGACCACGGCGGGCCTGCGATGCACGTTTACGCTGCTCGGCACTAGTGCGCTCGTTAACGTAGAGACGATCGTCAGTACCACGGCCACTAGGCACGAAGTCATCGGTGCCCGCGACCTGCTGTGGGTACCACTCGAAAGTGAGATAGGAAATCGTCACCGGGCAGCCAACCGTCGCCCCAGCCTCTGCCAGTGCCTCTTCGACACCGAGCTTAGCCAGACGGTCAGCCAAGTAGCCGACGGCCTCGTCGTTTTCGAAGTCCGTCTGGTTAATCCAGCGCTCCGGCTTGCGACCGCGCACAATGAACCCGTCTGGGGTATTCGGATCGCGCTCGATAGTGAAGTCCGCACCTTCGCGCTTCTTGCCACGCACACCTTCGGGGCGGATGACCGCACGGGGTTCCTGCTCTGTCGGCAGCGGATGCGCCTTTCGGTAGGCAGTAATCTGATCCTTCAGGCCGTAGGTCAGCTCCTTGAGCCCCTCGTGCGTCACCGTAGAAATCTCGTAGACCGGCCAGCCGAACTTCTCCAGCTCCTCGCGCTGCATATCAATCATTTCGCGAGCATCGGGCAGATCAATCTTGTTCAGCACGATAACGCGGGGGCGCTCTGCGAGATCCCCAAGCCCCACGTCGGCCTTCAGCACCGACTGGTAGTTAGCAAGTTCCGTCTCCAACGCCTTGATGTCAGAGACCGGATCGCGGTCGCCCTCCAGCGCAGCAGCGTCCACCACATGCGCCAGCACAGCACAGCGCTCAATGTGACGCAGGAAGTCCAAGCCAAGGCCACGTCCCTCAGAGGCTCCCGGGATTAGACCTGGCACATCTGCGATAGTGAAGGACTCGTAGCCAACATTGACTACACCCAGGTTCGGCTGCAGCGTAGTAAACGGGTAGTCACCAATCTTCGGCTTAGCAGCGCTCAAGGTGCTAACCAGCGACGACTTTCCGGCTGACGGGAAACCAACCAGACCTACGTCCGCCATGGACTTGAGCTCCAAGACAAGATCCTTGGCCTCGCCCGGTTCACCGAGCAGCGCGAAGCCCGGCGCACGGCGATTCTTGTTCGCCAGCGCTGCGTTGCCCAGGCCGCCGTAACCGCCCTCAGCAGCAATGAAGCGGGCGCACTTACCGGTCATGTCCGCGAGCACTTCCCCATCCTCGGTCATCACAACCGTGCCCTCCGGCACTCCGAGAACCAGATCCTCACCACGAGCGCCGTTGCGGTGATCGCCAGCGCCCGGCTTACCGTTGGCAGCCTTGATATGGGGGTGGAAGTGAAAGTCCATCAGAGTATGGATCTGGGGGTCTACCACAAGCACAATGTCGCCACCGTGGCCGCCGTTACCGCCGTCGGGACCGCCGAGTGGCTTGAACTTTTCACGCAGCACCGAGTTACAGCCGTGCCCACCGTCGCCGGCCTGCAAATGCAGCACGACACGATCTACGAAACGAGACATAAAATCACACACACTTCCGAGCGGAGAGCCATCATCTAGTGCCTGGAGTAATGCCCTAATTTAAGCGAGCCGACGGGCAGAAGTCTAGGCGGTAACAAAACGCTGCCTTGCAACCTAACAGCGCGAAACAGTACATAAACAACAAAAGAGCCGATTACCTTTCGCAGTGGGAAAGGAATCGGCTCTTCTGCAAGGCAGCTAAACCTGCCTCAAATTCAACGTTGCAGTAATCCTACGTGGACAACCGAGGGTTGTTCTTAGGAGTTATTCTCAACGATGCTGACAATGCGGCGGTTGCGGCGGGTACCGAACTCGACTGCGCCTGCCTTCAGAGCGAAGAGAGTGTCGTCGCCGCCACGGCCAACGTTCTCACCCGGGTGGAACGAGGTACCGCGCTGACGAACGAGAATCTCGCCTGCCTTAACCTGCTGGCCACCGAAGCGCTTCACGCCGAGGCGCTTAGCTTCGGAGTCGCGGCCGTTGCTAGTGCTGGATGCACCCTTCTTATGAGCCATGATTTTCTCCTAGGGAAAAGCTAATTGGAATCTCGGCGGTTTACTTGGAGACGCCGGTGATCTTCAGAACAGTGAGCGGCTGACGGTGGCCGTAGCGGCGCTTGTAGCCGGTCTTGTTCTTGTAGTGCATGCCGCGGATCTTCGGGCCCTTGGCGGCCTCGACGATCTCAGCGTTAACGGTAACGTTGGCAAGCTTGTCGGCATCCGCAATGACATCTGCGCCATCGACGAGCAGAACCGGGGTGAGAGCCACGGACGAACCTGGCTCACCCTCGATCTTCTCGACCTTGACGAGGTCACCTTCGGCAACCTTGTACTGCTTGCCGCCGGTCTTGACGATCGCGTACATAGGAGGGCTACCCCTTTATCTGAGAAACTCGACTCAAGGAATCTTTGTAATTCCTTGACTGGACAATGGAATTGCGATTAGTTGCGTGTGCATCACACTTCAGGGACATACCCGAAAGCCAAATCCGAGTAGATTTCCCCGCTCTGGCCGTTTCCTTACCACTAGAGCGTCAAGCACCAGTGGGCATGACCAGATACGCCTACCAATCAGCGACTGGTCAAGAGTAGCGAAAAATCCCCCCAAATTACAAACTGCCCAAGCAAGACCCTGTCCCCCACTGGTTTTCACGGTCTTCTCGGGCAGTTTCCGACGCCGCATTCCACCCCCTGCTTCAAGGGACGGAAAACAGCCTCCTATCTCGACTTACTCCAGATTTTTAATACCTAGCTCTGGCCGCTTCGGCGCACCGCACGACGCACGCGACGGCGACGATTGGCCGATTTCGTCTGCGGCGCCTTAGCCTGCTTCTGCTCTGGCTTAGTAGCGCGGTTTGAAGCGCCCTGTCGCTGCTTCGGCGCAGTCGCTCCGGCATCGCTTTGCGACGAGACCCTGCGCACCGCCCGACGGCGACTGCGGCGAGCTCCCGTGCCCTGAACCGCTACAACCTCAACCCGTGACTTGCCCGAGCGGCGGCTACCGCCACTGCGGTTGGCGCTGCGTTCGCTGCCTTCAGCTTCCGCCTTAGGCTTAGCGGACTCGAAATCCTCGCGACGCGGTGCGCGATCCGAGCGGGAGTTACCGCGAGTCGGACGACGACGACGTGGAGAACGCTCGAATGCCTCCTTGGCCTCTTCATAGGTCTGGGACCCCGTGGCCGCAGCCTTACCGGACTTGTTAGCGTTGCCGCCCTTGTCCTCCTTGGCTGGCTCCCTCACATCCGCGATGGAAGCTGCCTGCGACTCTGCCTGGAGCGCAGGAGTCTCATCCACAGCCGTACGCCGAACAGCGCGACGTCGGCGACGTCGAGCACTAGCGCTGCTGGAGCGTTCGGCGTCTCCGTGGCCTCCACCGGTGCCACCGTGGTCAGCACGCTCGGCACGCTCAGCGCGGGCCGGGCGCTCCGAACGCTTGCGACGATTGCTATGTTCTTCGTCGCGATCATCTGCGTCGCGTGCAGCCGAATCAACAGCGACATGCTGCGCTACCCGGCGACGCGTAGCCCGCCGGCGGCGGCGCTGCCCCTCCTGCGGCATGTAACGGTCATCCGATGGCTCTTCCGGATCCTTCTCACGGGCTTCCGCAACAGCTGCGGCAGCCAGAGCAGCCAGATCATTGGAGTTGTCCGATTGCTCGTTACGATCGCGGCGCTCTTGACGCTCGTTACCGTCCTGACGCTGCTCACCGTTTCGCCCCTGACTCCTACGAGCTCGGCGACGACGCGGTGGCTTCGGCTCATCGTTCTCGGAAGAGACAATTACCGCTTCAACAGCAGCTGCAACACGCTTGTCGGCTGCTTCCTTATCGTGCTGGTTGGTCTCCGCGGCGTCGTCAAGCGTCGCCTTGGAAGAGCCTTCCTGATCGCCCTGAATACGGTGCATAGCCAACGCGGCCGGGTGGTTAGCGGGATTGTGTTCCGAGCGCGACTTGTTGCGGCGCTTGGACTTACCCTGCTCTTCGTTGCGGCGACCGTTCTTGTGCCCACGACCCTGATTGTCCTGCTCGACCGGGTCGATGTGGATAATCAGACCGCGCCCATTACAGCAGCTACACGGTGTGGAGAAGGTCTCCAGCAGGCCTGTGCCCAGACGCTTGCGTGTCATCTGGACGAGGCCGAGTGAAGTGACCTCGGAGACCTCGTGACGCGAGCGGTCGCGGCCGAGAGCCTCCTTCAGGCGGCGCAGCACCAAGTCCTGGTTTTCCGGCAACACCATGTCGATGAAGTCGACGACGATCATGCCGCCCAGATCGCGTAGGCGCATCTGGCGGACGATTTCCTCAGCGGCCTCGAGGTTGTTGCGAGTGACCGTCTCTTCCAGGTTTCCGCCAGCGCCGGTGAACTTACCGGTGTTGACGTCGATGACCGTCATGGCCTCAGTTCGGTCGATGACCAGCGTGCCACCCGAGGGCAGCCAGACCTTGCGGTCGAGTGCCTTGGCCAGCTGCTCGTCGATGCGGAAGTGCTCGAAGACATCAGCGCCGCCGTGCTCCTTGGCGAAGTAGCGCTGCAGACGCGGCTCCAGCTCCGGTGCCAGGTCGCCGATGTAATCGGTCACCGTGTTCCACGGACGGTCGCCCTCAACCACGAGACGCGAGAAGTCCTCGTTGAAGACGTCGCGGACGACCTTGACCAGCATGTCCGGCTCTTCGTAGAGCGCAATCGGCTTTGCTCCGCGCTTGGCCTTCGCCGCCTCGGAGGCTTCCCAGATCTCCTGCCACTGCGACTCCAGTCGCTTAATGTCGGCCTCGATGGCCTCCTTGGACACGCCCTCGGCTGCAGTGCGGATAATCGTGCCTGAGCCCTCCGGCGTAACCTCGCTCAGAATCGACTTCAGGCGCTTGCGCTCCGGCTCCGGCAGCTTGCGGGAAATACCCGCGCTACGGCCGCCCGGCACGTACACCAGGAATCGACCAGCCATCGAAATGTGGGTGGTCAGACGCGCACCCTTGTGACCAATCGGGTCCTTGGACACCTGGACCAGAATCTGGTCGCCGGCCTTCAGCGCATGTTCAATCTTGCGCGAACGCGACTTCGTGCCCAGCAGCTTCCAGTTCAGGTCACCTACGTAAATGACACCGTTGCGGTCGGTTCCGATATCGATGAACGCCGCTTCCATGCTGGGCAGGACGTTCTGCACGCGACCGAGGTAGATATTGCCGATCTGCGTGGTCTGCGTGTCAGAGGTAACGAAGTGCTCGACCAACAGGTCGTCTTCCAGCACACCCACCTCAGTGACAATGCCCGCGTGGTCATGGCGCTTGCGCTCACGCACCACCATCGTGCGCTCCACCGACTCACGACGAGCCAGGAATTCCGCCTCCGAGATTACGTGGCGCTTGCGCGATTCCTCACGACGCTCGATACGGCGACGTCGCTGCGCCTCCAGGCGAGTCGATCCCTTAATCGCCTGCGGTTCCTCGACCTCATCGCGGGTTTCCTCTTCCTCGCGCTCTGTGTTTTCGGTGGTCTTCTCCGCTTGTTGCGCGTCATCATTACGACGCCCACGTCCACGACGGCGACGACGCGGGCGCGGCTGACGCTCCGTTTCGCTTGACGACGAGCCGTCCTGCCCCTCCCCCGCGTTGTCATCGGTGCCCTGGTTGGAGGCACCGCTGTCAGCCGAAGCAGCATCCTCGGTGGCCGAATCCTTGGCCGAGGCCGGAACAGCCTGCGGCGCCAGGAAGATAGGCGCAAACGCGGTCTGCTCTTCCGCAACCGGCGGCTCCGGGACTACCGGCGGCTCGATGTCCTGCAGGGCTTCGCTCTGAGTTGCCTGCGTATCCTGCGGCTCTTGCGTTTTCTGCGGCTCTTGCGCTTCCTGAATTTCCTCTGCTGCTGGAGCGCTGGTCGTGCGGACCGCACGGCGAACTCGGCGACCACGACGTGTGGTCACTGCAGCGCTCTTTGCAGCAGGTGCTTCGGCGGAAGCTTCCTCAGCGAAGGTTTTCTCAGCGGTCTCGGCTACGGTGTCGGCAGCCTTCTTATCGGAAGCATTCTTATCTGCAGCCTTCTTCGACGACGACTGAACTACAGCCTCAACAGCTTCCTCGACGACCGAGTTCGAGTCCTTCTGCTCGTCCTTCGCAGCGGTTTCTTCCGGAGCGCCAGCGGTCTTCTTCACAGCCCGCTTACGCGTTGCTCGCTTCTTAGTCGTGCTCTTCTTCTCTGCGCTCTGCTTCTCTTCAGCCTGCTTCTCTGCGCTCTGGTTTGCCGAGGATTTCTTAGCCGAGGACTTCTTGGTGTCCTTCTTCTCGGTCACTTCCTCGGCAGGCGCTGCGTCCGACTCCGCTTCGCTCTGAGCTGCCTTCTGGTCGGCCTTCTTTTCTGCCTTCGGCGCAGCCTTCTTTGTGTCCTTCTTCGCAGCCGACTTCTTGCCGCTCTTCTTCGCAGCTGGCTTCTTCTCGGACTTAGCTGCAGTTTGCTCGTCTGACTTCTCATCTGCCGCGTTCGGCTTACCTGCCGACTGTTTTTCCTTCGCGGCTGGCTTTTCGCCGGTTGGCTTGGTCGCAGCGGATCCGTCGTCAAGCGAGGCATCCTCTGGATGATCGCCGATGAAATTCAGCACTGCGTCGAGCTGATTTTGATTAATGGTGGACGCAGCGGACTTTACGACGATCCCCGCGTGCCCCAGTGCTTCGATGGTTTCCTTCGAGGTCAACCCCAAGCTCTTGGCCAGGTGGTGGACTCGGGTTTTCAGAGCCGCTGACTCACGATCAAATTCGCGTGCCTTAGCGACAACATCCTGGCTGAAATTTGCCACTGTATTTGTTTCTCCTTGACACCCCACCACGCAAAACCCGACAACAGGAAGCACACTCTTTGTCATTCCATGTGCGCCTACATCCGTTGTGGCCTTGGAAACCAGGCGGAGCAACGATGTTGCGACAGCCACTTCATTTGCACCATATGCGCAGATAGAGGGCCGAAAACGATGAACAATTATGAAAGTCTTATTGGCAGGCCTTCCGGCTGACTCGGGGATTCAGCGATCACATGCGGAATATCTCATCCGCCGGAGCGAACTCCCGGTACTACTGCTGCTGTCCATTGTCGCACATATCGAGCAGGTGGCGCGCACCGACATTGGCGACAGCGGGCCAATCCGAGTTACTGACTGCGTTTATGACAAA